>NZ_JBJIEP010000021.1:0-101073 GCF_046557955.1 Shinella agrisoli | reverse complement strand
CCGATGATCACCCACACCATGCCGCTCGAGGACATCAACAAGGGCTTCGACCTCATGCACGAGGGCAAGTCCATCCGTAGCGTCGTCGTCTATTGAGAAACCTTTTCGCCGGCCGCACACCGCGTCAATCGTTTCTGTACATTCCAGACGCGCCGGGAAAGGCTTCTCCCCATTCTCGGCGTGGGCGGCGCGATTCCTCCAAATCGCGCCGCATCCAGTTGGTGAACACGATCAGGAAGCAGGTCAACTGCCTTGTCGTTTCTTCGCCCCTTGCCAAAGCACATCATCTATGATCCAGAGCGAGGGAACCTCCTGAATGGCGTGTGTGTGACACGTCTTGCGACTTTTGGTTGTTGATGGTCCAGGACGTCGGCGAGTAACCCGAATAGTTCGGATCATAAGCGTCGATCGTCCTCGGCGCGTTTCCGAGGCGATACCAGAACTCGTTCTTGAACTTCTGGTAATCGACGCCGACGAGAATTTTATGTTCGAGGGGGCCAGTGTCGACGTTCCATTGCAACTGGTTGTCGACCGAGAAGAGCGTGCCATTATTGATGATATGTGCGGCGCGTCGGTTCAGAAGACGGTCGCTGCCGATGACATAGCCGTTGGTCATGATCGCGTGGTTGTCGGTCTTCGAATCCGCGTATTGCAGGTTCTGGCGGAAGATCAGGTCGTCGCTGAAGCGGTGCTCGAATGCGTAGCCTACTGTCCCGAGCTCTCGCTTGAAACTGTCGTAGTCTTTTTCGCCGAGATAGGTGCTCGTGGAAATGCGTCCATTCGGGCTCGAATAGAGGGAGCCGACCGCCGAAACCATGGTGCCGGTCGTGCCTGAATCGTTTTTTAGATAGGAAGACAGGAAGGTGAATGTCGTGTCGTCCGTCGGGCGCCATGTGAAGCTTGGCGCGATGAACAGGCGCTTCTCATCCTGGGTATCGACCTGCGTATCCGCAATCCGGCCAAGACCGGTCAGGCGGTAGAGTAAAGAGCCATCTTCGGTGACGGGACCGCCGATATCGAAAGCAGTCTGCGCGCGGCCAGGATATCCGGTCTGAAGCTGCACCTCACCGAACGCCTCCTCGGTCGGACGCTTGCTGACGAGATTGAGAAGGCCGCCCGGAGGAACCTGTCCGTAAAGGCCGGACGAAGGGCCGCGAAGTACCTCGATGCGTTCCAGACCGTAAGGCTCAACCTGCGGCAGACCATGTGTACCGCTGAGATAGCCCAGGGGCAGTGACAGACCGTTGAGGAAGGTATTCGGCGTAAAGCCACGCACCGACGTTATGTCGTAACGGACGTCACTTCCAAGCGTCTCGGTTACAACGCCAGGAGTTCCAAGCAGTGCCTCCGATATACTTTGAGCGCCGCGCTCCTTCACTTCTGTGGTCGAGATGACGGAAACAGATTGTGGTGTCTCGATCAGGGGCGTGTCCGTTTTGGAACTACCGGCGCTTCGCGTGGCGACAATGCCGGTCACCGGCCCCCAGGCGCTTTCGCCCTGACCTTCGACAACAATGATGGAGCCGTCCGCTGCAACGGCATCAGGGGCATCGCGCGCTGTCTGACGGCTGATGATCCGCACGGTTGTCGGATTGCTGAAGGTGTAAGCTAGCCTGCCGATGCGGGGCGGTGCGAGATGTGTCATAGTTTGCAGCGTCTGCCGCGGTTGGCCGCAGACGATCTGGACCTGCCGCGTCATGGATACTGGCTGCTCGACCGCACGTTCCGGCCGGTTGCTATGCCCCAGCGAGCTGCCGCAGTGTCGCGGCGACATCGGACGACCTTAATCGTCGTGCGTTTCGACGCGCATCGGAATGCGTCCGTGATCAGGCGGGATCATGACCCATCAGCGGATCGCTCGCGCATCGAAATCCCATATGTCCGGTCGTCGTGTCCTCGTCGTTGAAGCTGCGCGCCGCGTTGCGATAGCGGTTGCAGTAGGACGCATGGCAGAGATAGGAGCCACCTTTGATCACCCGCGCGGTTCCTGCGCCGGGGCCACGAGGGTTTCGGCGCGTCTCAATGCGATTGGCTGCGTGCCAGGTCGCGCTCCAGCGGTCGCCCGTCCATTCCCAGACGTTGCCCGACGTGTTCCAGAGCCCATAGCCGTTGGGCTCGAAGCTGCGCGCCGGCGCGGTGGCAAGGAAGCCGTCCTCCGCAGTGTTGCGCATCGGAAACTCGCCCTGCCAGATGTTGCAGCGGTGTTCGCCGCCGGGATTGAGGTCGTCGCCCCAGGGAAACCGCTTGGCATCGAGCCCGCCCCGTGCGGCTTTTTCCCACTCCGCCTCTGTCGGGAGCCGCTTTCCGGCCCAGGCGGCATAGGCCGATGCATCACGCCAGGAGACATGTACGACGGGATGGTCCTCGCGTCCTTCCAGCTCGGAGCCCGGCCCATCCGGCGTCCGCCAGGTCGCGCCATGAACGGCGAGCCACCACGGAACGGCCGGCACGCTGGCATCCATGACGAAGCGGGCGGCTGCCGGATGCAGGGCCGCATGGAACACGTAGGACCAGCCGTATCGTTCGGCGTCGGTCTGGTGGCCGGTCGCCGATATGAAGCGCTCGAATGCGGCGTTGGTGACTGCAGTCCTGTCGATGAGGAAGGCATCGACGTGGACGGTCCGCGACGGGCCTTCGCCATCGGCGGCAAAGCCGTCGGGACCGTCGTCGCCCATGCGGAATGGGCCTGCCGGGATGGCGGCCATGTCGCCGGTGTCCGGGGTAGGTGGGCTGGCGGACGATGCGGAAGCGGTGGCCGGCAGGCGGTTCTCCCGGTTCGGCACGCAGCAGCCCTTGCCTTCATGCACCCCCATGGCCGCGCCCCACCTGACCGTTGCGATAGTCGTCGAGAAGGTCCCGCGGGCTCAGCCGGTGCTGCCGCTGATACCGCTCGGGATGCGGGATGATCGCCGGGTTCTCGCCTTCGATCTCCAATATCCAACCAAGGAGGCGTGCGCGAAGGTCGCTCGTCACCGCTGCAAAGGCCGGCATGCCGATCAGGTTGACCAGCTCGTAGGGGTCGCTCTCGAGATCGTAGAGCGCCGTCTCCTCGTATTCGTCGGCGCCGGACCGGCCGGCATCGTAGGGCGCCGTCACGGCATATTTCCAGCGCGCGGTGCGGATCGCCCGCCCGGTTTCGGTTTCGGAGACCTGAACGAAGCTCTCTTCCCGCCAGTCGGATTTCGGATCGCGAAGGAGCGGCAGGATCGAGCGGCCCTGCATGCTTTCCGGAACCGGAAGACCGGCGGCTTCGATGAGGGTCGGGGCGATGTCCGTGTTGTTGACCAGCGCGCGCACCCGCCCGCCGCCGTTGAAACCCGGGCCCGCCAGCGCCATCGGCACCCTGATGGAGGATTCGTGGCAGGAGCGCTTGTATTCGTCGTTGCGCGTCTTGAAGTGGCAGCCGTGGTCGGACGTGAAGAGCACGATCGTATCGTCCTCGAGGCCGAGGCTCTTCAGCGCATCGAGCAACCGGCCGAAGGCTTCGTCGAGACGCTTGACCATGCCGTAGTACCCGGGCAGGTGCCAACTCGACGTGCCCTGCAGCGTCTTGAGGTCCGGCGGGGTCCACAGGTGCTTCTGGAGCTCCTCGCGATAGCCCGTCGGAGCCGGATAATCGTCGGTATGGTTCTGGTGATGCGGCTCCAGGAAGGAGACGAACAGCAGGAAGGGTGCGTCCTTGTGAGTGTCGATATAGCGGATGGCGGCGTCCGTCATCGCATCGACGCGGTAACCCGGCAGGCGATGCTCGACGCCGTCGCCGTCGGTGAGCCGCGTGTCATAGGCGTCGGAGACGAATTCGAGATGGTTCGCCGCCAGCCAGTCCTCATAGCCGCCGCGCATGGCCGGGGGAACGGGATCCTCGCCGGCGAGATGCCATTTGCCGATATAGCCGGTACGGTAGCCGTTTTCGGCAAAGACGCGGCCGAGGGTCGGGATATCGGGGTCGAGGACGATCTCATTGCGGAAGACTCCCGTCGCCGTCGCGTAGCGTCCCGTCTGCAACGCGGCGCGCGAGGGACCGCAGAGCGGCTGACAGGTGAATGCGTTGGCGACATGCGTGCCTATCTGCGCGATCCGGTCGAAATTCGGCGTCAGCCCCATCGGGTTTCCGTGCACGCCGGTCGTGTCGAAACGCTGCTGGTCTGTGAAGAAGACGATCACGTTAGGCCGTTTTGTCACCGAAGGCTCCGCTGCTGGTGAAAGGGTGACGGACCGTAGCGGCGCCCTGTCCGGCCGGGAAATGAAATTGCGGGCCGCCGGTCATGACCAATTTTTATCGCGCAGCGGCGTGCACAGCTCATCGAGAATCTCGATCGCGCGCTGGATGATGGGGTAGCCCAACGACGATGCCCGGACCCAGACGCCGGATTCGAAGCTCCACAAGGGGGATGCGAGGGGCAGCATGCGCAGGCCCCGTTCCTGGGCGAGCGGACGGACAGGATCGACCGCCGCCGTCAGCGCCGTGGAATTCGCGACGATATCGAGGCAGGCTTCGATCGTGTGGGCCGCAAGGCCGATATGGGGCGGCGGCTGGCGAAGGTCGTCATAGGCGCGTGTGAGGCGGTCGGCGGTCTGGTCGTCACGGTGAAGAAGCACCCAAGGGTAGGGGACGGTGTCCGCCAATGTGACATGCTCTTTGCGATGAAGCGGATTGAGCGGCCCGGCGAAGACCACGACATTGGCGGAAAGCAGCGGATGGGTCGTGATCCCTTCCGGCGGATTGCCGACTAGCGCGCCGAGGATGATGTCCACGTCGCCGCGCATCAGCTCCGGGCGGGTGGGCGCGAGGAGGTCCGCGCGCAGCTCGATCATCGTGCGCGGGAAGTCGGCATGGAGCCGGCTGACGAAGCGGGCAGCAAGGCCGCTCTGATAGGCGACGCCGGCGACGATGCGCAGGACCGCCTTTTCATGCCGCTGCTCGGCGGCCATTTCCTCCGCGGCGAAGCGGTACTGGTTCTCGATGGCCTCGGCGCGTTGCAGGAAACGCTTGCCGGTACCGTTCAGGAACATGCCGCGGGCCGTGCGCGAGAAAAGTTCGGCGCCGAGCTCGGATTCGAGTCGGCGGATCGTTTTCGTCACAGCGGGCTGCGTGAGACCAATTTCCTCCGAAGCGGCGGTCAGGTTGCCCTTTCTTGCTACGGAAAGGAACGCGCGAAGATTTCTATCCATCTCATTCCCTGGAGTTATGGATAAGGCCCAATCATTTCATTTTACATCATCGCCCCGCCGGTAGTTTTGTCAATAAAGTCTATAAAATACATCGTTTTTTAGCATGGCGACTAGAGGGCCAACGGAGGATAAAGTGATGGACAGGACGTTTCGGATGGGCTGCAGGCGGGGGCGCCTGACGCTCGGTGCGGCGCTGATGGCCACGGGGCTGGCGGCGACGCCCGCGCTCGCGCAGGAGGAATTCCCGGAGGTCGGCGAACAGGTGCCGATCACTATTCTGATCAATGCCTCGCCCTGGTTCTCGGGCTATGAGGCGGCCGTCGCCCTCTACGAGGAGCAAACCGGCAATGAGGTGGAGCTCGACGTCACGCCCTATTCGGGCATGCTGGAAAAGGCCCGCAACGCCGTGCGCGGCGCGGAGAGCACCCATCAACTGCTCAATATCGACGGCGGCTGGACGGTGGAGTTCTACGAGGCGGGCACGCTGACGCCGCTTAGCGAGATCGATCCCGAATTCAAGCTGCCGGAGGAGGCCTTCGCCTGCGGGCTGACGCACTGGTGGAACGCGGACAAGCGCTGGCGCACGCCGGACGGCGGCGCGCTCTACGGCGTTCCGCCGAACTGCAACACCCACATGCAGGTCTATCGCAAGGATGTCTACGAGGAAGCGAAGCTGACGCCGCCGGTATCGGTCGACGATGTCGCGGCGCGCTGCAAGGCCGTGCAGCAGGCGTCCGGCCTCTATGGATATGTGACGCGCGGCGAGCGCGGCTCCATCCGCTTCGAGTGGTCGCCCTACCTGCTGGCGCACGGCGCCGACATCGCCGCCGACATGGAGAACGGCGACTATACCGTCACCGTCAACAGTCCCGAGGCGCTGACCGCGCTCACCAAGTTCCTCGACATCATCAAGGGCTGCGGCCCCGAGAACGTCGCGGCGCTCACCCAGAACGACGTGATCCAGCTGATGGCCGCCGGCAAGGCTGCCGAGATCCAGGTCGTGGTGGCGGCGATGTCCAGCCTGACCGATCCGGCCAAGTCCGTGGTCGCCGGCAAGCTCGGCGCCGTGCCGAACCCGACCGTCGACGGCAGGAAACGTCCGTCGCCCATCGGCAACTGGGTGTCCGCGATCCCGCAGAACATCTCGCCGGAAGAAAAGCAGGCCGCGCTCGCCTTCCTCAAATGGTTCGTCTCCAAGCCCGCCCAGCAAGCCTATGTCGAAGCGGGTGGCGTGCCGGTTCGCGGCGATGTGCTGGAGCCGCTTGCCGATGAAGAGGATTATTTCTGGGTCAAGGCGTATCTCTCCAATCTCGACGGCGCCGTGAGCCTGTTCGGCTATGCCGAAGCGGCCAAGGTGGACGAGGTTCTCGGCCTGCGCCTCAACCAGGCGCTGATCGGCGAGCTGACGCCGGCCGCCGCGCTCAATACGGCCGCTGCGGAGATCGAGGCGATCTTCAAGAGCTCCGGCCGCAAGACCGGCCGCCTGCCCGACCTCGCGCAGTGAGGCGGGCAGGGGCATGACTGTGCGTGCAGCCATTCGAGACGAAGCGGGGCGTCCTCACAGGGCACCCCGCCGCAAGCAGACGTTCCGGCGCTTCGCCCTCTGGCCGGCGACGATCCTGCTGGTTCTCCTGACGGTCGTGCCGATGGTGAACCTGTTTGCGATGGCGCTGGCGGAGATCACGATCTCGCGCGGCAGGACCGAATGGGCGTTCAAGCCGCTGGCCAATCTCGGCCTTCTCCTCGATGACACGCTGTTCCTGACCGCCACCTGGAACACGCTTCTCTTCGTCGTCCTTTCCGTTTCGGTGGAGCTCCTGCTCGGCATCGCCCTCGCGCTGCTCGCCGCCTCGGTCCGGCGCGGCAAGGGGCTCATCCGCACGGTGACCATCCTGCCTATCCTCGTCTCGCCCGTCGCCATCGGTGCGATGTGGCGGCTGATGTACAGCTACGATTTCGGCCTCATCAACCAGGTTCTCGAAGCGCTCGGCCTTGCCAAGGTCGGCTGGCTTTCGGAAACCTCGATCGCCCTCCTGTCCGTCGTCGCCGTGGATATCTGGCACTGGACGCCGCTTGTCTTCCTCATCCTCTTCGCGGGTGTCGAAGGCCTGCCGCGCGAGGTGATCGAGGCCGCGCGGATGGACGGGGCCAATCGCCGCCAGCTCCTGCGCCATATCGTTCTGCCGCTCCTGGCGCCGGCCATCGCGGTCGCCTTCATCTTCCGCTCGATCGCGGCCTTCAAGGTGTTCGACCAGGTCGTGCTCCTCACCGGTGGCGGGCCGGGCACGTCGACCGAGGTCCTGAGCCTTCGTCTCTACAAGGTCTATTTCGAGCAGAACGCCATGGGCTACGGTGCGCTTCTTTCGGTGGTCACGGTCGCGATGATCCTGGTCTTCCTCCTGACGGCGCGCCTCGGCATGCGCTGGGTGGAGGCGCGCGATGTTTGAGTTGAGAGGCCGCAGCCTCGTGCTCGGCCATGCGCTTCTGGCCCTGTCCGTCGTCTTCACGCTGGCGCCCTTCCTCTACATCCTGGCGACCTCGTTCAAGACCGAGATCTCGATCGCGACCGGTGAGGTCCTGTTCGACCCGACGCTCGCCAACTACCAGCAGGTCCTGTTCGGACGGCGCTCGAACTTCGTCCGCAACCTGTCCAACAGCGTGACCGTCGCGGTCGTCAGCACCGCCATCACGCTGGCGATCGGGCTTCTCGCGGCTTACGCGCTGGAGCGGCAGAAGCATGCCAGGCTCGTCTCCCGGCTGTTCCTGGGATGGACATTGGTCTTCCACGTCATGCCGACGCTGACGCTGGTCGGTCCCTGGTATCTGATCTTCCGATGGCTGGACCTCTACAACACGCTGACGGCGCTGATCCTCATCCATGTCGTGCTGAACCTGCCCCTGACGGTCTGGCTGCTCATGGGCTTCGTGCGCGACATTCCGGTGGAACTGGAGGATGCGGCGCGCGTCGATGGCTGTACCCCGTTCCAGGTGTTCCGGAAGGTGGTCCTGCCGCTGGTGGCGCCGGGGCTGATCGCGGCGGGCGTGCTTGCCTTCGTGTTCAGCTGGAACGAGTTCTCGGTCGCGCTCACCCTCGCATCGCGGGCCTCGGCGACGGTCCCTATCGGCATTGCCCAGTTCGCGCAGCAGTTTGAAATCCAGAACGGCCCGATGGCCGCCGCCTCCATGATCGCGATCGTGCCGGCGCTGGTGCTGATGATCTTCGGCCAGCGCTTCGTGGTCCAGGGCCTGACCGGCGGCGCCTTGAAATAGGGAAAACCATGGCAAGAGTTGATCTTGAAGGCATCGACAAGCGGTTCGGCGGGACGGAAGTGCTCTCGCAGATCGCGCTCGATATCGAGGACGGGGAATTCCTCGTGCTGGTCGGCCCGTCGGGATGCGGGAAATCGACACTCTTGCGCGTGATCGCCGGCCTCGAGGATGCGGACGCGGGGGCCGTGCGCATCGACGGCCGCGACGTCACGGGGCTCGAACCGCGCGAGCGGGACATCGCGATGGTGTTCCAGTCCTACGCGCTCTACCCGCACATGACGGTGCGCCAGAACATCGGCTTCAGCCTGAAGCTCTCCGGCCGTCCGAAGGCCGAGATCGACGCGGCGGTCGACGATGCCGCCCGGCTTCTCGGCCTTTCGGGGCTTCTCGACCGCAAGCCGCGCCAGCTTTCCGGCGGCCAGCGGCAACGCGTCGCGATGGGAAGGGCGATCGTGCGCAAGCCGGCGCTGTTCCTGTTCGACGAGCCGCTTTCCAATCTCGATGCGAAACTGCGCGTCCAGATGCGCACGGAGATCCGCGCGCTGCACCAGCGCCTCGGCGCCACCTCGGTCTATGTCACGCATGACCAGGTCGAGGCGATGACAATGGCGGACCGCATCGTCGTGCTGGATCGCGGCCGGATCGTGCAGATCGGCACGCCGCTGGAGGTCTATGCCAATCCGCTCAGCCGCTTCGTCGCCGAATTCATCGGTGCGCCGGGGATCAACATCCTGGATGGCGATATTGCGGCCGACGGCACGGTGCGCTCCGGCGGCCTCGTTCTGGGGCGTTCTTCGGCAGCGCCCGGTCCGGTCGATATCGGCATCCGGCCCGAGGACCTCGTTGCTGCGGAACAGGGGGCTTTCGACGCGCTGCCGCTCACCTTCGGCATCGTCGAGCATCTCGGCGCCGAGACCTACGTGTTCGGCGAGCACGACGGCCGGCAGATCTGCTGGCGCCGGCCCGGCTCGCAGGGGCAGGCCGGCGAGACCGTGTGGCTGCGGCCAGAGCCCGGCCGCGTTCATCTCTTCGACAAGACCACCGGCGGCGTCCTGCCGCAGATCACTGGAGCCTCTTCGCCATGAAAGCCGTTTTCCTGCTTTTCGACAGCCTCAACCGCCACCTGCTCGGACCCTATGGCGGCACCGATGTGCCGACGCCGAACTTCGATCGGCTGGCGGCCCGCTCGGTGGTGTTCGACAAGCACTATGTCGGCTCCATGCCCTGCATGCCGGCGCGGCGCGACATGATGACGGGACGGCTTTCCTTCCTGCATCGGAGCTGGGGGCCGCTGGAGCCGTTCGATAACGCCTTCCCGGAGCTCCTGCAGGAGGCGGGCGTGCACTCCCATCTGGTGACCGATCACTATCACTACTGGGAGGACGGTGGGGCCACCTATCACAATCGCTATTCGACCTTCGAGTTCGTGCGCGGGCAGGAAGCCGACCCCTGGAAAGTCGACAAGTCGAAGGACCTTGCCGAGCTCAGCGAGAAGTATCACCCCAAGCAGCGGGGCGGGGGCATCAAGCATGTCTTCGAGCCCTATATCGTCAATCGCGAATTCATCACCGAGGAGGAGGAGTTTCCCTCCTACAGGACCTTCGCGCACGGCCTCGACTTCCTTGCGCGCAACCATGCGGCGGAGAACTGGCTGCTCCAGATCGAGACCTTCGATCCGCACGAGCCCTTCCACGCCCCGGACCGGTTCAAGAATGCGTTTCGGACCGGATGGAACGGCCCCATTCGCGACTGGCCGACCTATGGCCGCGGCAACGACGAGCCGGGCGAGGCGGACGAACTGCGCGCCAACTACCGGGCGACGCTTGCCCATTGCGACCACCTGCTCGGCAAGCTGCTCGACGCCTTCGACGAATACGATCTGTGGAAGGACACGGCGCTGGTGCTGACCACCGATCACGGCTTCCTGCTCGGGGAGCATGATCTCTGGGCGAAGAACCGGATGACGATCTACCAGGAGATCGCTAACATTCCGCTCTTCATCCACGATCCGCGCGCGCCGCGCTCCGGCCGTGTCGGCGAGGTCACCCAGTCAATCGACATCGCGCCGACGCTTCTGGCGCTGTTCGGCCTGCCGCCTGCGGACGAGATGAAGGGGCGGTCGCTGGTGGGCGGCACGCACCATGACGCGGTGATCTTCGGCTATTTCGGCGGCGCTGTGAACATCACCGACGGCGCCTACACCTATCATCGTTATCCCGACGATATCCGCACTCAGGAGATTTACCAGTACACGCTGATGCCGACGCATCTGAAGACGCGCTTCACGCCAGAGGAGTTGCGCGAGGCCCGGCTGCACCCGCCGTTCGATTGGACAAAGGACGTGCCTCTCCTGCAGATTCCTGTGCAGGCCCGCTCTCCATTCTACATGAACTACGGCCCCGGTTCCCTCATCGAAAGCGATACGCGCCTCTATGACGTGGTGACCGATCCTCGCCAATCGCAACCCCTGGACGATGCTGCGACGGAGGCACGTCTCATCGCGCGGCTTGTTGATTTAATGGCGGAAAACGACGCGCCGCCCGAGGCCTACCGGCGCATAGGCCTGGAACCGCCTGAGAGGAAGGCGCCGTAGCCAAGACGGCCTGTCGGTTTGCTGACCTCCGTCGAGAGCGGTGGAGGCGAAAAAGCCGTTTCCCTATAAAGCTTCGTTATTGGATTCAATCATATGAACGATACCGGAACGCCCAGTACGTGGCGCACGTCGCGCGGTCGCTGCTGCCGAGTGAACGGGGCAGCCCGTGTCGGTACACGTCGACAGTGCGATCCTTACCTGGAACCTCGGGGGACTTTCCGGCAAACGACCGTGATCGAACCATCGGAATTCTTCAACTGAGACAAAAGCATCGTTGAAACCTTTTTTCAACAAGACAAAGCCCTGCCCACAAGGTATGCGGACAGGGCGTGCTCAATCAGCAACTATTTCTTACCCTGATATTCTTCCGGCAGTGCAACCCGTTCCTAATATGGTTTGCGCTACGCCCTCAGAAACCAGTCCACGATGAGGTTTACGCTCACCGAAAGCAGCGCGATGGTCATCGCGGGAATGAGCGGCGTGATATCGCCGTAAGCTATGAGAGCCGAGTAGTCCTTTACCATCGAACCCCAATCCGCCGCGGGGGGCTGGATGCCAAGCCCAAGAAAGGAGAGCCCGCTGATGAGAAGGAAGATGAAACAGAATCTCAGGCCCATTTCCGCAAGAAGCGCAGCGCGGAGATTTGGCAGGATCTCGAACACCATGACCCAGATATTACCTTCACCGCGAAGTCGGGCTGCCTCAACATAATCGGAGACCGCGACGTTCATCGCGACGGCCCGAACGACCCGGAATACTCGCGTGCTCTCCAGCAGAGCCACGATCACGATCAGGGATGAGATGGAGGTGCCAAAAAGCGCCAACAGCAGGAGAGCGAAGATCAAAAGTGGTATCGCCATGAAAATGTTGACGAAGGTCGATAGCACCCGATCCGTCAATCCTCCCTTTGTGGCCGCGAGGAGACCGAGGATGGTTCCGATGCCAAAGGCGACAAGTGTGGCAGCAAGCGCGATGCCGATCGTATTGCGTGCGCCAAAGATCAGCCTCGACAGCACGTCCCGGCCCAGATTGTCTGTTCCCAACGGAAAGGCCGCGCTCCAGGGCTCGAACTGGCTCCCGACGATCTGCGTCTCTCCGTAGGGGGCGATGAGCGGAGCGAATACCGCGACAATGATGTAGACGCAGATGACGAGGAAGCCAAAGCCCGCGCTGAAGGTCACGCCTCCTGCTGACCGCGACCTTCCGAGAAAACTTTGAAACAGCGTGTTCATGCTCATCTCGGGTGCAATATCCTGGGATTGGTGACGACCGATACGACGTCGGCGATCAGATTGACGACGACGTAAGTGGCGGCAAAAATCAAAGCGCAGGTCTGGACCACCGGAATGTCGCGGATCTGCACGGAGTCCACCATCAACTGTCCGAGACCCGGATAGACGAAAACCGATTCCACCACGACCACGCCGGTGATGAGGTACGCGAGATTCAGCGCGATGACATTGGTGATCGGTGCCCAGGCATTCGGAAGCGCATGACGAAAGAGCACGACGATTTCGGGATTGCCTTTCAGCCGGGCGGTTTCAATGTACTGGTTATCGAGCAAGTTCACCAATGAAACCTTGGTCATGCGCGTCATGTGAGCCAGGACGCCGAGCGTCAGAGTCAAAGCCGGAAGCACCGAGACGAAAATCCGCTCGGCCAACGTGCTTTGACTGCTGATGTCGGACAGAACGGGAAACAGCCCGGCATTGACCGCCAGCCAGAGGACGAGCACATAGGCGACGAAGAATTCCGGGAACGATATCGAGACCAGGGTCGCGAAGCTGACTGCGCGGTCGAACCACCTGTCGCGAAACACGGCGCAAAAGAGGCCCAGAGTGAGCGCGAGCGGAACGGCGATCGCGGCGGTTATCGCCGCCAGAAACATGGTGTTGGCCAGCCTGGGCGCCACAAGTTCGGCCACGTCCCGCCCGCTGGCAAATGCTGTGCCGAAATGGCCGCGGGCCACGTCCGAGATCCAAGAGAAGTAGCGCATATAGGCCGGCACGTCGAAGCCGAGACTTCGTCGAATGGCGTCTACCGCCTCCGGCGTGGCTGCCTGCCCCAGAACCTCTGTCGCAAAGTCGCCGGGGAGGAATTGCACACCGGAGAAAATCAATACGGATACCACGAACAGGGTCAGAAGACCGAGCAATATCCTCCATAGCATGAGTTGCCAGACGTTTCCCATCTCGGCTCCCGGAAGTGGACGCCGCCCTGAACTGGAAGCGGCAATTCGCCAATGCCGTTCTTGCGGATCAGGCTTCGTTGAACCACCAACGCTCGGCACTGCGGTAACCGTCAAGGTTCCAGCTCGAACCGATCTTGCCGTGACCGATCTTGCGGGACATCGCCGACACATAGTTGGCAAAGACCGGGATCACCGCACCGCCATCGTCGCTGACCAGCATCTGCATTTCCCGATACATCTCGGCTCTCTTGCTTTCGTCCAGTTCCGCTCGGGCCGACGCGAGGAGCGTGTCGAACCGCTCACTGCTCCAGTGGGTATCATTCCACTTCGTACCCGTTGCATAGACCTGGGAGAACATCCAGTCGGCCGTCGCGCGGCCTGACCAATAGCAGGTGCACCAGGGTTTCTTGAGCCAGACATTCTCCCAGTAGCCATCTGCCGGCTCCCGGATGACATTGATGTTGATGCCTGCCGCCTTGAGGTTCTGTTGATAGAGGACCGCTCCATCCACCGCGCCGGGGAAAGCGGCATCGGATGCGGACAGGTCGAGGGTCAGGTCGGTCACGCCTGCTTTTTTCAGGTGATATCTAGCCTTGTCGGGATCGTAGCTGCGCTGAGGGATATCCGTTGCGGCGAAGCGCATGGAGGGGGAGATCGGATGATCGTTTCCGACCTGCCCATATCCCCGCAGGATCGTTTCGAGATACTGCGCGCGGTCAATCGCAAACTTCAAGGCAAGGCGGACGTCCTTGTCCTTGAAAGCGCCGAAATCGGTCATCATCGGCATCGTGTAGTGCTGCGTGCCGGCGATGGATGTGATCTCGATATCCTTGTTGCGCTCGAGGAGGTGGATGGTTTTCAGATCGCAGCGATCCATCGCGTGGATCTGACCGGTCATCAACGCGTTCGTGCGGGCGGTGGCATCATGGATCGCCAACACCTCGAAGGAATCGAACCATGCCGAATTCGGCTTCCAATAGTTCGCAAAACGCTTCGTCGTGCCTTTGACGCCGAAATCGATGCTCTCGAGAACGTATCCGCCTGCACCGATGCCTGACGTATCCGCCCGGCCGTCCTTTGCCGGCATCATCGGGATGTGATAGTCGTCAAGCAGATAGGGAAAGTCGGCATTTCCCTCTTTCAATTCGACGATCACAACGCCTTTGCCATCGGCCTTGATATCGACGATCGATGATAAGATGGACTTAGCTGCCGATTTGGAATCGGCACCTCTGTGATGGTTGAGCGATGCCACGACATCCTCAGCAGTGAACGTCTTGCCGTTGTGAAACTCGACGCCCTGGCGGAGCTTGAAGGTCCAGATGCGCGCATCGGGGCTCGACTCCCAGCTTTCGGCAAGCTCTCCCTTCAGTCGCCCCTCGTTGTCGACCTCGGTGAGGTAGCCGTGAAGGCTATGGCCGAAACTCTGCATGAAGGTCGTCCAGACCGCAGGGTCCAGTGTGTCCGAGGTCGCGCCGCCGCCCACTCCAAGCTTGAAGTGGCCTCCGCGTCTGGGTGTCAACGTCTGCGCCCTCAGGGGTGACGCCAGTCCGATGAAGGCTGACGCGGCCATGGATTTTAGAAGAATTCTCCGGCTGATTTCCAAGTCGATCGACATGCGGCATTCCCCTCTTTTATAGACTGATATGCCGTATGATTAATCTCCGATAATCGATTGTCAACAATCAAGATGATTCGTATGGTCGGCGATGAACGGATCGCGAGGTCGTCGCATCGCCATTCGATGCTTCGACCGCCCCATGATCCGACCTTGTCTGAATGTCGAGGTTCTATGCATGCCGCATGGAGTAACGTCTGGGATCGCTCTTACCGTGGCAGCCTATCTGATGTTCGCCCTACAGGACGCTTTGGTGAAATGGCTCGTCGACGACTATGCGGTGGTCCAGATCCTGTTCGTTAGGAGCACAGTCATCCTCGTTCTTTGCTGGCGTGCGGCCCCCGCGGACTCGCGATCAAGGCCGTCAGATCACCCATTGTAAAGGTCATGATCGTGAGAACGGCGCTCCTGCTCGGCGCGTGGACGGCCTATTTCTCTGCCGCGCGAGACCTCAGCCTTCCAGAACTCACCACCCTTTATTATCTGTCGCCAGTGCTCATCACGACGCTGGCGATTCCTTTCCTGAGGGAACGCGTGACGACCGCCAGGTGGCTTTCCGTCATTCTGGGGCTCGCGGGGGTACTCGTCGCCGTCAATCCGCTCACGCAGGGCTGGCGCCCGGATACGGGCAACAGCCCTGGCGTTATTCGCCGCGTTTCTCTGGGCGGTATCCACGCTGTTGCTTCGCAAATCCGCGATGGGGGAAAGAACCATTGTTCAGATGACTGTGTTCAGTGCCTTGCTGGTCACCGCTACGGGTGTCATCTCGATTGGGTACTGGAAACCCGTTTCCATGGGAGCGGCAATGCTGATGATCCTGACTGGCTCCTTCGCGGCCATCGGACAACTGGCCCTGTTCGAAAGCTTCCGGCGCGCGCCGGTATCGGTTCTGGCGCCTTTCGAATATTCCGCGCTCGTATGGGCTTTCATCCTCGGCGCGATAATCTGGGGAGATATCCCGCATGCGAACGTTTTCGTGGGGGCTGGGCTGATCGTCATCGCCGGTGTCATCGTCGTTTTGTTCGAGCGCAAATCCGCGTGAAACTGCTCATCAGGTCATCCTTGACACGTCCCTGAAATGCGCGTACCCCATGATCGATTGTCAACAATCGATCATGGGGTGAAGATGTCGGCGATAATTGTGGGAGCGGGGCCGGGCCTTGGTGCAGCGCTGGCGATGCGGTTCGGACAAAACGGTGAGCCTGTCGCGGTTATATCCAGGACTTCGGAATCCACCCGAAAGCTCCTGGATGATGCAAAAGCTTGCGAGGTTAATATCCGCGCCTTCCACGCAGACGCAGGATCCCGTTCCTCACTCGTGCAGGGCCTGTCGGCCGCCATGAAGTGGGCCGGTTCGCCGTCCGTGTTGATATATAATGCCGCCTCTTTCAATGAAGAGACAGCCGAAACGCTCGATATCGAAGCCTTGGAGCGGGATTTCGCCGTCAATGTGGTCGGTGCAGTCCAGAGCGTACAGGCCGTATTGCCCGACATGATCGCCAGGGCGTCCGGAACGATCCTCCTTACATCGGGAGGACTGGCTCTCAATCCGGTCGCCGCATGGAGCTCGCTGGCCATGGGCAAGGCCGCCCTTCGTGCCTATGCCTATTCGCTACACAAGTCGGTTCTGGATCGCGGCATCAATGTCGCCACCGTGACGATCTGCGGATTGATTGAAGCCGGTGGTCTTTTCGACCCTCATCGTATCGCTGAGGAATACTGGCGTCTTCACGCACAGCCGCGCGCCGGCTTCGTGCCTGAACTGGTCTACAGCCCCGAAGGCGCTCGTCTCGACTACAACGATGCCAAGGCAGATTGACGCGGGTCTTGATGGGAAGCGAGAAATGATCCGAACGCGTCGCGATGGCGGTATTCTGGAGATAACGATCGATCGTCCCAAGGCAAACGTTATCGACCTTGCGATGTCTCGCAAGTTGGGACTGATCTACCAATCCTATCGCGATGATCCGGATTTGGCCGTGGCAATCTTCCGAACGGAAGGGAGCCGCTTCTTTTCCGCTGGCTGGGACCTGAGGGCGGCCGCAGCGGCGGCTTCGGCGGCCTGCAGGAATTGCGCGATCTCGACAAGCCGGTGATAGCCTGTGTCGACGGCATGGCGGTGGGTGGCGGATTTGAAATGGCGCTTGCCTGCGACCTCATCCTCACATCGGACCATTCACGCTTTTGTCTGCCGGAGATTCATTCGGGTATCCTCGCCGACGCGGCGACCCTGAAGCTCACCAAGCGTATTCCCTATCATGTCGCCATGGAAATGCTGTTCACTGGGCGTTGGATGGATGCAGCGGAGGCGTTGGGATGGGGGCTTGTCAATGAAGTGCTTCCGTCAAACCTTCTTGAAGAGCGTGCTTGGCAAGTGGCACGGGCTCTTGCCGCCCGATCCGCGACGATTTCGGCGATGAAACACATCACGCGGCTTGCAGAAGGTCTGACCGTCTCGGCGGCTCTCGCCGGATTTGCCGGATCCTATTGAAACGAAGACCGGCCCTGCGTGCTAGACCCTTGAAAAGGATATTCCATGTCATCCAACCCGTTTGCGGAATTCGAGGTCATTCGCGTCGAGGATCGCGGCCCGATGCGCCTTGCGACGATCAACCGCCCGGCCAAGGCGAATGCGCTGAACAGCACGGCGCTTGCCGAACTCGAAGCCGTCGTTGACGCCACATCGGGCAATGATGCTATCCGCCTTTTCGCAATTACGGGAGCAGGCGAGAAGGTGTTTTGCGCGGGAGCTGATCTCTTTGAAGCGACCGGACAAAACTCCAAAAGCGACTCGGCCATGGCCAATGATCAGCGTTGGGATGCTTTGACCGCACGCATCGCCGCATTGCCGTGCTTCACTGTGGCGCTTGTGAACGGAGCTTGCATCGGCGGTGGCCTGAGTGTCGTGCTCGCATTCGACTATCGTCTGGGCGCTCGCCACGCCTATTTTCGTTATCCGGTTGCCAAGCACGGCTTCATGCCCTCTGTCGCTGATCTCGCCCGCCTCAAGGCGATTGCAGGCAGGTCCGTGACGCGCAAGCTGTTGGTGCTGGGACAGGCGATCGCGATGCCCGCCGCGCTTGAGGCGGGGCTACTGGACGAACTGGTGGATGAGGGCGGTGCTTGGAAAACTGTCGACACGCTCGCGGAACAGGTGATGGACGGCCAGGCGACGTCACAGCTCGCGACGAAGCGCCTGCTCACGCAGGATGGCGCGTCGCCTGAGGTCATCGACCTTTGCTACCGCGCGGTCTATGACATGGATCATGACGCCATCGCGGAACTCAGGACGCTGGGTGCCGAATGAGCTATTGCGTATGAGCCAGGCTGCCGAGGTCGGCCGAGGTTGCCGAGGCGTAGTTATTGCGTGTGGCCTGGCTCGCTGCCGTCGCATCTCCCGACAGGAGGCCGTCATAGATCGGACGGTGCCACTCGACCAGCTCGATGCTCGACGGTTTGTGCTTCTCGGACCAACGATAGATCCACTCCACCTGGAGAAGGAGCGCCTCATATACTTTGATGAGCTTTGAGTGTCCGCTCAACTGTACGATCGTGCGATGGAAGTTCAAATCCGCCTCGGTCCGGTCGGACTCGCCGCGCTGGGCCTTTGCCAGGGCTTTGAAAGCTGCATCCAGTTTCGACTTGCCGGCCTCATCCAGCCTGCCGACGACAAGGCTGATTGCAAGTTCCTCCAATGCGCCTCTGAGTGAATAGACCTCACGGACTTTGATTTCAGTAATATCGGAAACCGCCCAGGCGCTGTAGGGCTTTCTAACGACGAGTTCGTCCTTCTCAAGTTCGAGGAGCGCTGTGCGAACCGTGCTCCGGCCGATGCCTAGGCCGGCCGCAAGCTCCATCTCGGTGATACGCTCCCCCGGCGCGAGGTGGCCATGAATGATGTTGTTCCGGAGTTGATCGACAACTGCATCGACGCTGCTGCGCCGTTCGACTGTACTGAGCTTCACCATATGGCCTCCGATCGTTTCCATTGCGCCAAAAGCTGAAGGGTTGTCAACAATCAGCCTTGCCATATGAGTGACAATCGATTGTTGACAATCAATCATCGTACTGTAAGCTCCATGCAGTAGACCAGAAGAAAGCCGCACATGAGACCCATCCGCGTCATCGATCTAACCCAGCACCTCTCGGGGCCTTATTGCACATGGACGCTCGCGACGCTCGGTGCCGACGTCATCAAGGTCGAAGCGGTGGGGAAGGGTGACGGATCGAGGGAAACTCCGCCCTTCGCAGGGGAGCGCAGCATCTATTTCGATAGCCTGAACCGGGGGAAGAGAAGCGTTGCGCTCGACCTGAAGTCCGCCGAAGGCCGGACGATATTGGTGGAACTGCTGCGGGACGCCGACGTCTTGGTCGAAAATTTCCGTCCGGGCGTCCGTGACCGCCTTGGTTGCTCCGACGACGCTCTTGCGAAGATCAATTCCCGGCTGATCGTCTGCTCCATCAGCGGCTTCGGCCAAAAGGGCGAGTTTTCGAAATACCCCGCATACGACATCGTCGCCCAGGCGATGAGCGGAATGATCAGCATCAACGGATCGTCCGGCAGCCGGGGCGTGCGGGTCGGCTTCTCCATCGGTGATATAGCCGCTGGCCTCTTTGCTGCGATCGGCATTCTCGGCCGCCTTTACGAACGCGATGCGCGAGGAAACCATGTGAAATTCCCGCTCGACATATCCATGGTGGGATGCCAGGTAGCCATGTTGGAGAATGCCTATGCCCGTTTTCTGAATGCGGGGGAGGTACCTTCGCCCATGGGGTCCCGGCATCCGTCCATGGCGCCGTTCGAGACCTATACCGCTTCCGACGGCGCGTTGGTGATCGGCCTTGGAACGAACGCGGACTGGCCTCGATTCTGCGCCGCGATCGACGCTGCGGAAATCGAGCACGACCCGCGTTTCCGGGATACTCCGGCAAGGTTGGCCAATCGTGACGAACTGGATGATGTCATCAACGGCAAATTGGCGCACCACGGCGTCGGGTACTGGCTTGCGGTGCTGCGCGCGGCCAATATCGCGTGTGCGCCCGTCATGAGCGTTCCCGATTTCGCATCCAGTGCCTATGCGAGGGATACAAGCGCATTCATTCCTGTCATCGATAACCCTTCCGCCCTCTACAGCAGGCACCCCCTGGCCCCACCGGAGCCGTCACCTGCTTCGCCGATCCTCGGTGAGCACACGCGCGAAGTCCTTCTTGCTCTTGGCTACACGGCCGCCCGCATAGAGGAACTAGCAGGCGCGCGGTGCATTCAGGTGGCAAATCCGGAGACGACCACCCACGGTCGGCAAGCGGCGGGTGGATGAGAATGGGCCACGAAGCGATAGGATTTCACCGGGATGGTGCGATTTTGCGGATCGAGATCCGCAACCCGCCGGGCAACGCTCTCGATAGCCACATCTCTCGTGCTCTCGGCGAGGCGTTCAGAGACTTTCGCGACGATCCGGAACTACGAGTGGCGGTGTTATCTGCGAAAGGAAACGTTTTCTCGTCTGGGGCGGAGCATGGGGTCCATCCCTACCGCGAAACCTGCTTCGGTGAACACGGCGTCGGTGGTTTCGGAGGGCTTCAGGAGCTCAGGGCGTTGAACAAGCCGGTTGTCGCATGCATCCAGGGACCTGCGGTGGACGCGGGAATGGAGCTCGCGCTCGCCTGCGATCTCATCTACGCGTCCGATACGGCCAGTTTTACGCTTTCCGCTCTCGACAAAGGGGATATTTGCGCGGGAGCCGCTATCCGGCTTCCCAGACGCGTCCCTTATCACATTGCCATGGAAATGCTCTATACCGGACGGACCATGGAGGCGCGGGAAGCGCAAAGGTGGGGTCTTGTCAACGACGTCCTGCCTTCCGACGCGCTTGTGACGAAAGTCGACGCCCTCGCGGCGAAGCTCGCGGCAGGTCCGCCCCTTGTTTTCGCGGCGATCAAGGAAGTCGCGCGGGTTTCGGACGGCGAGGCATTCCAGACGACGATGAATCGTGTCACCCGCCGCCAGTTGCCAACGGTTGACGCACTGTATGGCTCGCAGGACATGATCGAGGGCTTCAAGGCCTTCACCGAAAAGCGCGCGCCTGTCTGGCAAGGCCGGTGAGCGGCGGGCGAATTGTGGGAAAGCTTAATCATGTCAAATCATCTCTTTGACAGCCTTCAATCCGGGATTGAGGATGTCGACAGGATATTCGTCGAACTGCCGGAGGGAAGGGCATTCACCTTTCGCGACAGCTGGGCGATCTCCGCCCGCATCGCCCACGCGCTCGTCGGGCTCGGCCTTCGCCGGGGAGACCGTGTCGCGGTTCAGACGGAGAAGAACGTTTGGACCATCATACTGTATCTGGCTTGCGTCCGGAGCGGCGCGGTCTATCTCCCCTCAACTCAGCCTATACCCTGAGGGAACTGGACTATTTCCTGGGCGATGCGAACCCGCCTCGTCGTAACGGACATAGATCGGCGGGAGGGGCTGACCGGTGTTGCGACCCTTCACAGAGCGCTGGTAGCCACACTGGATGTGGATGGCACCGGCTCCCTGCTGGAGCTGGCCGGCGAGCAATCCGCCGGCTTCGCGAATGCGGCCCGGGAACCCTTGCCGCGATCCTTTACACGTCCGGTACGACGGGTCGCTCGAAAGGGGCTATACTGGCGCATGAGGACCTGCTCTCCAATGCGATGGTGCTGAAGGATCACTGGCGCTTCGGCCCGGACGACAGGCTCATCAACGCATTGCCCATCTTCCACACCATGGGTTTTCGTGGCGACCAACGTTGTCCTTACTTCCGATGCCTCGATGTATTTCCTTACGAAATTCGATGCCGACCAGGTCATTGCGGCCCTTCCCCAAAGCACCGTGCTGATGGGCGTGCCGACGTTCTATGTCCGGCTGCTCCAACACGAACATCTCGGCCGTTCGCAGACCGCCAACATACGGCTCTTTATTCGGTTCGGCTCCGTTGCTTGCGGAACGCACCCGGCCTTCGAGGCGAGAACCGGGCATGCGATCGCGGCGCCATCCGGGCCGTCCCGAAAGGCCAGTGGGAAGCTTCCACGGCGCTCAACACACCGAACCGGTAACGCTCGTGGAGCTTTTCTTTCTGGTGATGAGCCTCCTCTCCGCGGGACTGGTCCGCGTCATGGACGGCTGGCTTTCGAGGAGATACGGATGACCGAGATGCCCATGCTACGGCGCCTTTACCGTTCTCGACAATATCAACCTCGACATCGCGCGTGGCGAGAAGGTCTCGATCATCGACGAGGTCTTCCAGATCTACCGTCTCCGGTTGGAACTTGCCGAACTGGTCGGCAAGCTCGATCCGCTCCCGCGCTCTCCGGACGATCTCAACAGAATCCGCGCGCTCGTCAAACACTGCGACGACGAGATTTAGGAGCATAACCCGCGCAGCAAGAATAACTTCTCGGAAATCCAGATATGGTCATGTGCGTCGCCGCTAGCGCCGATCAGCGACATCGTCTTGATGTACGTTCTGATGACCTTTTTTCACTTGCCGCCGTGCCTGAAACTGCTACCGCGCAGGTCGCGGCCCATCTGGATCATTCAGACCTGAGAGTCAGTGGGCGGACTATTGCCTCCGATATCGTTGCGCATCAGCGCGATTTCATTCGGCTCTGCGCGGGGACGCCGATCATGCGCACCATGCCGATCGCCGATGCTGGCGTCGGTATCGCTTTTTCCGTTGGCCGCAACGACCGCCTCGGCGGTTCCTTCCAGCAACTGATGGGCCGGCAGCCCGTTGCTGATCGGCCGTATCGAGTAAATCTGCAAGGGGGCCGACTTTGGATCGGATCGCAGTCGCCTCAGCCGCCCGTGCTCGAGCTCCCGCCGATAGAGCCGTTCCGGCAGATAGGCGAGGCCCAGTCCGGCGATCGCCAGATCGGCGGCCGTGCGGAAGGTGTTGCAGATCGTTAGGTTACGGAAGTGGACGTCGTTTGCGGTTATCCAGTTTAGGGTAGAGCCGCGGAACTGCCATTCCCGCGACGTGGCGATGACCGGCAGCTCGCTCAGGCTCCGCGGCGTGACGGTTTCCGGTATCTCGGGAACGGACGGACTGCACATCCAGCAGAAATTGATCGATTCGAGGATCGTGGATGCGAAGCGGGATTGGGGCATTTCACAGGCCGCAAACGCCATATCGAGGGCGCCTCCATCGAGCTTTTCCTCGATGACGTGCGAAAGCGCGACCTCGATCTCGAGCTGCAGGCGCGGATAGGTGCGGCGCACCACGCTGATCAGCTCCGGCAGCCAGGTCAGCGCAACGATCTCGGCCACGCCGAGCCGGATATAGCCGACCACCTCCTCCTTCGCCGCAGCCGCTTGCCGGAAGCGTTCGGCGGCCAGGAGGATCTCTTCGGCAAGGGGCATCAGCAGCACGCCTTGGTTGGTGAGCCGCGCCGTCCGTTGCGAGCGGTCGAACAGGGGGACGCCGATGCGCATCTCCAGCTCCTGGATGCGCATGGAGATGGCGGATTGGGTCGCGTTCAGGCGATGGGCAGCCTGGGCGAAGCTGCCCAGCCGGGCCGCCCAGTAGAACGTCTCGATATGCCGGTGGTTCATTTCCGCCTCCGAAGCTCTCCGGCGATACTTCAATTTTCCTGATATTTCGTCAATCGAAGAATTCGTTTTTCCTGGCATGCCGCGCATGGAATGAATTTCCCATTACCGGCTATGGCCATGGGGCCGACTGCTGGACAGAATACGAGAGACAGCGAGGAAACGTGTCTACCAAGCACATCGAGATCGACCCGGCATTCGTCGAGAAAACCATCCTGGAAATCTCCGCGTTCGGAGCAGTTGGGGAAACGGGCGTTTCCCGCACGGTCTATTCGCCGGAATGGGTCGGGGCGACGGACTACTATGCCGATGCCTGCGCGGCGGCGGGGCTGGAGGTGCACCGCGACGCCGTCGGCAACGTCTGGGGCAGGCTGAGAGGATCGACGGATGAGAAGTCGATCGCCTCCGGCTCCCATATCGATTCCCAGACGCCCGGCGGCCGCTATGACGGCACGCTGGGCGCGCTTGCCGCGCTCATCGCCCTCAAGGCGCTGAAGGAGCAGTTCGGCACGCCGAGGCGGACGATCGAGGCCGTGGCGTTCTGCGAAGAGGAATCCAGCCGATTCCCGAATGCGAACTACTGGGGCTCGCGCGCCGTCACGGGGCGCATTTCGCCCGAGGATCCCGAGCGCGTCATCGCCTTTTCCGGCGAGACCATCGCGCAGGCGATGCGCGACGTCGGGCTCGATCCGGCACGCATCCCCGAAGCCCGTCGCGACGACATCGGCAGCTTCGTCGAGCTGCACATCGAGCAGGGGCCGATCCTGGAACAGGCGGGCCTTCCCGTCGCCATCGTCGACGCGATCACCGGCATCCGCCATTACCGCGGCGAGATCAGGGGCGTGCAGAACCATGCGGGCGCCTTCCCGATGGACATTCGCCACGACCCGCTTGCCGGATTCGCCGAAATCGCCTCCGGGCTGATCAATACGGCGCACCGCATCGGCCGGCCGGCGGTCACGACGATCGGGCGCGTCGTCGTCGAGCCGAATTTTCCGGGCATCATCCCCGCCAAGGTCGGCTTCACCATCGATGCGCGCCATCCCGACCCGCAGGCGCGGCGCAGGCTTTATGCGATGCACGAGGGCCTGATGCGGGAAGTCGCCGACCGGCGCGGCCTGGAGATCGACTGGGAGGTCATGCTCGATCACGAGCCATCCCCGTCCGACCCCGCCATCGTATCGACCCTCCAGCGCGTCGCCGCCGAGCAGGGCGTGCCGTTCATGACCATGGCGAGCGGCGCCGGCCACGATTCGCAGCAGATGGCGGCCATCGCGGATGTTGCGATGATCTTCGTCCGGTCGAAGGACGGCCGCAGCCACACGCCGGACGAATTCTCGTCGGTCGAGGACATTGTGGCGGGGATCCGCGTTCTGGCCGCAGGGCTGCACGCACTGGCATATTGAAGAACAGAGGAGACATTCCATGGTCTATCCGCGCGATCTGAAAGGTTATGGACGCAATCCGCCCGATCCCCGGTGGCCGGGCGGCAAGAAGCTCGCCGTGCAGTTCGTCATCAATTACGAGGAGGGCGGCGAGAACTCGGTTCTGCACGGAGACCGGCAGAGCGAGGCGTTCCTCACGGAGGAACCGACGCCCGCCTTCGCGAACATCCGCAACATCAATGTCGAGTCGCAATACGAATACGGCAGCCGCGTCGGCTGGTGGCGGCTCTACAGCATGTTCACGCAGCGCAATTTTCCGGTGACCATCTTCGGCATCGCGGCCGCCTTGCAGAAGAACCCGGACGCCGTGGCCGCGATGAAGGAGGCGAATTTCGAGATCGCCTCGCACGGGCTGCGCTGGATCCAATATGCCGAGATGCCCGAGGAGCAGGAAAGGGCGCAGATCGCCGAGGCGATCCGCATCCACACCGAAGTGACGGGAACGCGGCCGACCGGCTGGTACACCGGGCGGATGAGCATCAACACGCGCCGCCTGCTCGTCGAGGCGGGCGGCTTCACCTACGATGCCGACTCCTTCGCCGACGACTTGCCCTACTGGGTCGAGGTGGAGGGACAGGATCATCTCGTCGTGCCCTATACGCTGGACAACAATGACGGGCGCTACGTGAACACCTTCGGCTACCAGTCGCCGAGCTTCTCCGCCTACCTGATCCAGGCCTTCGACTTCCTGCGGCGGGAAGCGCAGGTTTCGCCGCGCATGATGAGCATCGGCCTGCACACGCGGATCGTCGGCCGGCCCGGCCGGGCGGCGGATCTGGAGCGGTTCCTCGATCATGTGGCGGCCGCGGACGACGTCTGGGTCACCCGCAGGATCGACATCGCCGACCACTGGCGCAACACGCATCCTGCGCGGCCATGAGCGGCGCCGTTCTCGTCACGGGCGCGGCCGGCCTCGTCGGGAGAGCCGTGGCCTCCACGCTGCGAAGGGAAGGGACCGCCGTGTTCGGCCTGGATCTCGCCGACGATCCGGGCGGGAGCATCGTCGCCTGCGACCTGCGCGACGCACGGCGGCTGGCGGCAATCACGCAGTCCCGCGAGATTTCGGCCATCGTCCATTGCGGCGCGGTCTCGGGGCCGGCCCTCCACCGGGACGATCCCGGCTATGTGGCGCGGACGAATATCGAAAGCACCGTGAACCTGCTGGAACTCGCCGTCGCGCGAGGCATACCCCGTTTCGTCTTCGCCTCCTCGGCTGCCGTCTATGGTCGGACGCCGGAGGATGTGATGGTGGAAGAGGAGCGGCCGCTGCATCCGACGTCCATCTATGCCGCCAGCAAGGTAGCCGGAGAAGCGTTGGTGGAGGCCTGTTCGCACCAATGCGGCCTTTCGGGCGTGAGCCTGCGCATCGCGGCCGTCTACGGGCCGGGTCGCAGGACGCCCTGCGCCATCCGGGACCTGATCCTTGCCGGGCTGGAGGGCAAGCCGGCCTGCCTGTCCTACGGACGCGACCAGCGCTACCACTACGTTCACGTCGGGGATGTCGCCGACGCCGTCGTCGCGGCGGTCCGCGCCGGGTCCATCCGGAAGCCCGCCTATACGATCGCGGCGGACCGGGGCATTACGATGGGCGACTTGGCAGAGCTTGTCCGGAAGATCGTACCAGGCCCGCCGGTCCTCGTCGGCGACAAGGAGGATCCGCTTTCCGATCCGCAAGGTCCCTACGACCTGGATGCGGTGGCCAGGGATCTCGGCTGGCGCGCGCGGATTACCCTGCCGGAGGGCATCCGATCCTACGCGGCTGCGCTACTTCAGGAAATTTGAAGCGACTTCTTCAAATCAATTCGATTGCATGAAATGTCAGAGGTTACGATCCTACCCTGGCGGCAGAGCGGAACACTTGGTTTCACGGCGAACACGCCTTGTTGCAAAAAACAGAAAAACGCACCGCGACAGCGGTCCATCCAGAGGGAAAGCAGATGACGACGAAATTTCTCACGAACCTTGCGGGGCTCGCACTTGCCTCCACCATGGCCGCGGTTCCGGTTGCGGCCGGCGCGGTGGATCTGGACGCCATACAGGCCAGCATCGCCGAGCACCAGAAGCTGCCGGCCTTCGTGCCCGCGGGCGAGCCCTTTGACGCGAAGACCTGCATGGCGGACAAGAAGCTGATGGTAGTGCCTTTCTCCAGCGCCGTCGAGTTCACCGGCGGGGTAGCCACCCGCATGACCGAGATCGCAAAGGAGGTCGGCTTCCGATACGATCATTACCAGACGCAGGGTCAGCCCTCGCAGTGGATTCAGGGCATCAACCAGGCCATCACGCAGGGCTATGATCTCGTGGACGTGCTGATGTCGGACCCGCGCGTCCTGCTTCCACAGGCGATGCAGGCCGACCAGGCCGGGCTGAAGATCGTCGCGGCACATGCGTCCGGCTTCGATACGCCGGCTCCGGAACCCTTCCAGAACGTTCATATCGACTACACCCAGGCCGGCCGCTTGATGGCACAATGGGCGATCCTCAAGACGCAGGGCAAGGCGAATGTCCTCGCCATCGTGGCCGAGGATTCGTTCTCGGCCAACTCCTTGCAGAACGGCATCAAGCAGGTGATGGAGGCGTGCGAGGACTGCAAGGTCCAGTACATCAACGTCCCGGTAACGGATTGGGCGACCCGCATGCAGTCCACGGTTCAGTCGGCGCTGCTGCGCGACCCCGCCATCAACTACATCCTGCCGATCTACGACGGCATGGCGCAGTTCGTCGTGCCGGCGGTGGAGCTGACGCAGTCGGCGGACCGCGTGAAGATCGCGACCTTCAACGGAAGCCCCTACGTGCTGCAGCTCGTCCAGCAGGGCAAGGTCGAGATGGATATCGGCGAAAGCATTGACTGGGTCGCCCACGCCATCGTCGATGCCGAGATGCGCATGCTGTGCGGCCTGCCGCCGGTCAAGGACCCCAAGGTGCCGCTCTACATCTTCGATGCCTCGAACGCGGACACGGCCGGAAAGCCGCCGCAGATCTCCACCGGCTATGGCGATGCGTACCTCGCCGGCTACCGCAAGCTCTGGGGCCTGCAATAATGGCCGAGGCGGCGTCCCGGACCGCCAATCTGATCGTCGAGGGGCTGACGAAGTCCTTCGGCGGCTCGAAGGTCGTCGACAATGTCTCGCTGACGGTCGGCCATGGCGAGATCCATGGGCTCCTCGGCCATAATGGCTCGGGCAAGTCGACCCTCATCAAGATGCTCTCCGGCGTCTATGCGCCGGACGGCGGCGCGGTGACGCTGGCGGGGGTGGATCTGCCCCTGCCGTTGCCGCCCGGCGAGTTCAACCGATATGGCATCGCCGTCGTGCACCAGGCCCTCGGTCTGGTCACGTCGCTGTCCGTCACGGAGAACCTGCTGGCGCGCCGGCTCGTGCGGCAGGCGAATCCGTTCATCCGCTGGCGCGCGGCCCACCGCGAGGCCGCGGCCATCCTCGCCGAGGCCGGCCTGGACATCGATCCCCGCCTGCCGGTCGGCGACCTCGCTCCGGTCGAGCGCGCGCTGGTCGCCATCATCCGCGCCTTCCGGGAGATCATGGAGACGACGGGCGGCAAGGGCGGGCTCCTCATTCTCGACGAGCCGACGCCGTTCCTGTCGCGCGTGGACGTCGAGCGCCTTTTCGCGCTCGTGCGCACCCTTGCGGGGCAGGGAACCAGCATCATCTTCGTCTCGCACGACGTGGACGAGGTCAAGGAGCTGACGGACCGTGCGACCGTTCTGCGCAACGGCCGCATCGCCGCCACCCTGACGACGGCCGAAGCCAGCAAGGCCGATTTCATCGCCGCGATCGTCGGGCGCCATCTTGCCTCGGAACGGCCCGCGTCGGCGACGCCGCAGGGAGGGCCGGCAATATCGGTTCACGACCTTCGCACGGCGGACCTGGCGTCGCTCGACCTGGACGTCAGGGCGGGCGAGGTGCTCGGCCTCACCGGTCTCGTGGGATCGGGCTACGACCGGGTCCCCTACTATCTCTACGGGGCCGAGAAGGCCGAAAGCGGCACCTTCACGGTCTCGGGCGAGACGGCGAGCCTTTCCGACATGACGCCGGCACGGGCCATCGACCGGGGCATGGTGCTCGTTCCCGCGGACCGCCAGAAGGCGGCGATCGCGGAAGGGCTGACGGTCGCCGAGAACATCGCTCTTCCGGCCTTCGGCCGGTCGCTGCCGAGCCTCTTCGTCCGCGCCGTCGAGGTGACGCGCCACGCCGCCCGCCTGGTGGAGGATTTCGACGTCCGGCCCCGCGACTCCGGCCGCCTCATCCGCGAACTGTCCGGCGGAAACCAGCAGAAGGTCGTCCTTGCCAAATGGCTTCAGACCGAGCCTGCCGTGATCCTCCTCGACGAACCGACGCAGGGCGTCGACGTCGGCGCCCGCCACCAGGTCTACGGCTTCATCCGGGATGCGGCGGCCCGCGGCGCGGCGGTCATCTGCGCCAGTTCCGACCACGAGCAGCTCGAGATGATATGCGACCGCGTCCTCGTCTTCAGCCATGGCCGCGTCGTGGCGAGCCTAACGGGCGCGGACGTGAACAAGACCACCATCACGGAAAGCTGCCTCGACAGCCTTGCGGGCACGCTCGAGGCAGCGCCCGCCCTTCTGGAAGAGAATCTCCGATGAGCAAAGCAGTCACAGAAAATCCCCCGGCGGGGCACGATGTCCCGCGCCACGGCCGGCGCCGTTTCCTCGTGGAACTCGAGCGCTTCGCGCTCCTGATCGCCTGGCTGCTGATCATCGCGATCTTCGGCGTCATCGCGCCCGAGACCTTTCTCACCTGGCCGAACTTCTCCAGCATCTTCGGCTCCCAGGCGGTTCTGGTGATCCTGACACTGGGGCTGATTATTCCGCTGACAGCGGGCGACATCGACCTGTCGATCGCGCAGGTGCTGACGCTCTCGTCCATGATCATCGCCGTTCTCAACGTCAATTACGGCTGGCCCATCGGCCTTGCGATCATGGCCGCCGTGGCGGCGGGCTTCCTCACCGGCCTCCTGAACGCGTTCTTCACGCTCTATTTCCGCATCCACTCGCTGATCGTCACGCTGGGCACGGGCACGTTCCTGCATGGATTGACACTGTGGATCAGCAGCTCGCGCACGATCGGCGGCGTCGACTGGGGGTTGGTCAACGCGGTGATCCTGACGCGGTTCCTGGGGATTCCGCTTGCCTTCTACTATGCGCTCGCGCTCGCGCTTCTCCTTCTCTATGTCGTCGAGTTCACGTCGTTCGGCCGCAAGGCGCTGTTCGTCGGCCGCGGGCGCGAAGTGGCGCGGCTTTCGGGAATTCCCGTCACGCGCGTCCGGCTGATCTGCTTCGTGGCCTCGGGCGTCTTCGCCGCCATCGCGGGCGTGCTTTACGCCGGCACCTCCGGCTCGGCGGACCCGAACTCCGGAACGCAGCTCATGCTGCCAGCCTTCGCCGCCGCCTATCTCGGCGCGACCGCGATCTCGCCGGGGCGCTTCAATCCCCTCGGCTCCATGATCGCCGTCTATCTCCTCGTCACCGGCATCACGGGACTATCCATCCTCGGCATCGACACCTTCGTGCAGGACCTCTTCTACGGGGGTGCGCTGGTGATCGCCGTGGCGCTTTCCCAGCTCGTGCGGGGCCGCGAAGAATCCCTCACCTGACCAGACAACACAACCCCAGGAGCAGACACATGACCATCGAACGCGCCCACACCAACCAGCGCATGAGCCAGATCGTCAAGCACGGCGACCTGGTCTACCTCGCCGGACAGGTGGCAAGCGGTGCCCCCGGCGCCAGCGTAAACGAGCAGACCCGCGACATCCTTGCGCGCATCGAAGGGCTGCTCCGGGAAGCCGGCACGGACAAGGGCCGGATTCTGACGGCGACGATCTGGCTCACCGATATCGGCACCTTCGAAGAGATGAATGCGGTCTGGGATGCCTGGCTGCCGGAGGGCTGCGCGCCGGCGAGAGCCTGCGTGGAAGCCCGGCTGGCCGCACCCCACTATACGGTCGAGGTCATGGTCACCGCCGTAGCCTGAGCGCGGCCGGCGGGAAGGAGGACACGCATGCCGCGGCTTGCGAAACGCAATGCGCTGGTCATCGGCGGCGCGATCGGCATCGGCCGCGCCGTGGCGCTCGCCTTCGGGCGCGAGGGCGCAAACGTCGTCGTCGCCGACCGGGGCCATGAGGCCGAACGCGCGGCCGTGGCAGCGGAGATCGCATCGGGCGGAGTCGAAGCCTTCTCCGTCGAGTGCGACGTAACGGTCGAGTCGGACGTCGCGTCCGCCGTTGAGACGACCGTCGCGCGATACGAAAGTATCGATATCCTCGTCAACAACGCGGGCATCGGCCAGCCGCCGGGCGATTTCATCACGCTGGACCAGGAGGACTGGCAAAGGCTTCTCGACGTCAACCTGCGCGGCGTCGCCTTCGGGTTGCGGCACGGCCTGCCGCCGATGCTGGAACGGGGATATGGCCGCATCATCAACACCGCCTCCCAACTGGCGCACAAGCCGGCGGCGGGCGCGGCGGTCTACAGCGCCACGAAGGCGGCGGTGGTCGCCTTGACCGCCGCCGTCGCCCAGGAGGTCGCGTCCAGGGGCGTCCTCGTCAATTGCGTATGCCCCGGCCCGACTGACACGGCCACCTGGCGTGCCAGTGATCCTGAATGGCGGCAATGGAAACAGGCACAGCTTCCGATCCGGCGAATTGCGAGACCGGAGGAAATTGCATCGTCCTACGTTTTCCTTGCATCCGAGGAAGCAAGCTTCATGGTTGGACAATCGATCTCACCGAATGGCGGCGACGTGAGCTGGTAGCGCGGTCTCTTTTCGTTGAAATTGGGAGAATCGGAGGTTCGTTCCGCTCAAAAGCAAGGAATTGTTATGGGCCAAATCGCCACAACTTTTTTCCATGTTCGCCGCCACGTATGGCGGCGATCCGCAGGCGATAGGAGATTGACATCAATGGGGTGTCAGATCGAAACCGAACCACTTTTCCGACAGGCGTTTGATGGTGCCGTCGGCGATCGCCGCATGGATCGCCTCGTCGAACCTGACCTTGAGGGCGGCGTCCTCCTTGCGTAGGCCCACGGAGCTGCCGGCGCCGAGCATGCCGCCCTGGAAACGCGGGCCGGCGATGACCATGTCGGAATTTGCCGGCTTCTCGACCGCGGTCACTAGGTAGCCCATCGACGCCATCGTTAGATCGACACGTCCGGCGACCAGGTCGAGGTCATGCTGCTCGGTGGTCTTGTATTCCCGCACCTCGACCGCGTTCTTCAGGTACTCATCGATGAAGCGGGCGGCGATGGAAGCGGTCTGCACGCCGATGACCTTGCCCTCGAGCAGCGGTTTCAGCTCCTCCGCGGCCTTGCGCGCGCCGGTCTCGTTGGTCGCCAGCGAGAAGAGTTCACCTTTCATCGGCAGATCCGCGAGCGGGCTCCCTTTCAGCGTGGCGAACGACTGGCCGGTGCTGCCGTAGGAGATGGAGAAGTCGATGACCTCCTTGCGCTTGTCGGTGGCGGACATGCCGGCCATGATGGCGTCGAACTTGCCGGCGGTGAGCGCCGGGATCATGCCGTCGAAGGCCTGGGCAACGAAGGTGCATTCGATCTTCATCCGGGCGCACAGGTCGTTGCCGAGCTCGACGTCGTAGCCGTCGAGCGTACCGTCGGGACGGGTGAGGTTATAGGGCGGGAAGGCGCCCTCGGTGGCGATGGTGATCTTGTTCTTGTCCTCGGCCGATGCGGCCGGTGCAAAGACGGCGGCGACGGCCAGCGCCGCGGCCAGGACGATTACGTGCTTGTGCATTGAATTCCCCTTTTGTTTCGTTGCAGTGGCTGGTTATTTGCTGATGAACTGGCGGAAGCGCTCCGACCTAGCGTTGCCGAAGACGTCCGCGGGCGGTCCCTGCTCCTCAATCTCGCCCTTGTGCAGGAACACGACTCGGCTCGAGACATCCCGGGCAAAGCCCATTTCATGAGTGACGACCAGCATGGTGCGCCCCTCTTCGGCGAGAGCCCGCATGACGCGCAGCACCTCGCCCACCAGTTCCGGGTCGAGCGCCGAGGTGGGCTCATCGAACAGCATCACCTTCGGCCTCATGGCGAGCGCGCGGGCGATGGCGGCCCGCTGCTGCTGGCCGCCGGACAGATGCGCCGGATAGGCGTTTCGCTTCTCGGCGATGCCGACCTTCTCCAAGAGCGCCTCCGCCTCTTCTATGCATTCCGCACGCGGGCGCTTCTGCACATGGATCGGCGCTTCGATCAAGTTTTCGAGGACGGTCTTGTGGGTCCACAGATTGAAGCTCTGGAACACCATCCCAAGGCCGGTACGGATCCGGTCGACCTGCCGCTGATCGGCGGCTCGACTCTTGCCGTGCGGCGTCGAAACGAGGCGGATCGTCTCGCCCGCCACCGTGACGGTTCCGGCATCGGGCGTCTCCAGCATGTTGATGCAGCGAAGCAGCGTGGATTTGCCGGAGCCGGACGATCCCAGGATCGAGATCACCTCGCCCTGGTGCGCTTTGAGGGAGATGCCCTTCAACACCTTGACGGGCCCGAAGCTCTTGTGCAGGTCCTTCACGACCACCACGGGTTCGGACAGGATTTCGGGCATGGTCATGGGCTGTCTCCAGTCACCCGCAGGCGGATTGGCAGGGGCTGGCGCAGGTGGCCGCTCAGCCGGTATTCTAGGAACGCGACGCAACGCGTCAGGACGAAGTTGATGGCGAGATAGATGGCGCCGGCGACGAGGAAGACCTCGATCGCCCGGTAGGTGTCGGAAATGATCCTGGCCGCGACGCCCGTGATCTCCATGATCGTGATGATCGAGGCGAGCGAGGTGGCCTTCACCATGGAGATCATCTCGTTGCCGTAGCCGGGCAGCGCCTGGCGGATGGCGAGCGGCAGCACGATGCGCCGGAAGGCGAGGAACCGCGACATGCCGCAGGCCCGCGCTGCCTCGATCTGCCCCTCGGGAACCGAAAGCAGCCCACCGCGGATGATCTCGCCCGAATAGGCGGCCGTGTTCATCATCAGCGCGATAACGGCGCACCAGTAGGGTTCCCGCAGGATCGGCCAGACGGCGCTGTGGCGCACTTCGGGGAACTGGCTGAGACCGTAGTAGATCAGGAAGATCTGCACCAGAAGCGGCGAGCCGCGAAAGACGTAGATGTAGAAGCGCGCCGGCCAGTCGAGGATGCGCAGGCCGGACGTGCGGCAAAGCGCGAGCAGCAAGGCCAGCACGGCACCGAGACTCACGGCCGTCGCGGCCAGCCGGAGCGTCGTCGGCACGGCTGCGACGAGTTCCAGGAAGGTCTCCCACATGAAGACGAAGTTCATGACGCCCTCCCGGTTCCACGCCGGCTGCGCTTTTCGGCCAGTTGCAGCGCGAGGCCCGAGAAGGTGGAGATCGCGAGATAGAGGGCGGCAGCGACGACATAGAAATCGAACGGCCTTCCGGTCGAGCCGGCGCCGATCTGCGACTGGCGGAGCAGTTCCACGACGCCGGTGATGGAGACGAGGGCCGACTCCTTCAAAACGACCTGCCACACGTTACCGAGGCCTGGCAGCGCATGTCGCAGCGTGAGCGGGGCAACAATACGGCGGAACCGCAGCATCCGCGACATGCCGCACGCGACCGCCGCGTCGATTTCACCAGGATGGACCGCGCGAAAGGCGCCGCGAAACACCTCGGTATGCTGTGCCCCCGACGTGACGCCAACGGCGAGTGCGCCAGCCAAGAATCCGGGAAAGCTGATGAAGCCCTCGTTGCCGAACAGGCGCCCGATCGAGGAGATCACCGCCGATCCCCCGAAATAGAAGAGGTAGATGACGAGCAGGTCGGGAATGCCGCGCAGGACGGTGGTGTAGGTGCCGGCGACGGTGCGCGACACCGGGCCGCCGGCAATCTTCGCCCAGGCGCCGAAAATGCCGATGACGGCGCCGATCGCAAAGCCGCATACGGCGATCAGCACGGTCATCACGGCGCCAGCGGCCAGCGCGGCACCCCAGCCGTCCGGCCCGAAGCCGAAAGTTTCAAAAAAGCCAGGTGGATTCATGCGCGATCCTTCCGCATGCGATCAGCGATCAACAAGGGGCCGCCCCGCGATGGCGGGGCGGCGGCCTCTCTACTGGTCAAAGGACGGCGTCAGGTCGAGCTTGCTCCATTTTTCCGAAAGGCGCCTGATGACCCCTTCGGCGGCCGCCTCCTTGATGGCGGCATCGAACTTTTCCTTGAGGTCAGTCTCGCCCTTGCGCAGACCCATGGCCACCTCCGTTGCCAGCATGGCGCCCTTCAGCAGCGGGCCGGCCATGGTGAGCTCCTCGTTTCCGGGCTTGGCGAGCATCGAGGTGCCGTAGACGCCGCTGTCGAAGCCTGCGTCAATGCGGCCAGCCTTGAGGTCGAGGTCGCGCTCGGCGGAGTTCTTGTAGGTACGAACCGTCACAGTGTCGCCGAAATAGGCGTTGATCAGTTGTTCCTGGCTTGTCGACTGGACGACGCCGATGGTCTTGCCCTTCAGCACGGTCCCGATTTCGGCCATCACCGGATCGGCCTTTTCCTTGTCGTTGAGGTTCAGCCGCTCGCCTGCCATGGGCAGCGAGGCGAGGGGACCATCCTTGAGGACGATAAAGGTGGCGACACCGGAGGCATAGGGCACGGTGAAGTCCACCACTTCCCGGCGCTTGGCATTGATGCCCAGCGTCATGATCAGGTCGAACTTGCCAGCGTTCAGGCTCGGGATCATCGCACTCCATTCACCAGTGATGAGCTCGCATTCCACCTTGGCCCGGGCACAGAGATCATCGATGACCTCGACGTCGAGACCCGTGAGAGCGCCCTTGGAGTCGAGCGCGTTCCATGGCGGGAAGGCGCCTTCGATGCCCACCTTTACATGGGTCCAGTCCTTCGCGCCTGCCGGTGCGACGGCTGCGGACAGGGCCATTGCGGTCACGGCCGCAAGAATTCCCAGTTTGGTCATTTCAAGTTCCCCTTTCTTCGAACCGGCTTTTTGTCCGGTCCCGTTGAATCGTGCTGGTGGTTAGAGTGTCGCCAGCGCGGCTTGGGCTTCCCGCAATGCGTATGCGGCAAGATTCCTGCATTGCCGCGCATGCACGGCATGAAAGAGTGCGTCCTCGTCCGCCTCAGCGGTCGCCAGCGCGCGTAGCCCGTCGAGCGACGGCCAGGGCGCATGGGGCAGGGCGCTGTCGTGAACGAAGCGATTGCCTTGCGTATAGTTGAGCGGCACCAGCAGCCGGGAGACCCGCATCAGCGCCCGATTGATCGCGCGCGCTTCTGCGCCGGTCGCCGACGCCGCCCGCCGTCTGACCGCCCCCGCGAGCTCGCCGAACCGCTCCGCCTCGGCGATCAACCGCGTGATATCGAACCGGCCGGCGAGATCGGTGCCGATCCGTTCGAGCTCGCGCTGCAGCGACGCCGCCGTGGCGCCGTAGTCGAGCGGCAGCACCTCGTCCGTCAGCAACCTGTCCAATACGCGCAGCACGATGCGCGTGTCGCGGACGAGATTGGCGGGATCGATATGCTCAGCGGTGTCTTGCGGCGTGTGCCACCACCAGCCGAGCGCCGTCGGCATCCTGATCGGCCCGGGTGGTTGGTGGCTGAGGCTGCCGAACATCGAGGGCAGGCCCACGCCCCAGAAGGACTGGTCGGCCGCGCGGCCGTGGCGCCGCCCGGCATGCACCTGACCGGTCTCCGCCAGCACGGCCTCGGCGGCAAGCGCCTTCAACTCGTCGATGACGGCGGAATTGGCGAGAACATCGGCACCTTCGCCGCCCGTGGAATCGACGTTGACATGCGCCACGCAGCGCCGGTCGAGTTCGTCCCAATATTCGTCTGCATACCAGGCCGACCCCGAATAGCGCCCATGGGAATGGCCCGACCAGAAGCAAATCCGCAGGCCCCGGCGCCAGCGGTCGCGGCGTGCGGCCAGTAGCCGCGCCGCCTCCAGCATGGTGGCGTTGGCCCCGCCATTGTCCATGACGCCGAAATGCCAGGTATCATGATGGCCGGAGAACAGGACGAAAGGCCGTTCGTCATCGGTCGCATAGAAGGCGTCGAGTTCCGCTACGAGGATCGGCGTCTTGCGCCAGCCCGTGTCGACGCTCGCCCACATGGTGGCATTGACGGTCTCTCCGGATTTGCAGCGCTCCCGCAGAATCGCGCGGGCTTCCGCGGCGATGGTGCAGATCACTGCGGTCGGCAGTTGATCGCGGGTAAGCTGCGAAGGACTGCCCCAGACCGGCGAGACGCACATCTCATAGAGCAGTTCGTTCGGGCTGACATGGATGAGCCCCGCGGCGCTGTGATCGCGCGCTTGCGCTGCGACTTCCTCGGTCGCAATCCCATCGACTAGGACGATCCGTCCCCGCGCGTCGAGGCGCGCGAAATCCGCCGGGCTGCCGTCGCCGCCATAGACGACCTCGGCCGTCAGGCCGTCGGCAGGGCTGGAGGCGGACATGGAATGGGTGATGCAACGGATATCGCCGCCGTCGACCTTCAGCCGGGCCTCGCCGGGCAGGCTGATATAGGCATCATGTTCGATGAGCCGCGTCTCGTAGCCATACGAAGCCATCTGTCGCTGCAGATAGTCGAAGCTTTCCCGCTCCTGCGGCGTGCCGGAGAGTTTCACACGCTTGGCGAATTCTCCGATATGGGCCATCAGCCGGTCACGGTCCGGCTCGAAAGGGAGCTCAGGCATCGGCCTTCTCCGGTAGCGGCGGATTGACGTCGTCGGGGATCGGATTGACGAAGGGCGTGCCTTCCAGCCGGGCGGCATGGTCGGCCTTGGCGGCGGCGATTTCCTGCGGATCGGCAAAGAGATCGACCGCCGTGCTGGCCATCACTTTGGCCGCGTGGATCATGCCCTTATGCGCGGCCGGCAACTTGCCCTGGGCGACGAGCTGCCAGGAATGGCCCGGCGTTCCCACGGCATAGGTCGCACCACGCATCTGCACCGTCGGCACCACCCAGCTGACCGTGCCGACATCGGTCGAGCCGACCAGCGTGCCGTCCCCGCTCTCCGGCGGAAAGATCACGTCGCAAAGAGGAACGCCCTTGCGCACCTTGAGGCCGAAACGGCCGAACGAGGCGGCGATGTCGGCATCGCTGAACGTGCGCTGGAATTCAGCCGCGCGATCGCGATCGGCATCGTCGAACTCCGGAGGTCCAAGGCGCTCGAGGTTGCGGTGCATCAGTTGCTCCAGCGGCGTGTTGCCGACCAGATTGGCATCCCCGCTCACCACCGCGTCGCTGACGGATGTTCCCGTCATCAGGGCGGCGCCCCGCGCGACGTTCTTCACCCGCTCAACGAGTTCGAACAGTTCCGGCAGTGTCCGCGCCCGCACGAGATACCGCACGGATGCCCGGGCCTGCACGACATTCGGCGCATGGCCGCCGGTATCGGTGATGGCATAGTGGATGCGCGCGGTGGACGGCATGTGTTCGCGCAGATAATTCACGCCGACGTTCATGAGCTCGACGGCGTCAAGCGCGCTGCGCCCGAGATGGGGTGACGCGGATGCATGCGAAGCACGGCCAGCAAACCGAAACAGGATTTCGTTGCAGGCAAGCGACAGGGGGTTGTTGACGCCGGCGAAAGCGGCGGGATGCCAGGAAATGGCGATGTCGACATCGTCGAAGACGCCGGCGCGGACCATGAAACCTTTGGAGGAGCCGCCTTCTTCGGCCGGGCAGCCGTAATAGCGTACGCGGCCCGGCAGGCGGTTCTTCTTCAGGTAGTCCTTGACGGCCGCGGCCGCCAGCATGGAGCCGGACCCCAGCAGATTGTGCCCGCAGCCGTGGCCGTTTCCACCTTCCACCATCGGTCGCTCTTCCGCGACACCCGCTTCCTGGCTGAGGCCGGGCAGAGCGTCGAACTCGCCGAGGATGGCGATGACCGGACCGCCCTCGCCGGCCTCGCCCATGAGGGCGGTGGGCATCCCTGCGATGCCGCGCTCGATGCGGAAGCTTTCCGCCTCCAACATCGCGGCCTGCGCAGCGCTCGATCGGTACTCCTCGTAGTTCGTTTCAGGCGTGTCCCAGATGCGGTCGCTAAGAGCCGCAAAGGCCGGTCCCTTTTCGTCGACCAACGCCCAAACCGCATCCGCATTCTTCATCGATCCGCCTCGACTTCAATATTATCCAAAATTGGTGCCAATTTATGCGCCGATTTTGGATTTACGCAAGAGCCGGCGGTGATTATATTTTTGCACGAAGCAACTTGGATGCTCGACGCTATGGGAGATTTGGGGCGGATGAAGACGATGAAGCCGAAGGAAAGCGAGGCGGTGCAGACCGTCGACGTGACGGACCTCATCCTCCACGATATCCAGACGGGTGTTCTGGCGCCGGGGACATGGCTGAAGCAGATCGACCTTGAACGCCGCTATGGCTGCGGCCGGCCGGACGTTCGACGTGCCCTGGACCGCTTAACGCAAAAGCGGATCGTCGAGCACGTTCCGAACCGCGGCTACCACGTGTTCGAGCCGGATGGAGATCGTGCACGCCAGGTCAGCGAGATCCGTATCCTGCTGGAAACAGGCGTTGCGGACAGAATCATCGACAATGCCACGTCGGGCGCGATCGCCGAACTGCGCCGTCTTGCCGACCGGTTCGATGCGGTCATCCTGGATGGAACGACGATCGACCTCTATGAGGCCAACCTGGCGTTTCACCACGCTTTGCTCTCGCTCTGCGGTAACGACGAACTGGTAAGCCTCGTAACGGAGATCCGCCAGCGCACGTCGTCAGCGCCGGTCTCGCAATGGATCACGCGCGCCCGCATCCAGCAATCGAGCCTGGAGCACTACGAGATGGTCGACGCCATCAACATGAAGGACGTCGAGAAACTTAAATCAGTGATTGTTCGGCACATCCGTCAATAGTTTGTTCGATGACAGCAAGGGGCGTCGCGGTTCGTTCGCGACCGGATGTTTCGCCGGCTCGTTCTGCAGGCCCATGACAAGCGATGCGCGATCACCGGCCTGAAGCTCATCGTGCCGGGCGAGCCGAAGTCGATGCCGCGCATATCCGGCCTGTCGAGGCGAACGGACCCGATATCCTTACCGATGGGATTGCGCTGTCAGGCACGGCACACTGGATGTTCGACCGCGGACTGATCAGCCTATCGGATGAGCCCGATATCCTGATCTCGGGGCAAGCCAACGATTTGGAGAGTGTCCAGGGCCTGATCAACAAGACCGGACGATTGTACCATAACGACCATTTGAGCAACCGCATCCGCGTTTCCTCCAGTGGCATCGCGTGAACTGTTTCAAGCAGTAGGTGGCTACGGTTCAGCGGAAGATGGGGACATTCTTCTCAGAACGGGCATCGGGTTTGGAGCGCAGTTGTCATACAGCATCCTCTCATAACCGCGATGATCGGCATATGGGATTGAATTAGCGCATGGCTCGTTCGCCTGGGACATGAGGAGGCTGTTCTGCGCTCTTTCAGGAGTGTCGCGACAGCCTCTTGCACCAAACGGTGGGCTTCCGAGCCGTATACGCCTTCCTCAAGGAGCAGCGGCTGCTGAAGGCCCGCCGCGTGATCGAGAGGGGTGAACTGAATGTCACCCCGGCGGCGATCGCCGTCGGCTACAGCAATCCGTGCCACTTTTCCCAGCTCTTCCTCCGCCGCTTCGGCATGCAGCCATCCCGGGCACTTGCCGTTCGCGCCGGGGAGGGAAGCGTTACGGAAACCGTTCCGTTCGAGGCCGCTTCGAGCTTCTGACGGAAGGCCATCTCGCGCCCTGATCGGCGCGCTGTCGTCCATCGTGGCGTGTCGAGGCGCGTTCTGTAGAGCAAGACCGGAAACGTCTTCGACCTTGCGGCGCACCGGGCCGAGGCCCTTATCGGTTCCAACGCGGCCATCGCGGACGCATTCGCTCTCATACGGAAACAGCGCCTCGCCGTGCGTTATGACGAGGGTGAGCACCGCCGCCGTCTCTGCTGTATCCGCTTATCTCGTCGACAGGCTCGACTACTGTTCCACCTGTCCGCTCCCGAAGGCGACGTGGCCAGCGGCTGAGCCATTCGAATGAACCGCCGGCAATACCCATTCAAGACCGCGGTCCGCCTTGCCTGATGGCGGCTTCAATCAAGGAAACTCGTCTTTGATGTCCGCGTTCCTCGATTTGCGCAGGGCATCCGTTATCTCGCTTCGCGCAACGCCGATGAGTTGTTCCATTGCATGGCGGGCGGCGTCGGGGCGGCGCATGCGGATGGCTTCGAGCACGTCCTGATGCTTGAGGATCGCCTGCTCGTGGGACTGGCTGGCCCGGTTGGTGAGGCGGAAGCTCGCAAGGAGGGCCGCGCGTATCGCAGTGGCGAACTGGCGGTAGACCCAATTGCCGCTGGCATTGATGATGGCAGTGTGGAACTCAAGATCGGCACGGCTCCATTCCTCGTTGTCGCGCGAATTGGCCTCGACCATGTCCTCGAACGCCTTGGCGATCTGCGAGAGCTGGCGTGCGGTGGCATTGGCCGCGGCCTGTGCTGCGGCAGCCGGTTCCAGCAACTGGCGGGCGTCGATCAGCGACGTGTAGAAGCTTTCGTCCGCCCCGACGGTGAGCATCGCGTCGAGCACCAGCGGGTCGAGGTAGTTCCAGTTCTCCCGCGGCAGGACGATCGTGCCTGCCCGCGTGCGGGATCGCACCATGCCGATCGCCGACAGGTACTGCATGGCTTCCCGCAGGCTGGTCCGGCTGACACCGAACCGTTCCGTCAGTTCTGCCTCGTTCGGCAGCGTCGATCCTTCCGCCATTTCGCCGGTGACGATCTTCTGCGCGATCTGACGCAGCAGCCCCTCGCGCACGCTGCCCTTGCCGCGCTCGGCGATCGGATTGCCGTCCTGCGTCAGGGCGCGCGCCATTGGTGTTGCCGTCACACTGTCCTCCTCCGTCGCCAGCGTGCATTGCCTGCACCGCGCCCATCCCGCTATACGAATTAAATATTATTATTATGCGGCTTCTATCGCATTTCCTCGATTCTTTCCAGCGACCGGTGTGAGAATTCACCGAATATCAAAAAATAAATCGTATTTATATTGACATTCATATGACGCGAATTAGGGTATGCCCAACGTGAGCGGGGTGCCATTGGCACGCCTGCCGCGCCTGTCATCAATTCATGGGAGGAGCATATGAAGTTCATAGCCACAGCTGCGCTGGCGACCATTGCCGCGTTGACGGCATCGACGGCATTCGCGCAGGACAAAGACCTCAAGGTGGGCGCGATCTACATGGATGCGCAGGGCTTCTATGCCGGCGTGCGCAAGGGCATCCAGGACGGCGCCAAGGATGCCGGCCGCACGTTGGAGGTCATCGAGACCAATGCCCAGGGCGACGTCAGCAAGGAATCGTCCTTCATCGACTCGCTCATCTCGGCCGGCGTCCAGGCGATCATCGTCTCGCCCGTATCGGCCGACGGCTCCTATCGTGCGATCCGCCGCGCGCACGATGCCGGCATTCCGGTCGTCTGCTACAATACATGCCTCAGCGAAAGCGACATGAAGGAATACGTCTCCGCCTACGCGGTCGGCGATCCCTATGAGTTCGGCCACAAGCTGGGCGATGCCGCCGCCGAATATTTCCTGGCGGAGAAGAAGGATGCGCCCAAGATCGCCGTCCTCAACTGCGAATTCGTCGAAGTGTGCGTCACGCGGCGCAAGGGCTTCGAGGAAGCGCTGTTCGCCAAGGTTCCGGGTGCGAAGATCGTCGATAACCAGGAAGGCGCGATCCTCGACAAGGCCGTTTCGGTCGCCAGCACGATGTTGTCGTCCCACCCGGATCTCGACGCCTTCTTCGGCGAAGCGGGCGGTGCGACCCTCGGAGCGGCGCGTGCCGTCAAAAGCCAGGGCCGGGTCGGCAAGACCGTGGTCTTCGGCGGCGACATGACGACGGAAATCGCCCAAGAGCTCGCCGACTTCAGCGTCATCAAGGCTGTGGTCGATATTTCCGGCCAGGGTCTCGGCAAGCTGGCGCTGGAGCAGGCGATCAAGGCGATCGACGGCAATCCGCCGGCCGACATCAAGGTTGCCTATGACATCGACCTCTACAAGAGTGCCGAGGACGGGAAGGCGTGGCTCGAAGCGCATGCCGACGGCATTCCCTGAACTTCGCGGCGTGTGGTGAAACGCCGCTGTCCCGACCAAGCCGGCCGGCACCCCTGAAGGATGCCGGCCGTATCGCCGCCGACATGTCCAATGTCCGAATCCAGGCAGTTCCGCCATGATCTATTCCGCAAGCAAGCCTCGCAGCGAAGCGGGTGCCGGCGCCATCGCCGCGCTTGAAGGCTGCACCAAGCGCTATCCCGGCGTGTTGGCGCTCGACGATGCGACCTTCCGCGTCGCGCCCGGCGAGGTGAGGGCGCTCCTCGGCAAGAACGGTGCGGGCAAATCCACGCTGATCCGCATGCTGACCGGTGCCGAGGTGCCCGATTCCGGCACGGTGACGATCGACGGCGTCGCGTTGAGCCAGGGTGGCTCCGCCCGTGCGCAGGAAGCCTTCGACCGGGGCGTGCGCGTCGTCTATCAGGAACTCAGCCTCGTTCCCGGCATGAGCATCACGGAAAATTTGTTCCTCGGCCGTTGGCCTCGCCGGGCGGGCATTCTCGACTATGATGCCATGGAGGCCGAGGCGCGTGTCGCCATGCAGCGCCTCGGGCTGGAAATGCCGCCGTCCGATCTCGTGGCAGGCCTCAGCCCCGCCGAGCGCCAGCTCGTCGAGATCGCGCGCGTTCTGCTCGGCAAGCCGAAGCTGGTCATCCTCGACGAGCCGACGAGCTCGCTGGCCGCCGCCGAGGCCGAAAAGGTCATGGCCGCCGTCAAGCGCATCGCCGAGGATGGCATTGCCGTCATCTATATCAGCCACCGCATGAACGAGATCCGCCAGATCGCCCGGTCCGCGACGATCATGCGGGACGGCCGCATTATCGACACGGTGGACGTGGCAGGCGCCGACACGCGCGAGATCGTGCGCCTGATGCTCGGTTCCGAGGCCGCCCAGTCGGCAGTTTTTGAAACGCAGGCTCGTGACAAGGTCGTCCTGGAGGTTTCCGACCTCGCGTTTGCGCCCAAGCTCAACTCGGTGTCGTTCCAGTTGCGCCAAGGTGAGGTGCTGGGCATCGCCGGCCTCCTCGGGGCAGGGCGGACGGAGCTTCTGCAGGCGATCATGGGCGTGCGCCCGTTCGACGGCGGCCGCATCGCGGTCGACGGCATCTCCGTCGGGCGGCCGCGCTACCGTGCCATGCTCGAGCGCGGCTTCGGTTACACGCCGGAGAGCCGTAAAGAGGAGGGTATCGTGCCGCTTCTCGGCGTCGACGAGAACATGGTCGCGACGGATTTCGCCGCCGTCAGCCATCACGGCATCCTCTCAGCCCGTCACATTGCGCAGGCGACCCGCAATGTGATCGCGCGCCTGCATGTGAAGACCGCGGATACAGGTACGCCTATCGGGACGCTGTCCGGCGGCAACCAGCAGAAGGTCGTCATCGGCCGCTGGATCCATGCCGGCAGCCGCGTCCTGCTGCTCGACGAGCCGACCCGCGGCGTCGACGTGGAGGCGAAGGCGCAGATCTACGCGATCATCCGGCAGCTGGCGGCGGAAGGGCGCAGCGTCATCTTCGTTTCCAGCGAGATCGAGGAACTGCCGCTCGTCTGCGACCGCGTGCTCGTGCTGCGTGAAGGCAGACTGCTGGAAGAATTCACATCCCCCAATATCGATCAGGACGCCGTGATGGCAGCCTGCATCGCCGGCCATTGACGGAGGCGAACATGTCCAACGACCAGGCAATCCGGACCGCGGCAGGCGCCGCGCCGCGTCGCCGCGGCTTCTCGCAGCATATGAACGAGCTCAGCCTCTTCGTCGCCATCGTCGTGCTCTACGTGGTGTTCACGACGACGGCCAACGGCTTCATGAGCTTCAACAACCAGATCAATATCCTGCGCGATGCGGCAACCATCGGCATCGCGGCCTGGGCGGCGACACTGATCATCATTTCCGGCGAGATCGACGTCAGTGTCGGCCCCATGGTCGCCTTCATTTCCGTCGCACTCGCCTATCTGCTACAATGGGGCGTCCCGACGCCGCTCGCCTTCGTTCTCGCCATCCTGATCGGCGCGGCCCTCGGCTCGATCGCCGGCGCCCTGCGTGCCTATTTCGACGTGCCGTCCTTCGTCGGCACGCTCGGCCTCTGGAGCGCGCTGCGCGGCACGGCACTCTTCGTCACGGATGCGCTGCCCGTCTCGATCGGCCGCAATGACATCGTCGACATGCTCGACCGTCCCGTTTTCGGCGTGCCGCCGGCGGCGATCATCATGCTGGTCCTTTTCGCCGTGTTCGCCTTTGTCAGCCGCAAGACCGCCTTCGGCCGTTCCGTCTATGCCGTCGGCGGCAATCCCCATGCCGCATTCCTCTCGGGCATCAACGTGTCGCGCATCCGCGTTCAGCTCTTCGCCATCGCCGGCGCCATGGCCGCCGTCTCGGGCATATTGCTGCTCTCGCGTCTCGGCTCGGGCAATGCGACGGCGGCGAGCGGGCTGGAATTCGATGTCATCGCGGCCGTCGTGGTCGGCGGCACGGCGCTTTCCGGCGGCCGGGGCTCTATGCTCGGCACGCTGCTTGGCGTGCTGGTCATCACGCTCATCGGCAACGGGCTTGTCCTGCTCGGCATCAACCCGTTCTTTCAGCAGGTCGTGCGCGGAATCATCATCGTCGTCGCGGTTCTCGCCAATATACAGGCGATCAAGCGCGGCGCGGTGCGCAACAGGGGCTGAGGGTTTGCCATGACGGTCATCGACATCGGTAAGGGCGATTTGTCGGCCCGCATTTCCACTGCCGGCGGTTTGGTGCTCGGCCTGTGGTGGAAGCCGAGCGACATACCCATCCCGCTGCTGCGACCGGCGCCCGGTGTTGAGGCCGACGCGCTTGCCTCCGGCTGCTACCCGCTCGTGCCCTTCGGCAACCGCGTGCGCGGCAATGCCTTCCGCTTCGCGGGCCGGGACTACCGGTTCCAGCCCAACACGGCCTGGGATCCCCATTACCTGCACGGCGAGGGCTGGCAGGCGGACTGGTCGGTAGTTGAGAGCGGCACAAATTCCGTGGAGCTTTTCTTTGTGCATCTCGCCGGGGAGGGCACGCCTTACCGCTATGCGGCGACGCAGCGCTTTGCCATCGAGGACGGTGCCTTCGTCCTGACCCTTTCCGTGACGAACCGCGGCGAAACCGCCCTGCCGTTCGGTCTCGGATGGCACCCCTATTTTCCGATGACGCCGCAGACGACGCTTCTTGCGCCCGCCCGCAAATACTGGACGGAGGTGGACGGCTGGTTGCCCGGCGAGGCCGTCGAGATTCCGGAAGACGTCGATTTCCGCGCGCCGCGCGGCCTGCCGCACCGCTGGGTCAACAACGGGTTCGAGGGTTGGTCAGGGCAGGCCCGGATCGACTGGCCGGAGCGCGGCACGCGGCTTACCCTCTCTGCCGATCCGCTATTCCGGCACGCCTTCGTCTTCGTGTCTGATACCGGTTTCGACCCGGCGTTTCAGCGGGATTACTTCTGCTTCGAGCCGATGTCGCACCTTGCCGATGGCCATAATCAGGCTGGCCTTGGCGATCTTGCGGTCCTGCAACCCGGCGAAGCACTGGCCGGCAGCATCCGCATGATGCCGGCAAGGCTCCCCTGAACGGAGAATCCGGCATGTCTCACGAGACACGATACGACTACATTATCGTCGGCGGCGGCAGTTCGGCCTGCGTCGTGGCGGCGCGGCTCGTGAAGGACGCGCGCGCCCGGGTCCTGATTATCGAGCGGGGGCCGCGCAAGGCCAATCCTATCATGCACTTCCCTGCCGGCTACATGAAGTTCCTGGCGAAGGACACCTACCTTTCCATGCATCGCACCGCGCCGCAGCCGCAGCTCGGCGGCCGCGGTCCCATCGTGCCGCAGGGCAAGGTCCTCGGAGGCGGCAGCACGGTCAATGCGATGGTCTACATGCGCGGTCAGGCCGCGGACTATGACCGCTGGAACGCGGCGATCACGCCGCCGGGCGTCCAGAGCGACGGCGCCTGGTCCTACCGGGACATGCTGCCTTATTTCAAGGCGCACGAGGACAACGACCACCTGGCCGGAGAATTCCACGGCGTCGGCGGGCCGCTGAAGATCTCGAACCTCGGCCATACCAGCCCCATGACCCGCACCTATATAAAGACGCTGCAGGGTATGGGCATCCCATGGAACCCGGATTTCAACGGCGCGGAGCAGTTCGGCGTTGGCCTGATGCAGCACACGATCGACTGGCGGACCCGCCGGCGGTGCAGCGCCGTCGACGCCTTCCTGGCGCCGGTCATGAACGATCCGCTGCTGACCATCGAGACCGAAGCGACCGTGACGAAGCTCGTACTCGAAGGTGGTAGGGCAGTGGGCGTCGAATATCTTCGAGGCGGGACGCGCAGGACGGCGAGCGCCGGCATGGAGGTCGTTCTTGCGGCGGGCGCCTACCAGACGCCGAAGCTGCTGATGCTGTCCGGCATCGGCCCGGAGGTGGAGCTGGCGCGGCACGGCATCCGCACGGAAATCTCCCTTCCGGGTGTCGGACAGAACCTTCAGGACCATTACGAATGCCCGGTCGTTGCCACGACCCGAGGGACCTTCGGCTATTACGGGCAGGATCGCGGCTGGCCGATGATCAAGGCCGGCCTGCAATACCTGCTCTTCAAGTCCGGTCCGGTCACGACGACGGGTGTAGAGACCTGCGCCTTCTACGATCCGGACGGCAACAATGCCGAGCCGACCATCCAGATGTTCTGCGTCCCGACCGTCTATCTCGATCGCGACGTGATGGGGATGGATCCGGGCGACGGCGTGACGATCAATTCGCTGCTGTTGCGCCCTAAGGCCCGTGGCAGCGTCACGCTCTCCTCCGCCGATCCCCTGGCCGATCCCGTCGTCAGCACCGGCATCTTCGGCCATCCCGATGATCTTCGCCTGACGATCGCCGGTTTCCGCTTCGCCCGGTCGGTTCTTGCCGCCTCGCCGATGCGGGACCTCATCGACCGCGAAATCTTCCCGGGCACGGACGTGACGACCGACGAGGCCATCGCCGACCATTGCAGGCGGACGGTCAAGACGGGCTATCACCCGGTCGGCACGTGCAAGATGGGCCATGACGGCGACGAGATGGCGGTGCTTACCGCCGGGCTCAACGTGCGCGGGGTCCGCAATCTGCGCGTCGTCGATGCATCCATGATGCCCACCATCGTCAGCGGAAACACCAATGCGGCGGTGCTGGGCGCCGCTGCCAAGGCTGCGGACCTCATCCTTGCGGGCGCGGCCTAGCCGGCGGCACAGTCTAAAGGAAACCATCTCATGAAGATCACGAAGCTTTCGACCTATATCGTGCCGCCGCGGTGGCTTTTCCTGAAGGTGGAGACGGACGAGGGCATCGTCGGCTGGGGCGAGCCGGTGGTGGAAGGGCGCGCGCTGACCGTGGAAGCCGCCGTGCACGAGCTCTCGGACTACCTCATCGGCAAGGACCCGCTGCTCATCGAGGATCATTGGCAGGTCATCTACCGCGGCGGCTTCTATCGCGGCGGCGCCGTCCACATGTCAGCGCTTGCCGGCATCGACCAGGCGCTCTGGGACATCAAGGGCAAGGCCTATGGCCAGCCGGTTCACGCCCTGCTCGGCGGCCAGGTGCGCGACAGGATCAAGGTCTATTCCTGGATCGGCGGCGACCGGCCCTCGGACGTCGCCAACAATGCCCGCGAGGTCGTTTCCCGCGGCTTCAAGGCGATCAAACTCAACGGCTGCGAGGAGATGCAGATCATTGATACCTGGGACAAGGTGGAGAAGGCGGTCAAGACGATTGCGACGATCCGCGAGGCGATCGGTCCCTATATCGGCATCGGCGTCGATTTCCACGGCCGCGTGCACCGGCCGATGGCCAAGGTGCTGGCGAAGGAGCTGGAGCCGTTCAAGCTGCTCTTCATAGAGGAGCCGGTGCTCTCAGAGAACCGCGAGGCGCTGAAGGAGATCGCCAACCATTGCTCGACGCCGATCGCGCTCGGCGAACGGCTCTATTCGCGCTGGGATTTCAAGACGGTGCTGGCGGACGGCTATGTCGACATCCTCCAGCCCGACCTCTCCCACGCCGGCGGCATCACGGAATGCCGCAAGATCGCGGCCATGGCCGAAGCCTACGACGTGGCGCTGGCGCCGCATTGCCCGCTGGGGCCGATCGCGCTTGCCGCCTGCCTTCAGGTCGACGCCGTCTCCTACAATGCCTTCATCCAGGAGCAGAGCCTCGGCATCCATTACAACAAGGGCAACGGCATCCTCGACTACATCTCGAACAAGGAGGTGTTCCACTATGCGGACGGCTTCGTGTCGATCCCGCAGGGGCCGGGCCTCGGCGTGGAGGTGGACGAGCAATATGTCATCGAGCGCGCCAAGGAGGGCCATCGATGGCGCAACCCCGTCTGGCGCCATGCGGACGGTAGCGTCGCCGAGTGGTAAGGAGAACGGGCATGGCTGGACGGCTTGAGGGAAAGCGGATCATCGTGACCGGTGCGGCGCAGGGGATCGGCTTTGCTATGGCCGAAGCCTTCCTTGCGGAAGGCGCCCGTCTCTTCCTGATCGACCGTGACGGCGATCTCCTCTCCACACAAGCCGCGCGTCTTCGCGCGTCGGGTGGGACGCTCGGCTTTGCCGCGGCGGACATCACGGACGCCGCTGCCATTGAGGCCGCTGTCGCCTTGGCAGGCCGGGAGATCGGACGGCCGAACGCGCTCGTCAACAATGCCGGTGTCAATGTTTTTTCCGAACCGCTGCAATTGAGCGATGCCGACTGGCAGCGCTGCCTCGACATCAATCTGAAGGGGGCCTGGAATTGCAGCAGGGCCGTGCTGCCGGGCCTGATCGAGGAGGGGGGTGGCGTCATCCTCAACATTGCCTCGACGCATGCCTTCACCATCATTCCGCACACCTTCCCCTATCCGGTCGCCAAACATGCGCTGCTGGGCATGACGAAGGCGCTGGGGCTCGAATATGCCGGACAGGGCGTGCGGGTGAACGCGCTTGCGCCTGGCTATGTGCGCACCCAGAAGGTTGTCGAGTACTGGAACAGCTTTGCCGATCCGGCAGCGGCCGAGGCGGAAACCATGAAGCTACATCCCGGCGGGCGCATCGCAACGCCGGAAGAGATCGCCAAAGCCGCTCTCTTTCTTATCTCGGATGAGTGCCCCTTCATCAATGCTACATGCTTGATGGCCGACGGAGGAATGACCGCGCTCCATCATCCGGGTTAAGCATTAGCGTCAAACGACCCGAAAACAATGACTGCTTTCGCCATCATGCACGAACCCGCTTCGCGGGAGGGGCGCCACGACTTGAGATGGCGTAGTCTTCATAGCCTTTGAGCAGGTAGCGTCGGGCGAGCCGACCATGGAGTTCCCTTCAACGAGAGGAACTCGCCATGGCTACCCCGTCGACCGATGCAACCGTCTCGCCGCTTCGCCAGCGCATGCAGCACGACATGCTCATGCGGGGCCTCGGCTCCCACACGCGGCAGGACTACGTTCGTCACGTCCGGTGCTTCGCCGCGTTTCTCGGCCGCTCGCCCGACACCGCGACGCCGGACGATATCCGCCGCTTCCAGCTCGATCAGCACGAGAAGGGCGTTGGGCCTGCGACCATCAACAGCACTGTCACGGCGCTCCGGTTCCTGTTTCTGGTGACGCTGCAGCGCCGGGATTTGTCGCGCGCCCTGGTGATCACCCGCTATCACCGCAAGCTGCCGGATGTGCTCAGCGTGGAGGAGGCGGCGCGGCTGCTCGAAGCTGCACCCGGCCTCAAGTACAAGGCCGCGCTTGGTGTTGCCTATGGTGCAGGCCTGCGTGTGTCCGAGGTCGCGCACCTCAAGGTCGACGACGTCGACTCGGCGCGCATGCTCCTTCGCGTCGAGCAGGGGAAGGGCCGGAAGGATCGCAACGCGATGCTCTCGCCGCAGCTCCTCGAACTGCTGCGTCTGTGGTGGCGCGAAGGCCGGCGACGCGGGATCATGCTTCCGCATGGCTGGCTGTTCCCCGGCCGCAGCCGCACCGATCTCGTCGCGGCAACTGCATCGCGCGGTCCAGGAGGCCGCCGAGGTCGCCGTCATCATCGTGCTCGTGTCGATCAACCAGCCCTTCACGATCTGGATGCTGCGCTCGTTCTTCCAGAGCATCCCCGCCGAGCTGGACGAGGCGGCGCGCGTCGACGGCTGTACCCATTTCCAGGCGTTCCGAAGGGTCATCATGCCGGTGATGTGGCCGGGCGTGATCACGACGGGCCTGTTCAGCTTCCTGCTGGCGTATAACGACTTTCTCGTGACGTCGCTGCTGCTCGACCAGTCGGACATGACGATGGTTCCCGCCATCGCCGCCTACTTCAACCGCGAGACGACGACGACCGATCAGGTCGAAGCCATTGCGGCGGCCGTTTCGATCACCGCGCCCCTGTTCCTGCTCGTGATGGCGTTCCAGCGCCAGATCGTGAGCGGGCTCACCGCCGGGGCGGTGAAAGGATAGTGCTTGAACGTTGATCGTGCTGCAGTCACTTGTGCTTGGCACCTTACTTACAACGCGGGTGCGCGGTCGTATCGAGGTGCGCGGCAAATCGGCCACTTGCTGCCGTTCGATTCATCTTCGCCGGGGCTGAAATCCGTCGCACGTTCAACCCACCGCCTGCCAGAAGGATTGGGCAGATTGGGATTTCCGATCTCAGATCGGGATGTTTTCCAAAGCCCGCCTTGCGGCTGTCGGGTCCAGAGTTGGCGGTCGGCTATGGCGCCTGAACCGACGGTTTCCGAAAAATTCATTCGGCCTTCGGGCCCTCAGGCACGATCAACGTGAACGATGTCAGCAGCGTCGTGACGAAATTGCTTGCCTTGTCCTTGACAAGCACTTCCGTCCATTCGTTCGTGCCGCGCAACCGCAGGTCGGAATATATGCTGTCGACCGCAGCCTCCTCGATACGCTTGATGTTCGCCAGAAAGGCTTCCTCTCCGTCCGCATGATATATGGGCGAGAAGAAACTGCCGAAAGCATCTGGTTTTGCCTGACGCCGCAGGGCCGCACGGCCCCGCAGATTCGATCGAATATCCGAAAACCCGGGATGCTAGGCGCGTCTGGCCTTGCGGTTGGCGTAACGCCGATCGCGCTCAGCCTTGCGGGCGGCCTCGTCGAGCACCCGTGCGATGCGATTTCTTTCCGCGGCCTCGCGCGCTTCGGTTTCGGCCCGCGCTGCGGCGTCCGCAGCTGCCTGCCGCTCGGCGGCCTCGGCTGCGCGGCGCTCGGCCTCGCTGCGCTTTATCCGCTCGCGCTCAAGACGCCGCTCCTCCCTGGCAGCGGCAACGGCCATCCGTTCCGCTTGTTTCTCCAACCTGACGGGTTCGGCGGCAGCCGCTGCCGCACGATAGGCATTCAGGAGAGCGGTCTTTGCTTGCGTGGCCGCATTGCGGCGGTCGAAAAGGTCGTTGTTTCTGGCGTTCTTCAAATCTTTGTCCTGCAAATCGTATTGCAACAAGTCAGGCCGTCTTGGCCCGTCTGGCGATGAGAGAGGCGGTCGCCGCCTCCCGGTCCTTCAATTCTTTTGCAAGGCGGGCTTCACGAAGCCGCCGCGTCTTTTCCTCTCGGGCCAGAACGAGGGAATCGAGTTCCTCGACGGCGCTGTTGCGGGCGAAGAATTGCGATTGGGCACTGGCGAAGGCGATCTCCGCCTTCTGGCGGGATTTGCTGTGGGTCTGTGACATGATGATCTTTTCCGGATGGGACGCCGCAGGATAGCGCGGCAACAAAAAAGGCCAGGCGATCCGCCTGACCTTGCTGGTATCATGCTCTCGACAGTGCCAGTACATCCGTGGTCAACGGAGAGCGGATACCGGGATGATTCAGGCAGCCTGCAGGTTGCAGGCCGACATCTTGCCCGACTTGTTGTCGCGCTCCAGGTCGTAGCCGATCTTCTGGCCTTCCACGAGCTCGCGCATTCCGGCGCGCTCGACGGCAGAGATGTGGACGAACGCATCAGAGCCGCCATTGTCAGGCTGAATGAAGCCGAAGCCCTTGGTGGAATTGAACCATTTAACTGTGCCAGTGGTCATGATGAACCCTTTCATAGCAATAAGAGAACCACAACGCCCGCGGCGCTGCAGATGTGATAGCGATTTTTGAAAGAAAAGATTCGTTCAGGGCACGGTGCCAAGCGCGCGATAACCAAAGCTAAGCAAGCAAATATCGACAGTCGATATATAGGCGCTCTCCATCGGGTTGTCAACTTTTGGTTTTCGGCTTCCGATGCCTTCGGCATTTGGTTGCAATCTCGAAATCCTTTTCACAACGAGATTGCTGAACTTCACGACGTGCGGCTCGTGGTTCTCGTCCCGGTGCGCGCTGCGCCGGACTTCATTCGTGGCCACCAGCCTCGGCGTTTCCGGCCGTCGTCTCGAAATCGAAGAGCTTCTGCGTGACGAGCGCGGCTGCGCCGCGGGCCCAGGAATTGTCTTCCCAGTCCGGCAGCACGGGGGGCGCGGTGCGGAAGGCGTAGCGGCTCAAGGCGGCGCGCAGGGGCTCGAAAAGCGCTTCGCCATAGGCGACCGCCTCGCCGCCCACCACGATCACCTCGGGATCGACGACATTCATCGCACCCGCGAGATAGCGCCCGATCGTCTCGCCCGCCTCGCGCACGACGGCGTGTGCCGCGTTCTCGCCGGCTGCGAGCGCCGCCACCAGTTCCGCCCGTCCGTCCGTCTCCTTGCGGCCGCTGCGCTCGCGCCATGTCCGCAGGATCGCCGGCTCGGAAAAGTAGGACATCAGGCAGCCGCGCTTTCCACATTCGCAGAGCCGTCCGCCCTCCTCGTAGGGTATGTGGCCGAACTTGCCGGCCGCCCCGTTCGCGCCCCGATAGAGCTTGCCTTCGAGCACGAGCGCGCAGGCGATCCCGACGCCGATCGCGAGAACGCCCATGGTGCGATGGTGTCGTCCGAGGCCGAAGAGCTGCTGGGCGATCGCATAGGCGTTGGTGTCGTCCTCCAGCCAGACGGGCACGCCGAGGCGCTTGGCCACGAGGTCGCCGAGGGGAACGTTGTCCCAATCGTACCGGTTGCTGCGCACGCAGACGGCGCGCTGGTTGTCGATGACCCCGGGGATGGAGATGCCGATGCCCATCAGGCGGGCCGCGGGGCGGTCGGCGAGCGCGATCAGGTCCGGCGCGGCCTTCGCCAGCGTATCGACGATCGTCTCGGGATCGTGCGCCGGCAAAGGCAGGCGCAGGGAGCCGAGCGGCGTCGTCTCCAGGTCCGTCACGACGCATTCGACGCTTCCCACCATGAGCTTGAAGCCGAGCGCGACGCCGCCGTCATAGTTGATGCCCACGGGAATGGGTCGCCGCCCCTGCGACCCCGCGACGGACTTGCCCTCGACGAGGAGGCCCTCTTCCAGGAGGTCGCCGACGACGAAGGTCACCGCCGCCGGGCTGAGTCCGGTCGCGGCGGCTATTTCAGCACGGCTCTTCATGCCTTCGCGCCGAAGGAGGTTTAGGATCAGCCTGCGGTTCATCGCGCGGGTCGTGCTCTGGTCGCCTTTGATCTTCACGTCGCCTCTTTAATTTATTTTGTAAATTAATATTGCATCCTGCCAGCACCTATGCATAACTCCCCCTGCCGATCAACACCGGAAACGCTTTGCCAGGCGCAGAACCGGCCAATGGCGCAAGCAGGTATCCCATAGGAGAATTCTGGTACGCAGCCATGCGCCGGAATGGGAACCTCGTTGCCGGCTGCAGCCCCGTGAGGAGACGGGGCAGGCGGTCGAGACGGTAGATTCAAAGGGAGGACTATCGACATGACTTTCAAATGGATCGAGCGCACGCCAACTCGACGTACGTTCCTCAAGAGCGCGGCCGGCCTGTCGGCGGCCGCAATGGGCGGCTTTCCGGCCCCCGCCATTGCCCAGTCGAGCGAAGTGACCGTCATTTCCGCGGAGAGCAACGCGAACGTCCAGGAGGCGCTGCGGCGCATCGCGGCCGATTTCGAGAAGGCCTCCGGCACCAAGGTCACCGTCAACAACATGGACCACGAGGCGCACAAGACGGCGATCCGCAACTACCTTGTCGCCGGCGCGCCGGACGTCTGCTTCTGGTTCTCCGGAAACCGCATGCGCGCCTTCGTCAACCGCGGTCTGTTCGACGACATTTCCGACCTCTTCGAGAAGGAGAGATATGCCGACGTGCTGGGGGCGACGACCGGCGCCGTCACCGTGGACGGCAAGCAGTACGGCCTGCCGACCGGGGGCACGCTCTGGGGCATGTTCTACCGCAAGGACGTCTTCGACCAGAACGGCCTCGCCGTGCCGGCGACCTGGGACGACTTCCTCGCCTTCGGCGAGAAGTGCAAGGGCGCCGGCCTGGTGCCGGTCTCGATCGGCACCAAGGACCTCTGGCCGGCGGCGGGATGGTTCGACCAGATGAACCTGCGCATCAATGGCCTTGATCGACACTTCGCGCTGATGAACGGCGAAATGGCCTATACGGACGCCGCGCTGACGCCGGTCTTCGACCATTGGGAAGAGCTCATCAAGCAGGGTTTCTTCACGCCCGACCATACCTCCTTCGGCTGGCAGGAGGCTGGCGCCTTCCTGGCGCAGAAGCGGGCGGGCATGATGAACCTCGGTGCCTTCGTGCGCTACGCCTTCCCGGAGGAGGACCTCGGCCAGCTCACGTTCGCGCCCTTCCCGACGATCGATGCGAGCCTCTCGCGCTACGAGGAATTCTCCCTCAATTCCGTGCACATCCCGGCGAATGCCAAGAACAAGGCGGGCGGCCGGGAATTCCTCTCCTTCTTCTACAAGCCGGAGAACCTCGCTGCTTATCTGGAGCCCGCCGGCAATGTGCCGCCGCGCAACGACCTGCCGGCGAGCAAGGACCCGCTCGTCAACGCGGCCGTCGAGAGCCTGAAGACGGTGGCCGGCACCTCGCAATATTACGACCGCGACACCGACCCCGACATGGCCCAGGCCGGGCTCGTCGGCTTCCAGGAGTTCATGGCGCGGCCCGAGCGCCGCGGCGCGATCCTCGAACGCCTCGAGGGAACACGGCGCCGGATCTTCAAGCTCTGAGGTCCTCCCGATCCGGTGCCGTCGGGCGGGGCTGTCGCGGCCCCGCCCTCCTTTCCCTCACAGAAGGACAGTCGCGAATGATGAGCCTTTGGCGTCGCCACCGCTGGTGGCTTACCCCGACGCTCCTGATCCTGCCCGGCGCGGTGCTCTTCGCCGTCGTCATCCTCGCCTCCTCGGTCCAGAGCCTCTGGATCAGCCTGCACGACTGGGACGGCTTCGGCCCCATGGTCTGGATCGGCCTCGGCAACTACCGGGAACTGATCGACGACCCGCAATTCTACGTCTCGCTCAGGAACAACCTGATCTGGCTCGTCATGTTCATGCTGGCGCCGCCGATCGGGCTTGCGATCGCGCTTCTCGTCAACCAGAAGATCAGGGGCATGCGCTTCGTGAAGTCGATGTTCTTCATCCCGCTCGTGCTTGCCTCGGTCGCGGTCGGCGTCGTCTTCACCTGGGTCTACACCCCGGAATTCGGCCTGCTCGCGCTGATCTTCCGCTTCTTCGGCGCCACCGCGCCGGCCGTGCTGTCGGACGAGCACTTCGTTACCTTCGCCATCGTGATCGCAGCGCTCTGGCCGCAGGTCGCCTTCTGCATGGTCCTCTATCTCGCCGGCCTCAACAACCTGAGCGAGGAACTGATCGGCGCCGGCCGCGTCGACGGCGCAAAGGGCTGGAACATGCTCTATCATATCGTGCTGCCGCAGCTCACCCAGGTCACCTTCATCGCCATCGCCGTCACGGTGGTCGGGGCGCTGCGCTCCTTCGACATGATCTCCGTCATGACGCGCGGCGGGCCCTTCGGCTCGTCCTCGGTGCTCGCCTACCAGATGTTCGAGCAGTCGATCTTCTCCTACCGCTTCGGCTACGGCGCGGCGATCGCCTCCGTGCTCTTCGTCATCATGGCCGCCTTCATCGCCTGGTATCTTACGCGCATCGTCCGCGCCGAAGAAAGGAGCGCGTGATGTTCCCGCGGCCGATCCCCGAAGACGCGCTCTGGCACCGCCGCCTCTACATGGCGGCCACCGCCATGATCCTGCTCCTGTGGCTGGCGCCGCTGTTCGCCATCATCCTCACCTCGCTCCGCTCCATGCAGGACGTCATGGGCGGCAACCTCTGGGGCTGGCCCACCAGGATCAGCCTCGTCGAGAACTACACGGCGGTCTTCACCCAGACCCCGATGGCGCAATATTTCCTCAACAGCCTGATCATCACCGTGCCTTCCGTCGCCGCGGTGCTCGTGCTCTCGACGCTCGCGGGCTTCGTGCTCGCCCGCTACCATTTCCCCGGCAACATGCTGGTCTTCGCGCTCTTCGTCGGGGGCAACTTCCTGCCGCACCAGATCATGATGATCCCGGTGCGCGACCTGATGGTCCGCCTCGGGCTCTACGACACCACGGCCGCGCTGGTGATCTTCCACGTCGCCTTCCAGACGGGCTTCGCGACGCTCTTCATGCGCAACTTCATCGCCGCGCTGCCGGCGGAACTCTTCCAGGCCGCGCGCGCCGAGGGAGCGACGCCTTTCCAGACGCTTATCCACGTGGTCGTGCCGCTGGTGCGCCCGGCGCTGGCGGCGCTCGCGATCCTGCTCTTCACCTTCATCTGGAACGACTATTTCTGGGCGGTCGTGCTCACCATCAGCGACAGCGTGAAGCCGGTGACGGCAGGGCTTGCCAACCTGCGCGGCGAATGGGTGTCGGCCTGGAACCTCATCTCGGCCGGCACCGTCGTGGTCGCCGTGCCTCCGGTCGTCATGTTCTTCCTGATGCAGAGACACTTCATCGCCGGCCTCACCATGGGGGCCGTGAAGGGATGACCGCCGCCCCGACCGCCCGAAACGACAGGACCCCGCACGGGAAGGACACGATGACAAGCCTCGAACTCCGCCAGATCCACAAGAGCTACGGCGCCTACCACGCCCTGCGCGGCATCGACCTCGCCGTCGAGCAGGGCGAGTTCATCGTCATGGTCGGCCCTTCGGGCTGCGGAAAGTCGACCCTGCTCAAGGCCATCGCCGGCCTCGAAAGCATCTCCTCCGGCCAGATCCTCATCAAGGGCCGCGACGTGAGCGGGCAGGAGCCGGGAGACCGCGGCATCGCCATGGTCTTCCAGTCCTATGCGCTCTATCCGCACATGACGGTCGCCGAGAACATGGGCTTCGGCCTCAGGATGGCGAAACGGCCGAAGGCGGAGATCGACGCCGCCGTCGCCCGCGCCGCGAAAATCCTGCGCATCACCGACCAGCTCGACAAGCGGCCGAAGCAGCTCTCCGGCGGCCAGCGCCAGCGCGTCGCGATCGGCCGCGCCATCACGCGCTCGCCGGACGTCTTCCTGTTCGACGAACCCTTGTCGAACCTCGATGCGGCGCTGCGCACGCAGATGCGCGTCGAGCTTTCCGGCCTGCACGCCGAGCTCGGCGCGACCATGGTCTACGTCACCCACGACCAGATCGAGGCGATGACCATGGCGAGCCGTATCGTGGTCCTCAACCGCGGCGCGATCGAACAGGTCGGCTCGCCGCTGGAGCTCTACCGCAATCCCGACAACCTGTTCGTCGCCGGCTTCCTCGGCGCGCCGCGCATGAATTTTTTCGACGTCACCGTGGAGGCCGTTTCGGGCGGCGAGGCGCGTGTCGCGGCCCCGGGCCTCGCGCCGCTTGCCGTGAGGCTCGCGGAGGGTGCCGCGGTCGCGCCGGGCGACCGGCTGACCCTGGGCGTGCGGCCGGAGAACATCGCGCTCCTCTCCTCACCGGGCGAGGATGCGGCCATCGACGGCAGGGTCCGGCTCGTCGAGCATCTCGGTCGGGAGACGATCCTCTACGTCGATGCCGCCCCGCTGCAATGCGTGGGCTCGGAGAGCGGCACCGGCAGCCTCACCGTGCAGATCGGCCAGGTCACACCCGTCGAAGCCGGCGGCCGGGTCTTTCTCTCCATCGATCCGCGCGACGCCTATCTCTTCGCCGGCGACGGCCGGCAGACCGTCACGGCGCGCAAGCCGATCCTTTCCCCGTAACCGGCGCGCGCCCTGCGCGCCGCCCATCCGACAGAAAACGCCCGCCTGCGGGAGACCGACAAGGAAAAGACCATGAACGACACAGACAGGATTCGCTGGGGCATCCTCGGGCCGGGCACGATCGCCCGGGACTTCTTCGCCGGCGCCGCCCAGTCCGCAAACGGCAGGGTGGTCGCGATCGGCGCGCGCGACCCCGGCAAGCCCGGGCTTGCCGAGGCCTTTCCGGGAACGCGGATCGTCGAGGGCTACGAGGCCCTGCTCGACGATCCGGAGATCGACGCCGTCTATATCGCGACCCCGCATCCGCTCCATGCCGAATGGGCGATCAAGGCGGCGGAGAAGGGAAAGCACGTGCTCTGCGAAAAGCCGATGGGGCTTTCCGCCGCGGAGGCCGACGCCATGTTCGAGGCGGCGCGCAAGGCCGGCACCTTCATGGCCGAAGCATACATGTACCGCCTCCACCCGCTGACGGCGAAGATCGTCGAGCTCGTCGGGTCGGGCGCGGTCGGCGCGGTGCGCATGATCACGTCGAGCTTCGGCTTCGCCAAGCTGCCCTTCGATCCGGACCACCGTCTCTTTTCCAACGAGAAGGCCGGCGGGGGCATCCTCGACGTCGGCGGCTATCCGGTGTCGATGGCCCGCCTCATCGCCGGCATCGGCACGCCGTCGGGCGTGATGGAGCCGGACAAGGTGACGGCGCTCGGCCACTTGGGCGAGACCGGCGTCGATGAATGGACTTCCGCGCTCCTCTCCTTCCCGAACGGTATCATCGCCGAGATTTCCTGCTCCGTCTCGCTCGCGCAGGAAAACGTGCTGCGCGTGCTCGGTACGAAAGGCCGCATCGAGGTGGACCAGTTCTGGTTCGCCGGCGGCAAGCAGGGCGGCACGAACACCATCCGCGTGATCGGCGCGGACGGCAGCCGGCGGGAGGTGCCGGTCGTCGAGCCCCGCCATCTCTACAGTTTCGAGGTCGAGGCGGCCGGCGAGGCGATCCGGGCCGGCCGCACGGAGCTGGCTTATCCCGGCATGACGAGAGCCGACACGCTCGCAAACCTCCGGGTGATGGACCGGTGGCGCGCCGCCATCGGCCTCGAATACGACGGCGAGAAGCATACCGCGCGCACGCGTACCCTGCGCGGCGACGTGCTCGGCCGCAGGATCGACCGGATCCCGCGCGGGCGGATCGCCGGGCTGCCGAAGGACATGTCGTTCGCCGCCCTCGGCCTCATGGAGTTTTCGACCTTCTCTTCCGCCGCCATCGTGCTCGATGCCTTCTTCGAGGCGGGCGGCACCCTCGTCGACACCGCCTTCCAATACGGCAACGGCACCCAGGACCGCCTCGTCGGCGAATGGATGCGCAGCCGCGGCGTGCGCGAGGAGACGGTGGTGATCGCCAAGGGCGCGCACAGCCCGCTCTGCTATCCGGACGTCATCGGCAAGCAGTTGGCGGTCAGCCTCGAGCGCATGGGCACCGACTATGTCGACATCTACTTCATGCATCGCGACAACCCCGACATCCCCGTCGGCGAATTCGTCGACGCGATGGACGCGGAGGTGAAGGCCGGCCGCATCCGCGGCCCCTTCGGCGGCTCGAACTGGACCCGGGAGCGCTTCGACGCGGCGATCGCCTATGCCGAGCGCACCGGCAGGACGAAGCCCAGCGTGCTGTCCAACAACTTCTCGCTCGCCGAGATGGTGCAGCCTGTCTGGGCCGGCTGCATCGCGTCCTCGGACGAAGGCTGGATGCGCTGGCTGGAGGAGAAGGGCGTCACCAACTTCGCCTGGTCGAGCCAGGCGCGCGGCTTCTTCACCGACCGGGCGGGCCGCGGCAAGCTCGACGATCCGGAGCTGGCCCGCGCCTGGTATTCGGAGGGCAATTTCGCCCGCCGCGACCGGGCGATCGCGCTCGGGCGCAAGCTCGGCAAGGACCCGATCCAGGTGGCGCTGGCCTACGTGCTGGCGCAGAAAGGCCGCATCGTCCCGCTGATCGGGCCGGGATCGCTCGCCGAGCTCAACCACAGCCTCGACGCCTTCTCGATCACGCTTTCCGATGCCGATGTCCGCTGGCTGCGGGACGGCGATGCCGGCCGGTCGAGCGCGGCCTGAAAGGAACGACACGGATGGATAGACTTCCGATCGGCATCATCGGCTGCGGCAACATCTCGGCAGCCTACCTGACGGCGATGGCCTCCTTCCCGATCCTCGACATCCGCGGCGTCGCCGACCTCGACGCGGCCGCCGCGCAGGCCCGCGCCGACGCGTTCGGCGTGCCGGCCCGATCGATCGAGGCGCTGCTTGCCGACGATGCCATAGAGCTCGTCGTCAACCTCACTGTGCCAAAGGCCCATGTCGCCGTCGCCCTGCGGGCGCTCGAAGCCGGCAAGCATACCTATTCCGAAAAGCCGCTTGGCGTCACCTTCGAAGAGGGCAGGCGGCTTGCGGAGGCCGCCGAGACCAAGGGCCTGCGCATCGGCGCGGCGCCCGACACCTTCCTCGGCGGCGGCCACCAGACGGCGCGCGCCGTCGTCGATTCGGGCGTGCTCGGCCAGCCGGTCGGCGGCACGGCCTTCTTCCTGTGTCCCGGCCACGAGCGCTGGCATCCCAATCCCGGCTTCTACTACGAGGCCGGCGGCGGGCCGATACTCGACATGGGGCCCTATTACATCACCGGCCTCGTGAACCTGCTCGGTCCCGTGGCCGAGGTCGCCGCCTTCGCGACCGCCCTGCGGAAGGAGCGGGTGATCACCAGCGAACCGCGCAACGGCGAGCGCATCCCAGTCGAGGTCGCCACCCATGTCGCGGGCGTCATGGCCTTCGAGAACGGCGCGGTCGTGCAGATCGGCATGAGCTTCGATGTTGCCGGCCATAGGCACCTGCCGATCGAGGTCTACGGCACGGACGGCACGCTCGTCGTGCCGGACCCGAACCGCTTCGGCGGCCCGGTCGAGCTCCTGAGGAAGGGCGGCGACTTCCAGCCGGTCGCCGTCGATCAGCCCTATGCAGACGGCAACTACCGCTCGCTCGGCGTCGCCGACATGGCGCATGCGATCCGCTCCGGCCGGCCGCACCGGGCGAGCGGGGCGCTGGCGCTCCATGTGCTCGAGGTCATGGAAGCCTTCCAGCGGGCCGCGGAAACGGGCAGAACCATCAGGATTACGACGCGCGTCGACCGGCCGCCACCCCTGTCGGAATCGCTGGCCGACGGCAGGCTCGTCCGCTAACCGAAGGAGGACACGACATGAAGACGGCACTCATCGTCTGGGGCGGCTGGGAAGGCCACGAGCCGGAGCAGTGCGCCCATATCATCGAGGCCATGCTGGAGGAGGACGGCTTCGACGTGACGCTCGCCGAAAGCACGGCCGCCTTCGCCGATCCCGCGATCCACGACCTGTCGCTGATCGTGCCGATCATGACCATGTCGAAGATCGAGAAGGAGGAGGCGAGGAACCTTGCCGCGGCGATCGAAAGCGGCGTCGGCCTTGCCGGCTACCATGGCGGGACGGGCGACGCCTTCCGCGACTGCGTCGAGTACCAGTTCATCGTCGGCGGCCAGTGGGTCGCCCATCCCGGCAACATCATCGACTACAGGGTCGAGGTGACCCGTCCGGACGACCCGGTGATGGCGGGGATCGCCGATTTCCCCTACACGTCCGAGCAGTACTACATGCATGTCGACCCGTCGAACGAGGTGCTGGCGACCACCACCTTTTCGGGCGAGCATGCCTGGTGGATCGACGGGGTCGTCATGCCGGTGGTGTGGAAGCGGAAATACGGCCACGGCCGGGTCTTCTACTCCTCGCTCGGCCACGTGGCGAAGGAGTTCGACGTTCCCGAGATGCGCACCATCTTCCGCCGCGGTGCCAACTGGGCGGCGCGGCATGGCGAGGCGGGCGGGGAGTAATTCTGAAGGGTCGGCACCCCGCCGGCCAAACCTTCCCCCTTGACAAAAGGTTTCGCTTCCGGCGGAGGCGCCGGGAGCAGAGCCGCGAGCAGATCCTCAAGGCCGCCCGCGATCTCGGCTTCGCAATCTGCGCAGGATTTCCTCCACGTCCGCCATGGAGTGAGCGACGTGGGTACACCGGTCCCGGAGGCTGCCCGTCTCGCCGTGTTCGAAATAGCCGATGAAGTGACAGCCGGCGGCATCGGCCGCCTGACGCCCGGCTCCGCTGTCGTCGATCAGCATGGTCCGCTCCGGCGCCACTTGCGCGCGGTCCATCAGCGATTCCAGCATGTAGGGTGACGGCTTCGGGTAGCCCGTGTCGTGCCCGGAGAGGATCATCGTACCGAGGCGGTCCCAGAGGCCGGAGGGTCCCAGCGTGATGCGCATCTTCGCGGCGGCGCCGTTCGATGCTATGCCGACCCGCACGCCCGCATCGGACAGGAACTGCAGCAGATCGGGCACGCCTTTGCTGGTGGCCACCCCCGTGCGCAGCCTCTCGTACATTTCGTCCTCGCAAAGCCGGTGCCAGTCCGCCGGCAGCTCGGCGCCGCATGTCCGGATGCTCGCCTCAATCTGGAACAGGGTCTTCCCCCGATAACGGGTGAGCACCTCCTCACTCCGGATGGGGTATCCGAAGCGGGTCAGGCTGCTTGCGATGGCTTCGGATGTCGGCTTTTCGCTGTCCACCAGCACGCCGTCGCAGTCGAAAATCACCAGGTCGATGGTCATGGGTTACGCTCGCGTCATCGTCTCAGCAGGGTTTTGAGATCGGCATCCGGTCGGCAAAGGATCGCGGGGTCGGGCGACTGTCCGGCTTCGATCAGCCGCTTGGCGATCATGTAGTCCCTGGGCGCGTTCATCGCGTCGCAGGCGATGAGCCGGTCCTGCCGGTAGTACCAATGAACGCGCGAGGCCGGCCTGGCCGGAAAGGTTTTCTCGTGGACCGCGTCATATCCGAGATTGAGGCCGGCGATCTGCAGATTGCAGTCATACTGATCGGACCAGAACCACGGCACGGTCGCCGGATCCTGCTCCTTTCCCAGAATGCCGCGGGCGACAGTTTCGGCGCGGTCGATGGCGTTCCCGACGCTCTCGATGCGGATACGTCGGCCGTTGTAGACGAAATTGGCGCAGTCGCCGGCCGCCCAGACATGGGGAAGGTTCGTGCGGCCCTCCGCATCGGTGTCAATGCCGTTCGACGTTGCCACTCCGGCCGACTGCGCCAGGCCGGTTTCCGGGACGACGCCGATTCCGACGACGGCGAGATCGATCGGCACCATCGTGCCGTCGGCCAGCTCGGCAGCGCTCACCCTTTCCGTGCCGGCCAGACGGGCAAGTCCCGTCGATACCAGGATGCGGACCCCCTGGCTCTCATGCAGGGCTTGGAAATAGGCCGAGGTCTGCGGGCAGGCGACACGCTGCAGAATGCGTGGCGCCATCTCGACCAGCGTGACCCGAAGGCCGCGACGGATGGCCGTTGCCGCGGTTTCGAGGCCGATATATCCCCCGCCGAGAACCAGGACGTGCCGCCCCGGGGCCAGTTCGGCGGCGAGCCTGTCCGTGTCGGCCATGCCGCGCAGGGCATGAACGCTCGCGAGGCTCCCGCCCATTTCGCCGGGCAGCTTCCGGGGAACGGCACCGGTGCAGAAGACCAGTTCGTCATAGGTCAGCCGGCTGCCGTCCTCCAGGCGCACGAATCGCGCGGCGGTGTCGATGCCGACAGCGGGCACGCCGGTGCGCAGCGTCACGCCGTGCTGCCCGTACCACGCAGTCTCGCGCAGCAGGATGCTTTCCCGTGCGGTATTTCCGAGCAGGATTCCCTTGGAGAGCGGCGGCCGCTCGTAGGGTGCGAACGGTTCGTCTCCGATCAGGGTTATGTCGCCCGCAAATCCCTCCAGCCGCAGGCGTGCGGCGAGCGCCACGGCCGCCTGGCCCGCGCCGACGACGACGATATGGGTCATGATGCCACCTTCATGATCGGGGTGCCGACCGCGGTGCGGTCCGGCCGGAAAGCGGCTGGAACGGGCGCAGGCTTTCCTCCGAGACGAGGCCCGCTCGCGCGCTCTTCCGGTAGGCGGTCGGCGTCATGTCCTTCATCCGCAGGAATTGCCGGTTGAAGCTCGCCAGCGTCTGGAAGCCCACCTCGTAGCAGATCGTGGAAACCGGCTTCTCGGTTGCATAGAGCAGGGAGCAGGCCTGGCCGATGCGCACGCGGTTGACGAATTCGACGAAGGTGTTGCCGGTGACGTTGTGGAAGCTGCGCGAGAAGGCGGTGCTGCTCATGCCCGCCATGTCGGCCGCCATCTCGATGGAGATCTTCTGGGCATGGTTCTGGCTGATATGATCGACGATCTTCGCGATGCGCGCCTGGCGAAAGTTGGCATCCGCATGAGTGAGCTTCACCACGGACAGGCCGCGCTTCTCCGCATGTTCGTTGACGCGCACGAGGAAGCGCAGGAAGGCGGCGATGCGCTCCGCCCCGCGTGTATCCCGGATGCGCTGGAAATGGCCGCGGGCGAAGGTCGGGTCGAAGCCCTCGAACCGGATGCCGGACCGCGCCAGGTCCCACATGCGGAACATCTCGCCGAATTCCGGAAAGGCGCAGGTCAGCCGCTCGATGCTTTCCACGCTGAACTGCACGAGCATGTCGCGCACTTCCACCGGCGCCGGGTGCGTGATCTCGTCCGTCACCCAGTTGTGCGGCACGTTCGGGCCGGTGAGGAACAGGTCGCCCGGTTCGAACTCGCCGACGTAGTCGCCGACAAACGCCTTCCCGCGGGTCTCCGTTATCAGGTGGAGCTCGTATTCCGGATGCGAATGCCACCGGCATGCCTCGGTCGGCCATCCATGCTCGAGATAGCGGATCGATTGCGTCGCGCGGTCGACATATTCGAACTCTGGCAGGATTATCGACATGACTGCACCTATTTCACCGCGCCCATGGAGAGGCCGCGGACGATGTTCTTGCGCAGGAGCACCACGATGACGGCGATGGGCGCGGTGCTGACGACGCCGGCGGCCGACATCTCGCCCCACCGCACCGCCAGGAAGCCGGTATACTCCGTCACCAGGAAAACCGGCAGGGACTGCACGTTGAAGCTCGTGAGCGTCAGCACCATGAAGAGATCGTTCCACGAGAATAGGAAGGCGAGCGCCGCCACGGTGAAGATGCCGGGACGGGCGATCGGCATTACCAGCTCCATCATGATCCTGAAGGGGCGGGCCCCGTCCATGGTGCCGGATTCTTCGAGGTCCGGCGGCAGCGCCTGCAGGAACGAACGCAGCACCCACACGATGACCGCGAGCACCAGCACGACATGGGCGATGCCGAGGCCGAGATAGCTGTCGAGCAGCCCGAAGGTCTGGAACGTCCTCGCGAGCGGCACGATGATGACCACCGCAGGCAGCATGCGGGTCGAGAGGATGAAATGCGCGACATCGTTCTTGCCGCGGAAGTCGAACCTCGCCAGCACATAGGCGAAGGGCACGCCGATCAGCAGGCCCAGCCCCACGCCGATGCCGGTGATGATCAGGCTGTCTCTGAAGGCGGCGATGAAGCCGGGATTGCTGACGACGCTGTAGTAGTTTTCGAGCGTCGGGGTGAAGAACACCTTGGGCGGAGACGAATTGAAATCTATCGGCCGCTTGAGCGACTGCACGACCATCCAGACCGCCGGGAAGGCGAAGAAGAGGGTGCCGACGCCGAGCCAGCCATAGGCGATGATCCTAGAAAGCCTCATTTCACGTCTCCCCGTGCAATCCTGTTGCCGGCATAGCGTGTGCAGGCGATGGTGAAGATGAGCAACCAGAGGCCGATGACCGCGGTGACGGCGGGATTGTAGAACTGGAACGCTTCCTTGTAGGCGCGGATGACGAGCGTTTCGGTCGCGTTGCCCGGTCCGCCCTGCGTCAGCACGTAGATGGAATCGAATGCCTTGAATGCGTCCATGAAGCGGAAGATGAGCGTGATGATGAAGACGTTCACCAGCATGGGGATGGTGATCGTCATCAGCTCCTGAAGCGGGCTTGCGCCGTCCATGATCGCCGCCTCGTGCGTGTCCTTCGGCAGGCTGCGGAAACCGGCGTGCAGGATCAGGAAGCAGAAGCCCGTCCATTGCCAGACATCAACGATGACGACGGACCACAAGGCCATGTCCGGGCTGGTCGTCCATAGAACGGGGCCGATCCCCAGGGAGCCGAGCAGGTGGTTCAGGATTCCGAAGGTGGGATCATAGATCGTCCGCCATGTCAGTGCCGCCGCCACCGGCATGAACGCCATGGGAAGGATGAAGACGGTCAGGAAGAAGGAATGGCCTTTCTCCACGACTTCCATCGCGTAGGCGAGCGAGAAGCCGAGCACGAAGGAAATGGCCGTCGAGAGCAGCGTGAACTTCACCGTCGTCCAGGTATTGACCCAGAAGGCCGGCGAGCCGAGCACCGACAGGATCGTGCCGGCCGTTGCCGGTCCCTCGCCGGACGGGCTTCGGAACGACAGGACCAACAGGCTGATCGTCGGGTAGAGTAGGAGCGCCAGCAGCCCCAGGACCACCGGCGCCGTCAGCCACAGCGCAAAATTTCGTCTCTCTCTGTCCATCACGCACTCGCAAGCAATACGGGGGACGCCCGCCGGCGCGATGCGACGGCGGGCGATGCGATCACTCCAGTATCTTCACCCACCGGGCCTGGGCATCCGCCATCGCCTGCTTGACGGGCTTGGAGCCGGTCAAGGCGTTCTGGACTTCGACGCGCAGCGCGTCGGCGAGCTCCGTCCAATGTTCGTTGGCCGGATAGAGCGTCGCGGTCGATAGGCTCGTCTTCACCGCTTCGATCAGGTCGCTGCCCAGGGCATCGACGAGCGCCTGGCCCTCCCATGCCGAGTGGCGCGGCGCGAGGATGCCCGCGAGCGCCAGATCGCGCTGGACGGGCTTCGAGGTCGCCCATTGCATGAAGAGCCAGGCCGCCTCCTTGTTCTTGGCGTTGCCCGCCATCGAGATCGTCCAGTAGTGCGAATCCGAGCGCGCACCGTTCGGACCGGCGGGATAGGCCGTGACGGCGAACTTGTCGGCGAGGTTCGACAGCGTCGCATCCTTCAGCCGGGGGTAGACGACATTCGCGTCGAGGAACATCGCGGCCTGTCCGGACAGCATTGCGGTGTTGATCTCGTCCCAGTCGTAGTTGGTGACGCCCTGCGGCGCATATTTCGCCAGCTCGACATAGGCCTCCACACCGGCGATCGTGCCCTCGCTGTCGAGGACCGGCTTCTGGTTTTCGTCCAGATAGCTTCCCCCGAAGGACTCCACCGCACCCAGCAGCGGCCACCAGAGCGTCGGCCCGCCGCGCAGGGTGATGCCGTCCATCCCGCCCTTTTCCTTGATGGTCCTGGCGGCGTCGGCGAGCTCCCCGAACGTCTTAGGAACGCTTAGCCCGAGCTGCTCGAAGACATCCTTGCGGTAGGCGAGGATCTGGGCCTCCGCGGTGATCGCGAGATTGTAGAAAGGCGTGCCGCCGATCGTCGCCGCCGCCTGCGCGCCGGGGAAGAAGTCGTTCCAGTCGTACCAGTCGGAATCGGTGAGTTTCGGATCCTTCATGTAGACGTCGATCGGGCTCAGCCACTTCTTGCTGTGATATTGCAGGTTCTGAGCGATCTGGGTCATCATGACGTCGAACTGGAAGGTGCCCGCCGTCAAGTCGGCCGGGACCTTGGCCAGAAACTGGGGCTCGGGCAGCTTGCGTAGGTTCACCTTGATGCCCGTCAGCTCCTCGAACTGCGGAACCAGGGGCTCGATGGCTTCCTGCCAGGGGTGGCGGACGAGCAGGATGTTGACGTCCTGACCCTTGAACTGCTGCCAGTCAATCTTGGCGTCGGTGAATTCGCCCGTTTCGGCCGCCATCGCCGGAATGCCGGTTGCGGCGATGGCGAGTGCGCTGCTCAATCCTAGAAGCGCCTGTCGTCGCGTTATGTGCATCACTGTTCTCCTCCTGTTGATGCCTGCTTGGCATTTCACGGTCGTCGGTCGACCGGAAGTGTTCGGCCCGTGACCCGGGCTCTTGTTGTCGTCGTGGTCAGACCGCATTCGCGAATGCAGGCGACGGAACGCACTCTCGCCGATCGCCGGTCACGGCGTCGAAGACATGGATCTTCGAAGGATCGAAGACGAGGTCGACGGTCTCCCCCTCTGCGAGGCGACAGTCCGGCGGCATCTTCACGTTGACGAGCTCTGCGCCGGTCCGCACCGCGACGAGGACAGCATCCCCCAGCAGCTCCGCAGCGTAGACGGTCCCGCCGAGATGCCCGGCCCCCCTTGCCGCAAGACAGATGTCCTCGGGGCGCTGGCCCAGGAAGACGGGACCGTCGGCCGTGCTGTCCACCCGGATGCTTCCGCCCGCATGAACGAAGGTCCCATTCTCGATCCGGCCTTCGAGCAGGTTCATCGGCGGCGAGCCGATGAAGCGTGCGACGAACGTGTTGGCGGGACGGGCATAGATCTCCGCCGGCGTCGCGACCTGCTGGATCCGGCCGTTGTTCAGCACCACGATGCGGTCGGCCAAGGTCATGGCCTCGACCTGGTCGTGGGTGACATAGATCGTGGTGGAGGCCATCTCCCGCTGCAGGTGCTTGAGATGGGTGCGCATCACCGTCCTGAGCTGTGCGTCGAGATTGGAGAGGGGCTCGTCCATGAGAAAGACGCGCGGGTTGCGCACCAGGGCGCGGGCGAGCGCCACGCGCTGGCGCTGGCCGCCCGAAAGCTCGGCGGGCTTGCGGTCCAGATGGTTCGAGAGCTCCACCTTCGCCGCCGCGGCCTCCGCCTTCCGGCGCGCCTCGGGCTTGGCGAGGCCGCGCACCTTGAGGGGATAGGCGATATTGTCGCGCACGGTCATGTGCGGATAGAGCCCGTAGCTCTGGAACACCATGGCGAGATCCCGGTCGCGCGCATGGATGTCGTTGACACGCCTGCCGTCGATCAGGATGTCGCCGGAGGTCGGATGGTCGAGGCCGGCCACCATCCGCATCGTCGTGGTCTTGCCGCATCCGGATGGACCGAGCAGGACAAGGAATTCGCGATCGGCGATGTCGAGCGAAATGTCCTTGAGCGCGGTATAGGCGCCGAATTTCTTCTCGATGTTCCTCAGTGATACCGTCGCCATCGTCCTCTTCCTCCCCTTGTTCCGCGACCGGCCGGTGCCGGTCGCCTCCGGCCGCTGGCTCGCTCGCCAAGGCGGTCTGGCCTCCATTCGTCAAATCTCGATGCTTACCCGGCCGTCATCGACCCGCGTGCGATAGGTGTTGAGGTTCACGCATGCGGGCGGGGTTTCCACCTCGCCGGTCGTGAAATCGAAGATGCTCGCATGCTTGGGACATTCGACGGTGTTCTCCATCACGAGGCCGTCGGCGAGATGCACGTCCTCGTGGGTGCACAGTCCGTCGGTGCAGAAGAACCTGTCCTCATGGTTGCGGTATACCGCGAATGTCCGTCCATCGTGGTCGAAGCGCACGACGCCTTCCGTCTCGATGTCATCGACGGAGCAGGCATCAACCCACTCAGCCATAGGCAGTCCCTCCTTGAATTCTGTCTTGTCAGGCGCGGATGGGCGCCGCACGGCGCGCGCGGCCGGCCGCTATCGTTTGGCCTTGCGAGCGCTCTGTCTTGCCGCTTTCCGCTTGAACCGCTCGAGCATGCGCTTCTCCGATTCCTCGCTGCCGTCGTGGAACGTGCCGAACCACTTGTCATAGGGCACGACGCCGTCCGAGTAGTTGCATTCGAAGAACTTGTGATGGAGGTAGTGATCGTAGCCGGGCATGTCGATCAGATTGGCCTCGCCGACCACCACCTTGTCGAAGCCGACATGTCCGGGTGCCGAGGCCAGCATGCAATGGGCCAGATGAAAGACGGAATGAATGGGATGGGCGGGGATGACCCAGTAGAGGATCACGCCCGAGAAGTAGAGCAGCTGCTCGACGGGATGCATGGCGAGCCCGGTCCACGGCGTGGGATTGACGCTGTTGTGATGGACCTTGTGCACCGTGCGGTAGAGCGGCGGCCAGTGAATCAGGCGGTGGATCACGTAGAAATGGAACTCGCGCCAGAGCGGGATGAGCGCCCAGATGGCGAGGAAAAGGACCGGATGTTCCGCCGGATCGAGATAGGGCACGTAGCCGTTGGCATAGAGGAAGAGCGCCGTGACCTCGAAAGCGGTCCAGACCGGAATGCCGAAGACGAAGGTCCAGAACAGGTTGTCCAGCAACTGGTTGTGGAACAGGAAGGCGTCGTTTCTCTCGCCGGGCCACTTGCCGTTGTACTTGAAGCTCAGGCCCTGCGTGCGCTTGATGTAGAGCACGAAATGGAACAGGCCGTACCAGATCGCCGTGAGCGTCGCGTTGCGCACCAGGATGAAAGCGATCCATCCCGGCTCCAGCGTCTTCATCGTCGCCATGTCCGGCGTCAGCCAGAGCCAGATACCAAGCACGATGAAAGCATAGAGGATGTTCCAGGGCAGGAAGTAGCCGGGCCACCACAGAAGCCATTTCAGGAATTGGCCCGGACGCGGCGGCCATACGAACACCGGTGCGTATTCATACGGCTGGGCGGGCTTCCAGTCGCCCCGCTTGTTGCGGGTTCCGTAAGTTGAATCGTCTACCATTTCACGCACCTATCCTGCTTGGATTGAGGTCAGCGGGCGCGGAGGCCCGTGTCGCCTCCCAGGTCGCCCACACGAGGTCGCGCAGCATCAGCGCTTCCGCCCAGCGGTCGGTCGTGTCGTTGCCGTCCGGGCCGGTGATTGCATAGGGCTTGGGGCGAGCTCGCAGACGAAGGCGAGCGTGGCATCCGGTGCCGCGCGCCTCTGCCAGCTCCGGAAGGCGTAGTCCCACCAGCCGAGGAAAAGGTCGAGCCACGGGCGATGATGCGGATAGCCGATCTCGATCTGCACCTGCTCGCGGCTTGCGACGCGGCCGTGCAAGGCCCAACAGTTCTCCAGGACGCGGTGGATATGGCCGTGGTTTTCCTCGGAGACCGGCCAGGCGAATTCGCGCCCCACGAGGAAGTGCGAGAGATCGCCGACGAGCTTGAGGTCGGGGAGCTGGTCCAGCAGGTCGAGGACGAAGAAGAGGTCCGTGGTCATGCGGTCGCGATGCGTTTCCACGTAGACCGGAAAATCGACCTCTTCGGCGAGCCGCTGCCAGCCCTCCAGGATCGGAACGCAATCCTCGATCCGGCGCAGGCGTGCCATGGGGTGGATGTTGAGATGATGGACGCCGGTTTCGGCGGCCAGCTCCAGCGCCGGCTTGAGGTCGTCGACCGTCAGCGGAAGGCAGACGGCCTCGGCCTGCAGCCCATGCGATTTCAACAACCGGGCGAGCCTCAATGTCTGCGCCCGATCCTGCCAGTCCGCATTGATGCCATCGAAGCCGGCATCGGCGATCATCCGGAGGTTTTCTTCCAGGGATCTCTCGAAGCCATCGGTATTGCGACGCTCCATTGCCCACAAGGACTGGAAAATCAGCAGCTTTTGCAAGGGCCTCTCCCAAACCCGGCAATCAAACTCGCAAAAGCTGATACGAAAATTCAGACATTGATCAATAATGACCGTCCATTTTGACGGATTGTGAGGAGGGATCGGCATAAAATGATCAGTCTGACGCTGTGATCACGGGCCGCGGCATCTTTTCGCCAGATTACGCCTTGCCCGCCTCGTTCTGCTCCAATCCTAATTCCCCGAGTAGGGTGACGAAGCTCGGATCGTCGCGGGTCGGCCGGAAGGCAGGATCGGGAAGGATGCTGACGAGCCTAGGCTCGTGCCGGGTGCGGTTGAGACGCAACCAGGCGAGGGCCTGCCGGGCGCGACCGGCCGCCGCGTGGTGCCGCGCGATGTCCAGGGCGAGCGCATTGCCACGCTCGTATAGGCGATTTCGACCCGGATCATGGCGTCGGCCATCGCCGCCTTTCGCCAGGGCGGCCCGGCGGATGGCACCAATCTCGGCCGGGAACGCATGGCGGGAGCGCCTGAGTGATGAAATTGGGCGGCCCCGCTGTTGCTGGACCGCGACCGTTCATTCACCCGTTCATTTTCGTCGGAACATCCTCGCCCGGTACGGGTGTGACGTCAGGTGCTTCTTCCGGGGCGACATCAGGTCCGGGTTCCTCGATCGGGCGCTCCGGGATGTCTGGCAGCGAGTCGGGTGTCTCCTCAGGCGGAACCTCCACAGGCTTTTTGGGGTCCTTTGGGTCATCGGCCATATCGGTCTCCTTTCATGTCGACCAATCGGCTTGGGGCTCGGAATGTTCCCGGCTTGTCGTGCGATCTTGCGCGCGAACTCCGGATGCGCATCAGCCTGCCCCGCCGCTCGGCGCCGTGGGATATGCTTGCCAAATGGATGCGGAGGTGGTCCCCGCATCCGCTCCGGGTTCTTGAAACCCGGTAATCAGATATCCGGCGTATCGCGAAGGTCGGCTCGAAGGGATCACGATGCACGCGAATTCAGAAGACTGAAGTGCTGCCTAACGGATCGCATCAGAGCGCCGGCTTTTAAGGCTATATTCGGCTTTCGGTTTGCGCGTCGAACATGTGGATCGTGTCGAGATCAAAACCCACTGAGATGGTGTCTCCTGGCCGCACGCCGATCCGGTCTCGCACGGAGGCGATGATCTGTGTGGCGCCAAGGCTCGCCGTGATCTGTATTTCGGCGCCCGTCGGCTCGATGAACGATACCGTCGCATCCACTCCGCCTCGATTGATGATCAGATGCTCCGGGCGCACGCCGTATATCGCTTCCTGGCCTCGCTCCACGGGGCACTCCTCAGGTAGTGGCAATCGAGCACCGCTCAAGGTGATAAACTCGATTGGCCCCGTCTCGCTGATTCTTCCCGGGATGAAATTCATGCCCGGCGAACCGATGAAGCCGGCGACGAAGAGGTTGACCGGCCGGTCGTAGAGATCGAGCGGGGAGCCGATCTGTTCGACATGGCCGTCGCGCATGACGACGATCCGGTCGGCCATCGTCATCGCTTCGATCTGGTCATGGGTGACGTAGATGGTCGTCGTCTTCAGGCGCTGGTGCAATTGCTTGATTTCGGCGCGCATCTGCACGCGCAATTTAGCGTCCAGATTCGAGAGCGGCTCGTCGAAAAGGAAGACCTGGGGCTGGCGCACGATGGCCCTGCCCATCGCCACGCGCTGGCGCTGGCCGCCGGAGAGGTTTCGCGGATACCGGTCGAGCAGCCGTTCAAGGCCAAGGATTTGCGCCGCCTCGCGCACGCGCCGCTTGATCTCCTCCTTCGGTGCCTTTGCAAGCCGCAGCGAAAAGCCCATATTTGCTTCCACCGTCATATGCGGATAAAGCGCATAGGATTGGAACACCATCGCGATATCGCGTTCCTTCGGCTCGACGTCGTTGACGACCTTGCTGCCGATGGCGATGTCTCCGCCGGAAATTTCCTCCAGCCCCGCGATCATCCGAAGAAGCGTGGACTTTCCGCAGCCCGACGGGCCGACGAGGACAACGAACTCGCCGTCCGGGATGTCGATATCGACCCCGTGCAGGACCTCGAAATGACCATAGGCCTTGCGGGCCTTCGTTATCGTGACTGGTGCCATCATTGTCTCCAGCGGAATGGATGGGTCTGGTGCGGTCTATCGTTGCGCCGTCGCGGCTCGATAGGGCGCGAGCGCATTGTCGATTGCGGCGAGGCACAGGTCGCGGGCGTTCGGCGCGACGCGGCCGGCGACGACCTCCGGATAGAGCCGGCCGAGATACTGGCTGATCAAGGTTTCGGGGATCCGCTCGGGAAGTTCGGCGAAGAGTCGCTCCACGGCTTCCAAGACTTGCCTGTCCGGCCAGTAGTAGCGGATCCGATCGCTGTAGCTGAAATGGCGCTGCAGCCGCTGCGCCTCGGCGGTGCCGTCGTAATGGCCCGACCAGTGACCGGGATCGGCCAGCATGACACCCTCCAGGATTGAGGGCAGGCTCGGCGATGCGGTCCGGCCGGCAACCGCCTGGCGTATGGCATCGAGCCCATAGAGGGCCTCCCGGAGTGCGAAGGTCAGCCCTGGCCCTACCTTCAAAATCCCGAATCCGCCATCGACCAGGGCGGAGAGTTGCTGAGCGGGCTGATAGTCCGTCGAATGGGCTTCGAACAGGAGACCCGGCATGGCGTCGAGCGCCGATACGAGCTTTTGCGCACGATCGGGCTCGTAGAGCACGACATTGGCATTGCCGAATTCGACGCCGGGTTGGACGACGATGCCGATGACGCGCTCGAGAGCGGTTTCGACGCCGGCCGCGGTGAAGGCGGAGCGATGGACGGCAAGCGTTTCCAGCACGGCTTCGGGGCGGGTGATTTCCAGTTCCTCCAGCGCGTGCGTCGCGCCCCCGGGCGGAGGAACCTCCGTGCCGATGACATAGACCGGCGGCTTTCGGCCGGCGCGCTTCGTGGCGTCCTCGGCAGCGCGCGCCAGACGCGCGGCTCTTTCCGCCGTCAGCGTATCGGGAAGTGCGGCTGGCTCGCCTTCGCAGCCCATCGACGTATCGAGATGAAGCTTTTCGAAGCCGGCCTCGACATAGGCGACGATCATCGCTTGGGCGCGGTCCATGGCCTCGTCCGCAGGGAGTTTCCGCCATGGGTTCGGGCCGAGGTGATCGCCGCCAAGGATGAGGCGGTCGGCAGGAAAGCCGACAGTCACGGCGATGCGCTCGACGAAAAGCCGGAAATCGGCCGGCGTCATGCCGGTATATCCGCCCTCCTGGTTGACCTGATTGCAGGTCGCCTCCAGCAGGGCCGCCCGATCCTCGCGCGCTGCATGGCGCAGGGCCGCCTCGACGACGAGCGGATGGGCGGAGCACACGGAGGTGACGCCTCGCGGTAGTGGCAAATCCCTCGGCTCGAACAGCTTTGCAAGCGCAATGCGCCGGTTGCGTTCAACGGCGGCGCTCATTCCAAGGTCACCACTTTCGTCAGGTGACGCGGCGCGACGGTATCGATCCGCCGTGCTTGCGCGGCGCGTTCACCGAGGACCTGGAGGGCAGGCAGGAGGACGAGACCGGCAACGGCCGGATCGGCGTCTACGGGAAGCGCCACGTCGCCCGGACCGCCCAGGCCCACGACGAACGCGCCCTTGTCCCGCAATTCCCCGACGAGCTTCGTCTCGGCGTCCTTCTGGTCGGCGCTGTAGAGCATCACGACGGCTGTCTTCTGGTCGACCAGGCTGATCGGTCCGTGGCGGTATTCGAGCGGATGAAAGGCCTGGGTCAGGACCTGGCTCATCTCCATCAGCTTGAGAGCGCCTTCCGACGCGATGCCGAAGAGCACGCCGCCTCCGAGGAAGACGACATGCGAGCGCTCGTGGATCCGGGCGGGGAGCGACGCATCGAGCGCTTTCGCGAGCGCTTCCGCCGAGGCGGGGGTCGAGGCGGGGATGTCATATCCGACCATCTGCATGCCGAGAAGCAGCATGAGGCTTGCCGAGGCCGTCATCACGATGCCCTCGTCCGGATGGGTCGCTGCGGCGACGATCGCGTCGCAGTTTCTGGCAAGCGCGCTCTGCGGCTCCACCGTCAGGCCGGTGACGAAAGCGCCGCTGGCGCGGCTTTTCCCGGCGGCGGCCACCGTCTCGGTCGTTTCGCCGCTGCGCGAGATCGCGACCACATGGGTCTTCGTCCAATCGGGCCAGAAAAGTGACGGCCGGTTGAGCCATTCGTCGCCCGGCACCGCGATCGCCTGCCGTCCGGCACCGTTGGCATAGGCCGCCAGGGAAAGCGCGAGATAGTAGGACGTGCCGCAGCCGACATAGACGAGCAGGTCGCTCTTCTCAGCGGCGGTGTTCGAGCCGATTGCCTTTTCCCAATAGGGGAACTGCTCGAAAATCACCTTTTCAGTCGTATTCATAATGTCTCCGATTATTTTACCGAGCCGGCCAGCAATCCGCTGACGAGGTATCGGTTGAGGAAGATGACGACGAGCGCGGGAATGATGATCGCGATGGATCCGCTCGCCGTGATCAGCCCGTAGTCGATGAAATTCTTGGTGACGAATTCGGGGATCAGAACCGTCAGCGGCTTGGTCGCCTGCGGGGAGAAGATGAGGGGGACCAGATATTGGCCCCAGGCCCCGAGGAAGGTCAGGATGGCAGCCGCCGTCAGGCCGGGGCCGGCGAGCGGAAGCACGATATTGAAGAAGATGTAAAGCCGTCCCGCGCCGTCGAGCCTTGCCGCCTCCTCGAGCGCAAGCGGCAAGGCGTCGAAGACGCTCCGCAAAAGCCAGAGGGAGAGCGGCAGATAGGCCGAGACATAGATGAGGGCGACGCCGACATAGGTGTCGACGAGCTGCATCTTGATCATGATTTGGTAAAGCGGGATGAGGACGGCGTAGGCGGGGATCGCGAGCGTGGCGACGACGGTCGCGAAAAGCGCGCCGCGGCCCGGAAACGGCATGCGGGTGAAGGCATAGGCTCCAAGAGACGAGATCGCGACGCAGAGCACGGTCGCCGCCACCGAGGTCACGAGGCTGTTGAACAGCGCCGCGCGGAACTGCTTCCACACCTCGACGCCACCGATCCGGGCGATGTTGATGCCGAGCAGCCGCGAATAATGATCGAGCGTGAAATTCTGCGGAAAGAAGCGGATCGGCCGCATGGAGAAATCCGCCGTCGGCGTCACGGAGCTGACCACCGTCCAATAGATCGGCCCGAGCGACCAGAGAAGCAGGAGAGCGACGCCGGTCCATATCAGCAAGCGGTAGGGAAGCGTGGGTTTCATCAGTCGAACCGTGTGTTGCGATAGACGCGAAGGACGTAGACGAGCGAAACGAGGAGCGAGACGAAGGTGATGGTGACCGAGAGCGCCATCCCGTAGGAGAAGCGGAGGTTCTGGAACGTTTCGAGATAGATCTGCACGAGGACGGGGCGGGTCTCGAGGCTGGCCCCGGAAAGGACCCAGGCCTCGTCGAAGAGGTTGAAGGCGTTCACCGTGGCGTTGGTCATGGCGACCGCGATCGCGCTTCGGACGAGCGGGAGCGTGACGAGGGTGAACATCTGGCTGCGGGTCGCGCCGTCGATGCGTGCGGCCTCGTAGAGATGGCTCGGAATGCTCTGCATGGCCGCCAGAACGATGACGATCGTGAGCGGCATCATGCGCCAGACATGAACGACGGTGACGGCGATGATGGCGCTGGTGCGGTCGTTGAACCAGACGTGGTTCTCGAACGGCAGGCCCAGGGCCGAGAGGATGCCGTTCAGGAGACCGGCGCCCGGCTGGTAGATCCAGAGCCAGATCACCGAGTTGACGACGCCCGGGAGCGCCCAGGGCAGAATGACCGCCGCCAGGATCCATCGTCGTCCCACTTTCACCTGATTGATGAGTGCCGCGGCGAGGACGCCGAACACTGTCTCGGCGACGACGGCGAGGGCGACATAGATCAGGGTATTGGTCCATGTCACGCCGAGCTGCGCGTCGGAGAGCATGCGCGTATAGTTGTCCAGCCCCACGAAGGGCGTGCCCGCCTGCATCGGGTTGACCCGGTGCAGGCTGTCCCAGAGGGTGCGCGCCATCGGATAGAAGACGAGCGCCGCCATGGTGAGAAGGATGGGCGCGACGAGCAGCACGCCGAGGGTGGTGTCGGCATGGAAGCCGACACCCCGCTTTCCGGCCGTTCGGCCGGCGACGACCGCTGTCATTGCGCCATGGCCTGCTTTGCAGCCTCGGCGATGCTTTCGACGGCCTGCTCGACAGTCATTTCGCCCTTGGCGGCGCTGTTGATCGCCGTGTTCACGCCGCTGGAGAATTGCGGATACCAGGGGGGCGTGCCCTGCGGGAAAAGGGCCTCGACGGTCTTCGACTGCGCGACGAGCGCGTCGCCGCTGTTGAGCTTGCCTTCGGAATTGAGCTCGGCGAGCACGGAGGTGCGGGTCGGCAGGAAGCCGTTCGCCACATTCTTCTTCTGGAATTCCCGGCTCGTGAACCATTTCACGAAGGCGATCGCCGCTTCCTGATTGGCGGAGACCTTCGGTATGGCGAGCGCTTCGGGGAGGCCGAAGCTGCGGGTCTCGCCGCTTTCCGTCGGGACGAGGATCGCCTCGACCTCGCCCGCCACCTTCGACTGATTGGGATCGTTCATCTGGCCCAGCCGGCCGGGCTCACCCGAGATCATGATGCTGGTGAGGCCCTGGGAAAACATGCTCTCGTTGATCTGGCTGTCCTTGAGGCCGGTGGAGGCCGGATCGACCAACCCTTCCTTCAGCAGCATCAGTTCGAAGGCCAACGCCTTGTAGCCCGCGGAGTCCGGCGTGGTGAAAAGCGGATTGAAGTCCTTGTCGAACAGTTCCCCGCCGAAAGCCTTGGTCAGGAGATACCAGCTGGTCGACGCCCCTTCCGTCGCCGAGAGCGGCAGACCGATGGGATAGGTCGAGATCCCCTTTTCCTTGATCCTTTTTGCGGCGGCGACGAGGTCGTCGAGAGTCTTCGGCATTTCCGTGACGCCCGCATCGGCGAAATGCTTCTTGTTGACGAGCATCACGCGGAAGTCGTTGGTATAGGGTATTCCGAGCAGCTTGCCGTCGACCGTGAAAATCTTGGCGACGCCGATGTCCGCAACCGTTTCCGCATCGATCACGTCGTTGAGCGGCAGATACCAGTCCGCGGCAGCGAACTGGCCCGTCCACGACCAGTCGAATTCGGTGACGTCGGCCGGCGCGGTGCCGGCGACGAGCGCCGTCACCAGCTTCGGGCGGATGTCATCCCAGGACAGGGTCTGCAGATCGACCTTGATGCCGGTTTCCACCTCGAATTCCTCGGCGATATTGGCGCCCTGGGGTGAGGGCATCAGCACCGTGATCGAGGCGCCAGCGAGCGGCTTCGAATCCTCGGCGAATGCCGGCAGCGCCATGGCCAGCGCGCCGGAGGCTAACAGTGACAGTATGATTCTACGCATGTTCCCATCCTTCTTTGTTATTGGAATTTTGAACCGGTTATCGACTGCGCGCTCGCCGCTCGCGTGGATGCGGCGATAGGCTCGAGCCAGCCGTCGTTGAGCGGCCAGCCGAGATTTTGGGCGGCCGCCAGAAGTGCGCCGCCGATCGGGGGAAGCTTGGGCACCCTAGGAGCGGTGCCGATGCGGCGCTCCAGGGCTTCGAGCAGGAGCGTGCTGGCGAAGGTGCCTCCCGCATAGGTCCAGCCGGCATTCTCCCCGCAGTGGCCGGCGACCGCCGTGTGATGGCGCGCCAGCGCATCCGCAGCGCGTTCCAGCAGGTCCCGGGCGGCGGCATCGCCCGCCCGTGCGGCACGATCGACCAGTGCCGACAGGGCCGCGATGCTCGATCGGGGCTTCGCCAGCGACTTGACCCACCCGCCCAGACCGTTCATCGGATCCGAAAGGTCGAGGTTCAGATGCTCGAAGACGATATCCGCCAGCGCCGTTTTCGGGGCGCGTCCGTCGAGGCTCTGGCTGACGAGATTGAGGGCCAGGCGGCCGATCCAGTAGCTGCTGCCTTCATCGCCGATGACATCGCCCCAGCCGCCCGAACGGGCAGGGCGGCCGGCCGCGTTTCTCGCCCAGGCCATGGAGCCCGTTCCGGACAGGATCAGGATGCCCTCCTTACCGGCGAAGGCGCCGAGATGGGCTGCATCGACATCGTTCAGGATGGCCGTGCGAACGGCCGGAAACATGTCCGCAATCGCCGCTTCCTGAAGGGCGGACAGATGCTTGACTTCGCCATAGGCCGGCAAGGCGGCCGCCACCGATGTAAGCTTCGGCTCGTGGCGAAACGGCGCGATGTGCCGGTCGAGCTCGGTCCGCCAGTCCGGATTGTCCATGGGATTGACGCCGCTGCCCAGGCTGGTGCGCAGGATCTCGCCGCTCCTGTTTGCAAGGGCGACACGGATCGTGCTTCCGCCGCCATCGATACCCAGGATGAGCTCGCCGCTCATTCCTGTGCACCGAGCTGTGCGAAGGCCGTCTCCACGCCAGCCTCTTCGAGCTGGCGGCGCCATTGCGCCGTCAGGCCCGTGTCGGTGATGAGCCGCGCATCGGCGAGCGGCGAGACCTTATAGGTGGCCGTCATGCCGAACTTGGAGGAATCCGCGAGCACATAGCGATTGGCCGAGCGGCTCAGCATGCGGCGGTTGAGGCTCGCTTCCGCACTGTCGACGCTGTAGATCGCACCATCCGGGCTGACCGCGCTCGCGCCAAGGAAAAGCTGATCGAACCAGAGCCCTTCGAGCATGGCTTCCGCCTGCGGGCCGACGATAGACGCGTTCTCGCTTCGCAGCTGCCCGCCCAGAAGAGTGACTTCGAGGTTGGGAATGTTCAGGAATTCCTGGGCGACGATCAGCCCATTTGTGAAGATGCGCAAGGGTATCGGATTGATGCGGATGAGCCGCGCGAGCTGAAGCACGGTCGTGCCCGCATCGAGGAAGATCGCCGTGCGCGGCGAGAGCAGCTCGTAAGCTGCATTGGCGATCGCGCGCTTGGCGGAAAGCTGGCGCTTCTCCCGTTCCTGAAAGGCGAGCTCGACCGAGGAACCCTCCGCAATGCGCGCGCCGCCATGAACGCGGTCAATGACGCCGTTCTGTTCGAGCACCTGAAGGTCGCGCCGAATGGTCGCGAGCGACGCGCCGACCGCATCCGCCAGATCCTGGATCGTGGAAAAGCCGTTCGCATAAAGATGGCTGCGGATCGCATCCAATCGATCGGTCTTTATCCCGCCGTTCTGGCTCATTGCAGTGCTTCCCCTCGCAACATCTTGCGTCAAATTCTTCCCATATAAAATCAATGTCAATCACTTTTATGATTTTTTATGATCTTTTTCGGGCGGCAAACGAGACGAAAAAGGCGCCTTTCCCGTGGAAAGGCGCCTTGCCAATTGATTTTGACGGCTCGTCGTCAGTGATATTCGGGCAGAAGATCCCCATGTCGTTCGATCATGTCATCAACCAGAGACCAGATCTGGTCGGGCGAAAGTTCCGCCGACGTATGCGGATCGAGAAGCGCGGCCTGATAGATGCGGTCCCGGCTTTTCGTCAATGCAGCTTCCACCGTGAGTTCCTGGACGGAAATGCTGAGCTTCATCACCGAGGCGAGCTGCGTCGGGATCCGGCCCACCCGGATCGGCTGGATGCCGTTCCTGTCGACATGGCAGGGCACTTCGACGATGCACTCCGGCGGAAGATTCTCGATCAGGCCGTTGTTGGGGACGTTTCCATAGATCAACGCCGGTGCGCCGGTGGTCGCCGCATGGATGATGCCGGCGGCATATTCGTTGCTACGGCTGACAACGACCGGCTTGTTGCCCTCGAGATCCTGGCGGAGCGCATGCCAGCCGGCGATCTGCTCCTGGCATCGGCGGATATATTCGTCGAGCGGGATGTTCAGCGCGCCGATGAGCTCCGGCTGGCGTTCCTTGATGTACCAGGACGTATATTCGGAGAAATGCTCGCTGGATTCCGTGACGAAATGACCGAGCCTTTTCAGAACGTCGAAGCGGACGCGGTCGTTGTCCGGCACACGGCCTTCGGCGGCAAGCGCCTTCAGGCGGGGATAGAGGTCCTCCCGCCTGCCATCGCCATGGATTTTCTCGTATGTCAGGAAGAAGGCGACATGGTTGATGCCGGCGGACAGGTAGTTGACGTCGGCGATATCCTCGCCAAGGCATGCCGCGAGATGCGCGGCCGTGTGCTGCACGCTGTGGCAGAGCCCTACCGTGCGAATGCCCGGCGCCAGTTCCTTGATGGCCCAGCAGTTGATCGCCATCGGGTTGACATACTGCATGAGCAGCGCGCCGGGGCAGACTTCCTCCATATCGCGGCAGATCGCCTCGAGAACCGGAATGGTCCGCAGCCCGCGGAAAATGCCGCCGATGCCGAGCGTATCGGCAATGGTTTGGCGCAAACCATATTTCTTCGGCACTTCGAAATCGGTGACGGTCGCCGGCTTGTAGCCGCCGACCTGCATCATCAGAATGACGAAATCCGCGTCCTTCAGGGCTGTGCGCCGGTCGAGCGTCGCCTCGACCCGCACCGTCGCAAGGTTGAGCGCTTCGCAGATCCGTCGGGTGACGATTTCGGACGTTTTGAGGCGTTCGGCGTCGATGTCGAACAGGCTGATCACATGGTCGTGGTGAGACGGCGTCGCCAGCACATCTCCAAGAATGTTCTGCGCAAACACGGTGCTGCCTGCACCAACCAGGCAAATCTTCGGCATCTCGATCTCCTGCTGATCACCTCGTCAACGCTATCGCCCATTTAATTCAGAATTTCTTCCCGATATTCGTATATTTATTCCCGAATCGAAGCGCAGGGGCAGCATGAGTGCGGATTTCAACGAGACCGGGGAGTGGACGGATTCCCCGCGCGCCTTTCTGGTCGAGCGCCACGTCGCTGATACGATGAGGACTGCGCATTGGCATGATCACATCGAGGTCAATCTGCTCCTCAGCGGCACCATGACCTATCTGTTCAACGGACGGCAGGAGCATGTAGAGGCCGGGCGCTTCGCTCTGTTCTGGGCCGCCATCCCGCACCAGACGATCTTCGTAACGCCGGATGCGCCCCTGATCTGCATCTATCTCCCCCTAGTTGACTTTCTGGCCCTGCCGATCAACAAGGCCTCCCGCCAGGCGATCATGCAGGGCGCATTCGTGACGCAGAGGGTGCAGGATATTCTAAGTGCACACATTGCCTCCCGATGGATCGACGAATGGGAATTGGGCGGCGAACTGCGCCGTCGTCTGGTGTACGACGAGGTCAAGCTGGCCGTACGCCGGATCATTCTCGACCAGGTGGAAAAGGATGGGGCAACGAGCAAGTCGGGGATACCCCTCAATCCGGCCGTCAGGCATGCACAGCTGTTGACGGACTTGATCAACACGCGCTTTGCCGAAAGGCTGACGCTGGCATCGCTTGCGAAGCTCGCCGACATCCACCCGACGACGATAAACCGTGCTTTTCGGGAAGTGCTTGGAATCTCCGTGATGGAATATCTGACCAGGTACCGTCTCGCGCGTGCAATGCAGCGGCTTACGGAAACCGACGAGGCGATTGTGGAAATCGCCCACGACTGCGGTTTTGGTTCGAGCACCCGATTCTATGACGTATTCATGCGCCGCGTCGGCACGACACCCCGGAAGTTTCGGCTCGCGGCCCGCTCCGTAGAACGCGCGCTGGGTGAGGCAAGGCGATGAACCGCTGAAATCAGAAAACCAAGAATAGATAATCCTACTTAAAAATAAAAAATATCGTCATTGATTGTTCTAACACACCGCAAGCGACCGGTCTGTGTTGACGTAGAATTTAACCTCTGACTCATATATTCTTCTGTGATCAAGAGCATTATCATAGATAATCAATGTTTAGCTTCTCCGGCACATTTGCCGCCATTTCGAATCTCATCAAGAGCTTTGCGCTTGATACGATATGAATGCCACGCAACGCCGGCGCCGGTGGGGCATCGCGCAACGCGACCCTCTTCAGCGCAGCGAGGGCATCGGCAGCCGAGAGCGCGCGTGCAGCGGCAGTAAACAGCGAGTCCATTGGAATCCCGTCACATTTGTAACTCTCGCTGGGCCTGCCGGCCGGGATACGTCTTCGTACAGCAACCGCTGGAAACGGCAAATTCTGTCAGACGATCGGAGGTGACGATGTTGGCATCAGCAGGGAACGCCGGTTCGTTGCGAGGGCCTGCTAGCGACATGGACGGCTGGCTCAGGCTCGCCGCTGCCCCGACTTTCGCATGGATGGCCGGGATTTCTGCCGCTGGCTCGCCGGCCACGATGATGTGCTCCGCCGTCCCGGCCTTCGTGCCGATCAACGACATGGCCTTGATGTACCTGCTGATGAGCCTCTTTCACCTATCGGCATGGCTGAAATTCCTTTCCGGCCGTTTGCGGGGCCGCAGCGCCCCCACCACCCAAACCGAAGGAGACTGACTATGCAACACGCTGTCGTTTCACACGATGAATGGCTGAACGCCCGCCGGAATTTCCTGAAGGCGGAAAAGGAGCTTACCCATCTTCGCGACAAAATCGCCAGAGACCGGCTTGCCCTCCCATGGGTTCGCATCGATAAGGAATACGTGTTCGACACGCTGCATGGCCCACGCACGCTGGCCGATCTCTTCGACGGTCGATCGCAGCTTCTGGTGCAACATTTCATGTTCGCGCCGGGATGGAAGGAAGGCTGCCCGAGCTGCTCCTACATGGCCGATCACACCGACGGCATGAACAAGCATCTGCCGCATCACGACGTCACCATGATTGCCGTTTCGCGTGCGCCGCTCGCCAAGATCGAGCGCTACCGCAAACGAATGGGCTGGCAGTTCAAATGGGTGTCGTCTTTCGGCAACGACTTCAACTACGACTTCCGCGTCAGCTTCACGCCCGAGGAGGTCGCCAGCGGAAATATCGACTACAACTTCGGGGAATGGCGGGAAGCTGGCGAGGAATGGCCTGGCGTCAGCGCCTTCTACAAGGACGACGCGGGCGAGGTCTTCCGCACCTACTCCACCTACGGGCGCGGCGTCGAGGTAATGATGGGCACCTACAACATGCTCGATCTCGCTCCGAAGGGTCGCAACGAGGCCGAGGGAATGGACTGGGTACGCCGCCACGATCGCTACGAGTAACCTTCCCGGAGAGCACCGGCCAAATGATCTGCGAGTGACGAGAAAACAACGTGATCGCCGGACTCCATCGGGATTCCGGCGATTGCCTACTCCTTGCTGTAATCCATGGTTCCGGCTGGAAACCAGTAGTCGCAACGAGGGGCGGACGGAAACATGATTTGGCAACTTAGGCACAATCACGAAGTGATGTCGGCAGAACCTGCCATGTGCCAGGATAATCGAGTGCGGCGCAACCACCACAACAGTGGTCTCGTGTCCGCTTCCATGAAACAACGATGCCGATCTCGACGGTCGACATGTCAGCCCTCTGCCCGCAAACAAGGAGGCGATCCAGCGGGCAATAGGGCCCCCTTGCCGCGGGATGTACCTTTTTCGTCATCTCGCATGATCTTCCTTCTGTCGCCGCGGCGCCTACGAATAGTGTGCGATGGCTCGGAAGTGCTGCCCGTGGCATGAGCCTGAAAAGGATGACGAGGACTCTTCAATCTGACATAAGCAGATCACTGCTCTCTCCCGAGTGCCGCAGCTAGCAGTAGTCGTGTCACCCAAAAGGCCCGAGAAATGACAGAAATTAAACCGCGACGACCGAGATTCAGCCGCGAGTTGCCGGCGGTACGCCGTCGGATGCTGATCGAAGCCGCAACGCGATGCCTTTCGCGAGGCGGGATCACGGCGTTGACGACCGACAACATCCGCAAGGAGGCGAAGGTCTCCATCGGTCTCGTTGCGCATCATTTCTCCGGCAAGGACGAAATCCTGGCCGAGGTCTATCGGGCTTCTCTCTATGACGACATCCATCAACAGATTGTCGAGGCTCGCATAAACCGCGCCAACGCTGACGAAAGCACCCCGGAACAGCGGCTGTGCGCCCTCATCCAGGCCCAGTTCTCGGAAAAACATTTTTCCAAGGCCAACCTCCATATATGGCTTTCGCTCTGGGGCGAGATTGCCAAGAACGAGGCCCTCAGAATCCAGCATAGCCAGCTTTGGCGCGAATATCGTGAGGCGCTTCAGCTGGAAATAGCAGCGCTTGCAGCCGAACGTGGGCGCAGCGTCAACTCCGGGCAGCTTGCAATGAACTTCATTGCCCTTTTCGATGGCCTGTGGCTGGAATGGTGTCTCGACCCGACTGCCGTATCTCAATCGGACGCGGTTGAAGGATGTTATGCGCTCCTGGAAGTGCAACTAGGCCCCTTGAGCCGTCTAAAACCCAAGCGGGATCGGAGGGCGCCGCAATCGGCCGGCTCAGAGTCCCGGAACGTCGAAACCCCCAGGCCTCCTTCCGGGCCGTCAACCGAACGGCAGACGCAACTTCCCTGACATAGGCAGTAAGCCACCGGGGCGCTCAAGAGCCGTTGGCCAAAAAGTGATTGATGCAGCGGTCAAATCGTGACTGCAGTTGCCGGTTTCGACGACAGGACAACGCTCGAAATCGTCGTTCACTTCCAGGAATCCGGGCGCCACCGTCCGACGTCACTCGATCTCCAAATCACCGGCACATTTCCAGAAACGGTCGCTGTCGATAGATGCGGCCTCTTTCAGCACTCGCTGTAGCGCAATTCTTGTTGAAAGAATTTTCAATAAGCGATAGCTTCCTATCGCGGCGGAAAAATCGGCCGAGGGAGGTGAGCGATGGCTTCTTACAAGCATGGAGACGGCGAGGCGCAAGACGATCGGCCCTCCCATCCGCAATGCGATCGCGCCACCATGCGGGAAGAAGTCGCGCAATGGTGATGGACGGATGCTACTTCGCCACAGACGATGAGACGACTCCAGGTTGCGACCTTGCTCGTGTCGATCGCAAAACGGCGGCCGGAGGCCGGCGTCCCGGTGCGGCCACGGGTCGTGAGACGATCATCGAAGCGGACAACCTGGAAAAGTGGTTTGGCGCACACAAGGTTCTCGACGGCGTCTCGCTCGAAGCGAACCGTGGAGACGTCATTGCCATCGTTGGTTCAAGCGGCTCGGGAAAATCGACGCTGCTGCGATGCCTGAACCTTCTCGAAACGCCCGATGCCGGATCGCTCAGGTTTCGCGGAGAGCAGATAGCCTTCGACGGCGCGCCGCACGAACGCGCCAGACGTAAGCAGGCCGAGCGCCTCCGGTCGCAAGTCGGAATGGTCTTTCAGGCGTTCAATCTCTGGGATCACCGGACGGTTCTCGAAAACCTCATGGAAGGCCCCCGTTTCGTTCTCGGCCTGTCCAGGCGCGAGGCCGCCGAGCGGGCGCGCACATATCTCGCGAAGGTCGGCCTTTCCGGAAAGGAGAACGCCTATCCGGCGCATTTGTCGGGCGGTCAGCAGCAGCGTGTCGCGATCGCTCGCGCGCTTGCGATGGCCCCGCATGCCATCCTGTTCGACGAGCCGACGTCGGCGCTTGATCCGGAACTCGTCGGTGAGGTTCTCAGGGTGATGCGCCAACTGGCGGCTGAAGGCACCACCATGGTGATCGTCACGCACGAGATGGCCTTCGCGAGGGACGTTGCCAGCCAGCTTGTCTTCTTGCAGGGCGGGAGAATAGCCGCACAAGGTGCGCCGCGCGATTTGTTCGGCGGCGGCGCGCCTCAACGCCTCCGGGACTTCCTCAGCGGTGGCGGGGAGCGAGCTCCATGACGCTCACACTCCTCTCGTTTGGCCCGGAAGGGTGGGGCAGCACGCTTCTGATCGGCGCGCTGATGACCATCGCTGTGGCCGTGAGCTCCTTTGCGTTCGGTCTCGTCCCGGGTGCGCTCGCTGCCATGGCTTCGAGATCGCGGCACGTTTCGCTGCGGGCGCTCGCTCTCGTCTACACCACGCTTGTTCGCGGCATCCCGGAGCTGCTCGTGATCTACCTTTTCTTCTTCGGCACCAGCTCGATGATCATGGCGATCGTCAGGCTGACGTTTGGCTACGGCGGTTACATCGAGGTCAATGCATTCGCCATCGGCGTTCTGTCCGTCGGCCTCATTTCGGGAGCCTACTCTGCGGAGGTGATCCGAGGCGCGATCGCAAGCGTCCCAAAGGGCCAACTGGAGGCGGCGATGGCCCTGGGGCTCAAGAGATGGGTCATCGTTTCGCGGATCCTGTTTCCACAGGCGCTACGGGTTGCTTTGCCCGGCCTGAACAACGTCTGGCAGACGACGCTGAAGGATACCTCCCTGATATCGGTCACCGGACTGGCCGAAATCATGAGAAGCGCAAACATGGCCGCGGGCGTGACGCATGAGCCGTTCACGTTCTATCTTGCTGCAGCCCTGATCTATCTTCTGTTCACGTGGGGCTCTGCGCGTCTCTTCGCCCGTGCCGAAATTTTCTCCGGACGAGGTCTGAAGGAGGCGCGGCCATGAACTTCCAGATGATCCTGGAAAGCTTCCCGATGCTGCTGGAAGGCGTGCGACTCACGCTGGAACTGGCGTTGCTGAGCGTTTCCACCGGCCTGATGCTGGCAATCGGGCTGACCGCCGCACGCCAGTCGCGCTTCGTTGCGCTCCAACTGCTGGCAAAGGGCTACGTTTTCATCTTCCGCGGCACGCCGCTGCTGGTGCAGCTCTTCCTGCTCTATTACGGGCTTTCCCAGTTCGATGCGGTCCGGACAAGCATCTTCTGGGTCGTATTGCGGGATCCATTCTGGTGCTCGACGATAGCGCTGGCCCTCAACACGGCTGCCTATGTGAGTGAAATAATAAGAGGCGGCGTCCTTTCCGTGCCGTCGGGAAACATCGAGGCTGCCCATGCCGTCGGAATGTCGCGGCTGGCAATCGTGCGACGCGTGGTAATCCCGGTGGCGGCGCGGCAGGCGCTGCCTGCCTACGGGAACGAGCTGATCCTCATGATCAAGGCGACGTCGCTCGCGAGTACGGTCACGCTTCTCGAGGTAACCGGGATCGCCCGGCAGATCATTTCCCGCACCTACGCCGTCTTCGAAGTCTTTATCGCGGCCGGGGTGATCTACCTGCTCATCAACATGGTCGCGGTGGTTGCGGTCCACATTGCCGACGCATGGCTGCATCCCGAACGGAGGCGGCGATCGAACGCCTTGCCCGGCGCATTCGGTGTGTCCTCACCGCAGGACACGTAAAGGGCATCGAAGTGCAACTCAGCCACAAGAAGGGGAATGAAAGAAATGGCACGATCTTGGATTGTTTCACTGGCGTTGATAGCGCCACTGTTTGGCCTGGCGCCCGCTGTGGCGCAGGAAAAGTTGCCGGACCCGGTGCGGATCGGCATCGAAGGCGCTTACCCGCCGTTCAATTTCGTCGACACGAACGGCAAGGTCCAGGGTTTCGACGTCGATATCATGAATGCGATCTGCGCGGCGGAAAAGATCCGGTGCGAATTCGTCGTGCAGGACTGGGATGGGATCATTCCGGGCCTTCAGGTCGGGAAATACGATGTCATCATCGGCCTCGGAATCACTGAGGAGCGAAAAAAGGCCGTCGATTTTACGGACAAGTATTGGGCGACAGAAAACCGTTTTGTCGGCAGGAAGGGCAAGGAATGGGACTATACCCCTGAAGGGCTGAAAGATGTCGTGATCGGGCTTCAAGGAGGCGCCTGGCAGGAAGCCTACGTCAAGGCGGAACTACCGCAATCTGTCATGAGGTCCTACCAGACGCTCGAACAGGCTTATTTGGACATGGAAGCCGGCCGGGTCGATCTGGTTTTCTCCGACACGATCCTTCTCTTCCATTTCCTCGACTCCGATCGGGGCAAGGACTACGAATTCAAAGGACCGGTATATGACGATCCGAGATATTTCGGCCCCGGTGTCGGAATGGGCATTCGCAAGGGTGAGAACCTTCTGCGCGACACTATCAGTGATGGCATCCGCAAGGTGCGCGCGAGCGGTGAATATAAGAAGATAAACGACAAGTATTTCCCGTTCGATATCTACGGGGAATGAGGAGGACGTTTGCCCCAAGGTCGGTACAATCCGACCTTGGGATCTCGAAATACTCCGCGAAAACCTGGTTTCCCGGCTCTTCCGCAACAATGCGGCACTGTCGCTTCAAGCCGTTCGTGTTCCCGCGACGAACCCCGGCAAGGGCCCGGCTCCGAAACCGGAAGGCGTCAGATATTTCCGGGAAATATCTTCTGATCAAGGCGACTGATTGTCGATCAACGTCGAGTACATGAAATGAAAAATGCCCCTTCCTACAAGTCACGGTCCGGCTGGAATGCGTTGCTGCCACAGCGTCGTAACCGGGAAGACGAGCCGACAACCCGACGTTTTCGCACCGCCGTCATCGGCGCGGGTTACACCGGATTGGCGGCTGCGCGTCGTCTCGCCGAACTTGCTCCCGGGGAAGAAGTGCTCCTTCTGGAATCGTCGACCGTAGGCGAAGGTGCCTCAGGACGGAACTCCGGGTTTCTCCTTGTCAATCCAGGTGAACCAAGTGCCAACGCCGCCGGATTTGCGAAGGAGTGGGCGACGAGGCAGATGGGGCTGGCGCAAGCGGGCCTGGATTGGCTTCGTTCGCTGGTGAGCGAACACTCCATAGATTGCGACTGGGATGAAAATACGCCCGCTATAACCGCTGCAGCCACGCCGTCGGTCGAAAAATCGGTTCGCCAAACGCGCGAGACCTATCGTGCATGGGACCTGAACCCCGAGGAGTACGCCCGGCCGGAGCTTTCTCGGATGCTCGGGACGGAGTACTATAGATACGCGATACGGTCCTTGACCCGGGCTCTGGTACAGCCGGCAGCTTTGCATCGCGGGCTCGCGGACACGTTGCCTGCGGCAGTAAAGCTGAGGGAAAACACCACCGTCCAGTCTTTGAGCGACAACGCTCCCTTTCTTATCCAGACGAACCGTGGCGAGTTTGTCGCAGATCGGGTTTTCGTAACCAACAATCTGCATGCGAGATCTCTCGGAATCGCCCGTAATCGAATGATCGGGATCTACACCTACGGTGCACTCACGCCTCAACTCGATGATGATCAACTCGCACTGCTGGGCGCCGGGCACACATGGGGTGTCCTTCCGGGGCATCGCATGGGAACCACAATGCGAAAGACCAAGCGGCGCCTCCTCATTCGAAGTGGTGATTCCTATGAGAAGGAGCTCAGCACTGCGGACGCTCGCAGGATGCTGGCACAACTTTACCGCCGCAGATTCCCGCGAATGCGCACCCATGAATTCGAGCATGTGTGGGGCGGCGTCACGGCTATCACCCACAATGACAACTATTTCTTCGGGCAGGTCAAACCGGGAATGTATGCATCTGTTGGATGCGGAGGGGCGGGGGTTCTCAGGGGAACCATTCAAGGTAAGCTCCTGGCCGAACAAGCCAGCGGTTTGCGTTCTTCTCTCCTGTGCGATCGTCTGGAGCTCGGAACTCCAACCTGGCTTCCTCCGGAACCGCTCAGGCGCATCGGGGCAACCTTGCAGATAGCCTTCGAACAGTGGCAGGCGGGCAGGGAGCGCTGATGGACTACGGACAACTTCGACATTCTAGGCAGCGCCGATCCGGAGGACCGTCATGAGCACAATCGAACGATCACCCGCACTGCAAGGTTTTCTCGACTCGGTGAAACGAGCCGTTGAAACAAGTGCGCCGCGTCCCGAGACGCAAGCTTGCCTGCGCCGCGTATTCGCAGCGCTTGCGACGCCAAAACAGGAAGCAGTCGGCGATGGCACCCGCTTGCCCGCGTGCGACTATCTCGACGCCGCGTTGGAGCCGGCAATTCGCCGGGGAGGCGCGCTAAAGGAGGTGGCTCTTGGAATAGCTGCCCTGGCGCCTCTCCTGTCGTGGGACAGGCGAGAAGGTGCTGCACCAACGGCGAGCGAGTCCTTCAGAAACGGACACGCCAATACCATGATCGTCGGTCCCGGGGGAATTGAGGATCGCCGCGATGTCTGGGTGGGTCTCTCGCTTCTGGCACCGGACGTGAGATACCCGGATCACAATCATTCACCCGAGGAGATCTACCTCGTTCTCACCGACGGGCGCTTCCGCCACGGGAATGATGACTGGGAAACACCAGGGATCGGCGGCACATTCCATAACAAACCCGGAATTGTGCATGCGATGGCTTCCTCCGGCCATTCTCCGTTCTTGGCTGTTTGGTGCCTGTTCGACCCCAGAGCCATGTGATTTCGCCTCACTTGATGAGGCTGTTTATATGTCTTGGCAGTGTCGGACGCGAAAGTCTCTCTAGCGTCCTCGCATAGGCTTCTACGACCAGTTGGAGGGGTTGTCAGGTTCGATCCTGCGTCAACAGGCATCGAGCTTTGCAGCGAGGTCAAGCGCGGAGCTGACCAGCACGGCATTGGGATGCCGTTCGATATAGTTAAGTAGCCGCCTTGCCGCACCGCTCAGATTTTGTCTTTGCTGCACGTCCAGCATGCCACATTCCATTTCAGGGTGCCCCATAGGGGGTGAGCCACATTTCTAGCTCGAAATGAAGCACGAATTCCAGCGACGGGCCAACCGATGCCCTGCGACCCATCAATGCATAGGGCCTGCGCCATGCAACGCTATGGATTTCATCCGGGCGCTCGGCGAAGTGATTCCTTGCTCGATAGGCCGCGATCAGGGACGGAGGTTGACGAGGTCGGAACCGATTTTCTAGCGAAGGCGCCGAATGTTCTCAGCGGGCGCAATGAGAGGTCTAATGTCATGGCGGTTGGCAGCCCAGATCATCTCTCATGCGCTCGGGCCCCGGACAACTAACGCGCCGTCGGGTCTGTTCGGTGGGCCACTCCGCAACGCTTGATCATGTCGCATCTCCGGCAAGAGTGATGTCAAGCGCAAAGCCATCTCGACCCGAAACCGGGTCTCTGCGTCCCGGACATCGATGCTGAAAGTTTCGCGAATCTTATCGATCCGGTAGCGCACAGTCGAGATGTGAACGTGGAGCTCGTCTGCGACCGGTTGCGGGCGTCCTCCATGTCGAATAAGCGCCTGCAGTGTCGGCATGAGTGGAGCGGATTGCGTGGCATCATGTTGCTGGATGCCGCTCAGGACCGCGCGGCAATAGTCGCTGACGAGCGTGTAATCGAGCATTTCCGAGAGGATGCCGAACGGCCCGGTATCGGTCAGCGACAGCCTTCCATAGTGCTTGTTCGATATCGCCCAGTCGCTCAGCCTCAACGCGCGACGCCAGGCCGAAGCGTAGTCGGCGGGAACCATGCAGTCCGGAATTTCCAGCATCACGCAACGACCTGAGCTCAGACGCTCCGCCTCGGCGAGCAATTGATCGGTAAACCGCTGCATTGTGGGCTGGTCGAACTCGTTCTGCGGGACGAGCAGCACGACGAACTGGCCGACAATGCCGGTTACGATGCGTTGCGCCATGGTCTGCACCAGTCGGGATATGGGCCACATGACGGCCGAAAGTGACACCGCAGTCGTGTCGCTGCGGAGCGCCACGAGATTATGGGATTGCTTGAAAATGTGTGCATAGGGATGATCCTGCAGGGGCAAAGTGTGCAGCTTGCCGTCGAGGAGCTCGGACAGGAACTCCGACGAGGACTGTTTGTTGGCCTGGAAATGGATGTGGTTGCGCAGCAGCGCGATGGAAAGCACCATCCAGATGGCTTCGGCGGCCTCAATGATCTCTTGCGATGTCTCCTCGCTCACCACGAGTGCAATGCCGCCGATGATCTCGCCATCGGCCATGATCGCCTGGCTCAGGACGTCGAGCGCCACAGTGCCGGCACCGAGCTTCAGGACGGTTTTCTTGTCGAACTTCTCGCTTCCGGTGACCTTGAAAAAGCTCTCGATCGCCCGCCAGCCGCTGCCGTTGCACAATTCGTCCATGGCCCGGTTGTCGGCAAACCCGCTGCAATAGGCGCGACCGAGCACGAGATCGCCGACGATGAACGGGCTGGTCAGGTGGCGGTGGCAGAGCTGGACGAGGGTCTGGAACGAGGTTTCCTTCAGCGCCTGGGAAACAAGGCTGCGCTGCAGCATCAATACGGAGGACAGCTTCTCGATCGCATCGTCCCGCGATTCCAGGGTCTTGCCCTTCTCCACCGCCATCCCGGCAAGATCCGCGCAGGTCGAGAGATAGGTCAGCATGATCGGCGATATTTCGAGACGATCATGCGACTGCAGCGACATGACGAGAGGGCGCCCGTCCCTGTCCGTCGCCCGCAATGGCAGCAGAACCACGGTCCGGTAGCGTTGGACCTGCGCATCCGCCCAGTATTCCGGATAGGCGGTCTGCGTAAGCGCATCCTCTATGACCACCGGCTCGCCCGACGCCAGAACGACGGATGTCGGGCTCGTGCTCAAGTTCCAGGCCGTCGGCCTGACCCTGTCGGTCTGGGAACGGCTGAAATGCGCCACCTCGACACATTTTGCCGAAGGTGCGTCGACCGCCATGATCGACGACGATTTCCAGGGCGAGTCGAAGCAAATCGCATAGGCCATGCGGCTCAGCACGTCCTGGCTGTCCTTGCCTTCGTGCACGATCCGAGCGATTTCCCCGAGCCGCTCCAGGAAATCCGACGCCGGTGCCTGCTTCATCCACCTTGATCCTTCACAATTTCATAGGAAAAAACTTAGCAGATTCCATTGAAAGATAGGAAGGAATTAGTTGAGGTTTGTCTATTCTCGGCGGCAAGTCACAACGGGGTCTGCACTATGAAGTTTTCTGTATCTCTCACTCTGGACCGACGCAGCGACGCCGAGGACATGCGCGGCGTTATCCGCCATACGCTTGAGATGGCGCAGCTTGCGGAACAGGCCGGTTTCGAGATCGTCTGGGTCGGCGAGCATCATACGATCGAGGCCAATATCGGCCCGGCGCCATTCCAGATGCTGACCCAGATGGCAGAGCACACCGACCGCATCCGGCTCGGCACGGCGTGTGTGGTGGCGCCCTACTGGCACCCGATCAAGCTGGCCGGCGAGGCAGCTTTCTTCGATCAGTTGAGCGGCGGCCGCCTCGAGCTTGGCATCGGTCGCGGCGCCTATCAATACGAATTCGACCGCATGGCAGGTGGCGTCCCGCAAAAGCAGGGCTTTGCCTATATGCAGGAACTGGTGCCGGCGATGGAGGCGCTGTGGGGCGGCGACTACGCCCATGAGGGAGCATACTGGTCCTTCCCGACTTCGACCTCCGTTCCCAAGCCGCTCCAGAGCAAGATTCCGATCTGGATCGCCGCACGCGATCCCGCCTCATACAACTGGGCCGTCGCGCAGGGCTATAACATTCATTCCTGGGCGATCACGCGACCGTTCTCGGAATTCCTCGCCTATCGCCAACGTTTCGAAGATGCCTTCGCCGCGAGCAAGCTCGCCCGCCGTCCGCGTTTCATGACGATGCGCCACACCCACGTCTATGACAGGCCGGACGGCCTCAAGCTCGCCGTCGACGCCCTGATCGATCGCAGCGGCCTCTTCGAGAATCTCTTCAAGACCGACGGCGGGGTCGTGAACGGCTTCCCGTTGTCCCACGACGTCTTCTCGTCCTCCAACAGCGAGGAATATGCCATCGAAAGCCTGCGTGAGAACTTGATTTTTGGCTCGCCGGCCGAAGTCATCGCAAAGCTGAAGCTCTACGAGGCGGCCGGAGTCGACAATTTCTGCTACTATGCCGGATTTGGCCTGTCGCGAGAGGAGCAGAAGCGCTCGCTCGAACTGTTCGGCCGCGAGGTCATCCCCGCTTTCGAGAACGCGGGAGAGAGCAGGCGCGAGGTCGGCTGACCGGCAGCACCGCATGGGAATTTCCCGGTTCGGAAGAATAACGGAAATTCCCGCCCTTCAGGCCGTCCGACAGAGGCTGGCAAACAAGACCGGTCGGGGCACCCGCAGCAATTCCAACCACATCATAAAAGGGGAATAAACATGAAGCGCAGAACATTCCTTCATTATTCAGCCCTCCTTCTGGCGGGATCGGCCATGGGCGCGCGCAGTGTCTTCGGACAAGCGAAATCACTGACCTTCGTCAGTTGGGGAGGCTCGACGCAGGACGCACAGAACAAGGCCTGGGCCGTTCCGTTCACGGAAAAGACCGGTATCGCCGTCATCAATGACGGCCCGACCGACTACGGCAAGCTGAAGGCCATGGTCGAGAGCGGTAACGTCATGTGGGACGTCGTTGATGTCGAAGGCCAGTTCGCCTACAAGCTTGCCCGCGAAGGCCTCCTCGAGCCGATCGATTTCAATATCGTCAACAAGGACGGGCTCGACCCGCGCCTTACCTTCGAATACGGCGTCGGCAGTTTTCTCTCATCCTATGTCCTGGCCTACAACAAGCAGTTCGTCACCGGCGAACCGAAGAGCTGGGTGGACCTCTTCGACCTCGAGAAATTCCCCGGCAAGCGCGCGCTCTACAAGTGGGCATGCATGGGTGCGCTGGAAGCGGCACTGCTGGCCGATGGCGTCAAGCCGGAGGACGTCTACCCGCTCGATCTCGACCGTGCCTTCAAGAAGCTCGACACCATCAAGCGCGAGATCGTCTGGTGGGGAACCGGTGCGGAATCCCAGCAGTTGCTCGCTTCCGGCGAGGCGCCGCTCGGCATGTTCTGGAACGGCCGCGTTTATTCGATGCAGAAGGATGGCCTGGATACGCTAGGCATCTCCTGGGCGCAGAACATCCCGGGGCCGGACATGCTGGTCATCCCGAAGGGTGCGCCCAACAAGGCGGCCGCCATGGAATTCATCGCGATCGCATCCGGAGCCAAGGGCCAGGCAGACTTCTCCAATGCATCCGCCTATGCGCCGACCAACGAGGGTGCCCGAGCGCTGCTCAACGAGGACATGATCGAGTTCATGCCCTTCTCGCACGCCGACCAGGAACTGCCGATGAACCTCGAATACTGGTCCGAACATACCGACGAGATCGGAACGCGGTGGTACGCCTGGCAGGCATCCTGAGGCCTGATCGCAATACGGCTGGCAAATCGCCGGCCTCCCATCGCGACGCGATCCGATTGCCGGCTCGCGTCGCCCGAAAGCATGGAGATTCCCAGATGTCGATGACGCAATCCGTGACCGCACGCGCGGGCGAAACACGCCCCATGCCCGTTTACATCAATGGCGAATGGCGAGATCTCGCGGAGAAGCCCCGCATCCTGTCCTACAATCCCGCGACCGCACAGCCGATCTACAGCATGCCGGATTGCGGCGAGGCGGAGGTGGACAAGGCGGTCCGGGCCGCGCATGCCGCCTTTCACGGCGCTGAATGGCGGGCTTTGGGGCCGGTCCAGCGCGGTCTGCTGATCCGCCGGATGGCCGATGTCGCGGTGCAGAACGCCGATCTTCTTGCCGAGATCGAGGCCGCCGATTCCGGCAAGGTGCTGGCCGAGACAAAGCGCTTCGCCAGCGTCTGCGCCGATTACCTGCGCTTTTTCGGCGAGCTTGCCGACAAGGTCACGGGCGATACGTTCACGCCGCCGCAGCAGGGCATGACCGCCTTTACCAAGCGCGTTCCGATCGGGGTGGTGGCTGCCATCGTGCCATGGAACAATCCGCTCTGGCTGCTCTCGCTCAAGCTGGGCCCGGCCCTTGCGGCCGGCAACACCATCGTCATCAAGCCGTCGGAAATCGCGGCGGCCCCGATCATCGAATTCGTCCGCCTCGTCACCGAAGCCATCGACCTGCCCAGGGGCGTCATCAATGTGGTGACCGGCGGGGGCGCCACCTGCGGCCGGGCGCTCAGCAGCCATCCCCTGGTTTCCAAGATCGCCTTCACCGGCGGGCCGGACACGGCGCGGCATATCGTCGAGAACTCGTCGCGCAATCTCGCGGATGTGTCGCTCGAGCTCGGCGGCAAATCGCCGGCGCTGATCTTCGATGATGCCGATCTGGACAATGCGGTCGCCAGCGTCATCTCCGGCGTCTTCCTCGGCTCGGCCGGCCAGAGCTGCGTCGCCTCGTCGCGCGCGCTGGTGCAGAAAGGCATCTATCCCGAATTCGTCCGCCGTCTCGTCGAGGCCGCCTCAACGCTCAGGATCGGCGATCCGCTGGACACGGATTCGCAGCTCGGCCCGCTGGCGACCGAGGCACAGCTCTCGCGGATCGAGACCTCCGTCGCCAAGGCCGCGGCGGGCGGCGCACGCATCCTGCTCGGCGGCAGCCGGCCTGAAGAACTCAAGGAAGGCTGGTACTACCTGCCGACCATCGTCGAAGTGGATGCCAACAGTCACGACCTGGCGCAGACCGAGATGTTCGGTCCGGTGCTGACCGTCATGACCTTCGACGACGAACAGCAAGCGCTGGACATGGCCAATGATACCCGTTTCGGCCTCGCATCCGGCATCTTCACCCGGGATGTCGGCCGCGTCCTGCGCCTCAGCGACGGCCTGCGCGCCGGCATCCAGTTCGTCAACTGCTACCGGATGGGTGCACCCATGGGTCCGATCGGCGGGTTCGGCGACAGCGGCAAGGGCCGCGAAGGCGGGATCGATGCCGTGCGGGACTACACCAAGACCATCACGGTCTGGATCAACACCAATATCTGATCGACGCATCAAGACCGGGAGCTTTTCGTGGCAATCGAAATCCGCAAGACCCTGCTGCAAGTTGAAACCACCCTCATCGAGGGCGGCAAGACGGCGGCCACGCCCCTCAAACTCTACTCGGCCATCGCCGTCGTCACGAATCCCTGGGCGGGCAGGGGCTTCGTCGAGGACCTCAAGCCGGAAATCCATGCTGCCGCCCCCGTGCTCGGCGAATTGCTGACCGGCATGATCATCGACGCCGTCGGCTCGGGCGATCGCGTCGAGGCCTACGGCAAGTCGGCCATCGTCGGCCTCGACGGCGAAATCGAGCACGCCTCGGCCCTGATCCACACGCTGCGTTTCGGCAATCACTACCGCACGGCGGTGGGCGCGAAGTCCTATCTCGCCTTCTGCAACACGCGCGGCCCGGCCAATGCGCCCCTGATGATCCCGCTGATGGACAAGAACGACGAGGGCCGCCGCTCGCACTATCTGACGATCCAGACCTCGGTTTGCGATGCGCCGGCGGCGGGCGAGATCGTGATCGCGCTCGGCGCCTCGGTCGGCGGCCGGCCGCATCACCGCATCGGCAATCGCTACCAGGATTTGCAGGATCTCGGACACGACGTCGCCAATCCGGCGGGCGTGTGAGCCGGCGCTGCGGACCGTCCGAGCGGGAAAGGAGACAACCGTGATTGAGCAGACCATCGATCCCCGCGCGTTGCGCGATGCCTTCGGCGCCTTCGCCACGGGGGTGACCGTCGTCACGGCACGGGCGCGTGACGGCAAGCCCGTCGGCTTCACCGCTAATTCCTTCAGCTCCGTCTCCATGGATCCGCCCATGCTGCTCGTCTGCCTGGCCAGAACCTCGCGCAGCTACGCGGCCATGACGGGCACCGACAGGTTCGCGGTCAATATCCTGTCCGAGCACCAGCAGGATGTCTCGAACACATTTGCCCGCCAGCTCGAGGATCGGTTCTCCTCCGTCGAATGGGCCGATGCGCCCAACGGTTCGCCGATCTTTCCAGGCGCCGCGGCCTGGTTCGAATGCGCCCTCAGCCAGGTCATCGAGGCCGGCGACCACGTCATCCTGCTCGGCCGCATCGTCGCTTTCGTCAACAATGGGCTGAATGGTCTCGGCTATGTCCGCGGCCGCTATTTCACGCCGAGGCTGGAGGCGATCGGCACGTCCGCGGCTGCCGAGCCGGAAGCGCGGATAGGGGCCGTGCTCGAACAGAACGGCGCGATCTATCTGCTGGGCGAGGAGCGGCTTGCCTTGCCGAGCTGCACCAGCGTCGATGGAGACCCGGTCAAGGCGCTGGAGGACCATCTGCGGCAATTGTCCGGCCTCTCCATCGAGATCGGCTTCATCTATTCGGTCTTCTCGACGAAGGGCGGCCGGCAGCACAACGTGATCTACCACGCGCTGGCCGGCAGCGGCATTCCGCGGGAAGGACGGTTCATCGGCGGGGCCGATCTGGTGGACGCGACGTTCGAGAACACGGCGACGGCCGACGTCATCAGACGTTTCGTCCTTGAAAGCTCGATCGGCAATTTCGGCGTCTATTTCGGCGATGACATTTCCGGCCGCGTGCACCCGGTCACGTCGAGCCTGGCGCTGTCCCGAACGGCGAAATGACGCCATGTTCCATGAAGTCAGGACCTATCGGCTGAAGAACGGCGCCCTTCCCGCCTATCTCAAGGCCGTCGAGGAAAGAGGCATCGCAATCCAGAAGAAGCATCTGGGAAACCTCGTCTGTTATCTTTATTCCGAAATCGGGCCGATCAACGAGATCGTCCACATCTGGGCCTTTTCCAGCCTCGACGATCGCCAGCGCCGCCGCAGGGCGCTCGCCGAAGATCCGGAATGGCAGGCGTTCATTCCCGAGATCGTCGGCCTCATCGAGCTTGCCGAGAACAAGATCATGAATGCGGCGCCGTTCTCGCCGCAGCCGGCCGGATGAGTGCGGGGACGGACCGCAATGACAATGGGCGTCCTCAAGACGCCGGGAGAGTAAGAGGGGTTACGAATGGCATCTGCCAGTTCTCGAGCATACCGGAGGCGGCTCCTGGGCACTTTCGGCTATCTCGTGCCGGCATTGCTGCTCATCGTCCTCTTCTTCATCGTGCCGGTGCTCATGCTCCTCC
>NZ_JBJIEP010000020.1:0-108038 GCF_046557955.1 Shinella agrisoli | reverse complement strand
CACGATCCTAAACGCCATCGCAAGAACAGACCCAGCCTTCAAACCATAACTCCACGGTTGCTTGACCCGAGGATCCATCCGCGGCGGGTGACATAGAGAGTGGGGGTATGATGTGCGCAAATCGAGTTGCCATCTGGTGGCTATCGGGTTGCTGTCGGTGGTTTGGCCGCCCTTTTAATCACGTCGAAGACGGCATCCTTCAGGGTAGCGTCCTTGGCGTGATGAAGGCTTCGAGCCGGCCCGTGCCGGGCGCGGCTTCGCTCCAGCGGCCGATGGCGAGCGCAATCACGGCGAGGCCAGCCGTTGGATATTTCGTCCTTAGCCGGCTAATCGCATCGGTCTCTCCGGCCGGTGCAAGCAGCCTGGCCAGGTCCTCGAAGCCGGGATTGTGGCCGATGACGAGCAACCTGCCGCTTCCTTGCGGTGCGTCGCGGATCGCCGCCAGGATGGCTTCCGGTTCGGCCTCGTAGATCGCGGAGACGGTGCGGCAGGGACAGGGCTCAAGTTCGGGGGCGACGAGAGCCCAGGTCTCCTGCGTGCGCCGGGCGGAGGAGACCAGCGCGAAATCCGGCTGCAGGCCCGCCTCGGCCATGTGGGCGCCCATGCGGGGAGCATCGCGGCGGCCGCGGTCGGCGAGGGGGCGGTCGTGGTCCTCGACGCCGTCGGGCCAGGCGGATTTGGCGTGGCGCAGCAGGAAAAGCCGTTTCATGGGAACTCCTCAAACGGAAAGGCCGGGAGATCGCTCCCGGCCTTTTACGCTGTCGGCAAGCGCCCGGCCTACCGCCACTCGCGGATGTCCACGAAGTGGCCGGCGATCGCGGCGGCGGCGGCCATGGCGGGCGACACGAGATGCGTGCGGCCCTTGAAGCCCTGGCGGCCCTCGAAGTTGCGGTTCGAGGTGGACGCGCAGCGCTCGCCCGGCTTCAGGCGGTCGTCGTTCATCGCAAGGCACATGGAGCAGCCCGGCTCGCGCCAGTCGAAGCCGGCCTCCTTGAAGATCCTGTCGAGACCTTCCCTCTCCGCCTGTTCCTTCACGAGGCCGGAGCCCGGGACGATCATGGCGCTGACGGTGGAGGCCACCTTCCTGCCCTCGACGACCTTGGCGACGGCGCGCAGGTCCTCGATGCGGCCGTTGGTGCACGAGCCGATGAAGACGCGATCGATGGCGATGTCGGTCATCTTCGTGCCGGGCTTCAGGCCCATGTAGTCGAGCGCGCGCCACTTGGACGAGCGCTTCGTCTCGTCCTCGATGTCGTCCGGGTTCGGCACGACGCCCTGCACGGAGACGACGTCTTCCGGCGAGGAGCCCCAGGAGACGATCGGCGGCAGGTTCGCGGCGTCGAGCACGACGACGCGGTCGAAATGCGCGCCCTCGTCCGTGTGCAGCGTCTTCCAGTATTCCAGCGCCATCTCCAGCGCCTTGCCCTTCGGCGCGCGGGGCTTGTCCTTGATGTATTCGAAGGTCGTTTCGTCCGGGGCGATGAGGCCGGCGCGGGCGCCGCCTTCGATCGTCATGTTGCAGATCGTCATGCGGCCTTCCATCGACAGCGAGCGGATCGCCTCGCCGGCGAACTCGATGACGTGGCCGGTGCCGCCGGCCGTGCCGATCTCGCCGATGATGGCGAGGATGATGTCCTTGGCGGTGACGCCTCCGGGAAGCGTCCCGTCGACGCGCACCAGCATGTTCTTCGCCTTCTTCTGGATCAGCGTCTGGGTGGCGAGGACATGTTCCACTTCCGAGGTGCCGATGCCGTGCGCCAGCGCGCCGAAGGCGCCGTGCGTGGAAGTGTGGCTGTCGCCGCAGACGATCGTCATGCCCGGCAGGGTGAAGCCCTGTTCGGGGCCGACGATGTGCACGATGCCCTGGCGCACGTCCCTTTCCGAATAGTATTCGACGCCGAAGTCGGCGGCGTTCTTCGCCAGCGCCTCGACCTGGATGCGGCTTTCCTCGTTCTTGATGCCCTGGTGGCGGTCCGGCGAGGTGGGAACGTTGTGGTCGACGACGGCGAGCGTCTTTTCCGGCGCGCGAACCTTGCGGCCGGCCATGCGCAGGCCCTCGAAGGCCTGGGGCGACGTCACTTCGTGGACGAGGTGACGGTCGATGTAGAGAAGACAGGTGCCGTCTTCCTGCTGGCTGACGATATGGTCGTCGAAAATCTTGTCATAGAGGGTACGGGGTGCACTCATGGCTCTTCATCCGCTGGGCATGTGTAGGGGTTCTGGAAATCCGCAGCACGTGGCTGGCGGGACCGCGCGAAATCAACGGGCGATCAGGATAGGCGGCTGGTGAGCGCCCCGAAGACACGCGCAAAGAAGCGTGCCGGCAGGCGCTTGTGATCCTGCAGCACGACGACATGCTTTTCCGTGCATCCGAACTTGGATTCCATGTTCCCGCATATAACGATTTTTGCGGGTTTCGGCAATTGCCAAGAATCAGTGGCCGGCGCCGCGGCGCAGCCGCCGTTCCAGCGCCCGCAGCGCCAGCGACAGGCCGATGGTCAGGATGAGATAGACATAGGCGACGATGGAGTAGGTCTCGAAGAAGCGGAAGGAGCCGGAGGCATAGACCTTGCCCATCTGCGTGATGTCGGCGACGCCGAGCACCGAGACGAGCGAGGAGTCCTTCACCATCGCCACGAAGTCGTTGCCGAGCGGCGGCAGGATGACGCGGACCGCCTGCGGGAAGACGACGAGGCGGAAGCGCTGGACGCGCGACAGGCCGAGGGCCTTGGCCGCCTCGATCTGCCCCTTGTCGACCGACTGGATGCCGGCGCGGAAGACCTCGGCGATGAAGGCCGAATAGCCTATCATCAGCGCGATGATCGCCCGCCACATCAAGGACAGGTCGCGCACCTGCACGGGCTCCACCGTGCCGGCGGCAACGAGCGGGCCGATGACAAAATTGACGACAGCCACCAGCGCCGGCGCACCGACGAAGGCGATGTAGAAGAGGAGAACGAGGATCGGCACGCCCCGGATCACCTCCGTGTAGAAGCGCGCGGTCTGGCGCAGGACCTTGCTCTGCGAGAGCGCCATCAGCGCGATGCCGAGGCCGAGCAGGGTGGCGAGCAGGAAGGCGACGAGGGTCACGAAGACTGTGACCCACAGCCCCTTCAGGACGACGCCGAACACCTGCGCATAGAGGTCGTTCGCGGCGATGACGCCGGCAAGCGCCAGCGCGATCGCGCCGAGCGCGACCAGCCACCAGGGATAGTCGTCCTTCGCCGCGTGGCGGGAAACGGGCGCCATGGCTGCCCGTCACTCACCCATCTTGTAGTCCAGGAACCACTTCTTGTTGAGCGCGTCCAGCGTGCCGTCCGCCTTCAGCGCCGCGATCGCGGCGTTGACCGGGGCGACGAGGTCCGAGCCCTTGGGGAAGATGAAGCCGAAATCCTCCGTGCCGAGCGGCTCGCCGATCACCTTGAGCTTGCCGCCCGAGGCCTGGACATAGCCGTTGGCCGCGACGCTGTCGGTCAGCACGAGGTCGACGTCGCCGGCCTGTAGCGCCTGCACCGTCGCGCCGAAGGTCTCGAACAGCTTGATGCGCGGGTTCTGCTCGTTGCCGTCGAGGATCTCGTAGACGGCCGTGTAGAAGGGCGAGGTGCCGGGCTGGGCGGCGATCAGGCCGTCCGTGAAGGCGGCGAAGGATTTTGCGTCCGTAAAGCGCGTCTCGTCGGCGCGCACCAGCATGAACTGCTGGGAGCGCATGTAGGGGTCGGAGAAGTCGACCTTCTCCTTGCGGTCGTCCTTGATGGTGATGCCGGTCATGCCGATGTTGTACTGGTTGTCGGAGACGGCCTGGATCATCGCATCCCAGCTGGTGTTCTGGTACTCGACCTTGAAGTTGAGGCGCTTGGCGATCTCGTTCATCGCGTCGTATTCCCAGCCGATCTGCTCGCCGGTCTTGGGGTCGACGAATTGCAGCGGCGGATAGGCGTTCTCCGTCACGACGACGACGGTCCTGCCGCCGAGATCGGGAAGGTCGGCGGCGAGCGCGACGGCGGGCATGAGGGCAGCGGCGGCAAGGCCTGCAAGAACGGCGCGGCGGGAAAACATCAAAACATGCTCCTGAAATCGTGGCGGCGGAACACTGTCACAGGTTCTGGCCGGCAGGCAAGCATGCCGGTTGCGCGCAAACGCATTTCCATAAAACAAAAGCCGCCGGCCAGGGCCGACGGCTTGGATCGATGGGAAACGGCGGCCGCTTATTCGGCGGCGGCTTCCTGGGCCTTTGCAGCTTCGTCGGCCGCAGCTTTTTCTGCGGCTTCCGCCGCAGCCTTTTCAGCCGCGAGCGCCTGGGCGGCTGCGACCTTCTCGGCTTCGAGGCGTGCCTTCTCCTCGGCAACGGCCTGACGCTCGGCGTCGTTCAGCTTGCGGGCGCGCGTGCCGGTGTTCTCGACGATACGGGCCGACTTGCCGCGGCGGTCGCGCAGGTAGTAGAGCTTGGCGCGGCGGACCTTGCCGCGGCGCACGACCTCGACGCTCTCGACGAGCGGCGAGTAGACCGGGAAGACGCGCTCGACGCCTTCGCCGTAGGAAATCTTGCGGACGGTGAAGCTCTCGTTGAGGCCGCCGCCGGAACGGGCGATGCAGACGCCTTCATAGGCCTGGACGCGGGTGCGCGAACCTTCCGTGACGCGCACGTTGACGCGGACGGTGTCGCCCGGGGAGAATTCCGGGAGGGTGCGCTTGGCTTCGATCTTCGCGGCCTGTTCGGCTTCGAGCTGCTGGATGATGTTCATCGGTCTAACCTTCGGTTCTTCTGAAACAGCCAGAGCGCTCGACGTTTTCCTTGTGGGCCGCAGCCTCGAAGGGTAGCCCGTTGCCGGGCGGAGCGGATTCGCCATTCTTTGCTTGCAGGTCGGCGGGACAATCCCGAACCGTGCGGGCCAATACACCAATCGGACCGGCTTGTCATCCCCCGGCGGCAAAAGAATCGGCGCCGGAGCGGCGGATCTTCGGGCCTTGCCGGCCCTCCGGCGCCACGCTATCACGGCGTTGAGGGGGAAAGCGCGGCTTCCGGCCGTCGCCCGGGGGAATATCATGTCGCTTGCCGATGCCGTCTTTCTTTTCGTCGCGGGCTTTCTGTCCGGCGTGGTGAACGCCATTGCCGGCGGGGGCACCTTCCTCACCTTCGGTGCGATGACACTGACCGGCCTGCCGCCGATCGTCGCCAACGCCACCTCCTCGATCACGCAGTTTCCCGGCTACGTCACGTCGACGCTCGCCTATGCCAGGGAGATCCGCGCCGACTGGAAGGAGGCGGCCCTGCTCGGCGTCCTGTCGCTCGTCGGCGGGCTTGCCGGCGCGCTGCTGCTGCTTTCGCTCTCCAATCCGTCGTTCCGCGCTCTCGTGCCCTGGCTCCTGCTCGCCGCGACGGCGATCTTCGCGGCCGGACCCTATCTCAAGCCGAAGACGCTGAGCCCGGAAAAGCCGATTTCGCCGCTCGGTCTTGCCGGCCAGTTCGTGACCTCGATCTACGGCGGCTTCTTCGGCGCCGGCATGGGCATCATGACGCTGGCCGTGCTGGGCCTTACCAAGGGCGGCGACTATCACCGGCTGAACGCGCTGAAGAACTTCGTCGCCGTGGTCATCGCCGCCATGGCGATCGTCGTCTTTGCCAGCGGCGGCGTGGTCGGCTGGCCGCAGGCGGCGGTCATGGTGCCGGCGGGCGCGATCGGCGGCTATTCCGGCGTCTGGGCGGCGCGGCGCGTGCCGCAGCCGGTGATCCGCGGCCTGGTGGTCGCGGTCGGCCTTGCGCTGACGGTCTATTACTTCGTGACGGGCTGAGCGGCGAGCAGGTCCGGCCGGCGCTCGCGGGTCAGTTTCTCGGCCTCTTCGCGCCGCCACTTCTCGATGGCCGCGTGATGGCCGGAAGTGAGCACGCCGGGGATTTCCTGCCCCTCCCAGACCTGCGGGCGCGTATAGTGCGGATGCTCCAGGAGCCCGCTCTCGAAGCTCTCGTGCTCGCCGGACAGCGCATTGCCCATCACGCCCGGCAGGATGCGCACGACGGCGTCGATGAGGATCATCGCCGCCGGCTCGCCGCCGGAGAGGATATAGTCGCCGATCGAGACCTCTTCGAGCTGGCGCCCGTCGATGACGCGCTGGTCCACGCCCTCGAAACGGCCGCAGACGATGATGGCGCCCTCGCCGGCCGCAAGCTCGCGCACGCGCTTCTGCGTCAGCGGCCGGCCGCGCGGGCTCATCAGCAGGCGCGGGCGATTGTCGCCTTCGGAGGCATGGTCGATGGCGCGGGCGAGCACGTCCGGCTTCAGCACCATGCCTGCCCCGCCGCCGGCCGGCGTGTCGTCGACGGTGCGGTGGCGGTCGGTGGTGAAGTCGCGGATCTGCACGCAGTCGAGCGACCAGTCGCCGCGGGCGAGCGCCTTGCCGGAGAGCGACTGGCCGAGGAAGCCCGGAAACATCTCCGGATAGAGCGTCAGGACGGTGGCGCGGAAAGCCACGTCATTCCTCCTCGCCCGGCGGCGGGCGGCGGCGCCGGCTGCCGGGGCCGTCCTTTTCCTCCTCCAGGCCGGCGGCGACGGCATCGATCAGCAGTCGCCCGCCTTCGAGGTCGATCTCCAGCACGGCGGCCTCGGAGAAGGGAATGAGCACCGGGCGCCGGCCCGGACCCTTGAGCTCGAGCAGGTCGCCGGCGCCGAAATCGAAGATGCCCGTCACCTTGCCGTGGCTGCGGCCGGTCGTGTCGACCGCCTCCAGCCCCTCGAGGTCGGCATAGAAGAACTCGTCCTCGTCCAGCTCCTCGTCCGGCAGGTTGTCGCGCTCGATATAGAGGTCGAGGCCATTCAATGCCTCGGCGGCGGTGCGGTCGTTGATGCCGCGGAAGCGCACGATCACCAGGTTCTTCGCCTCGCGCACCTCCAGCACCTCGAAGGACCGGCCGTCCTCCGTGTGCAGGTGCCCGTAGTCACCGATGGCGGTCGGATCGATGGTGTAGGATTTCACGCGGACCTCGCCGCGCAGCCCCTGCGCCGCGCCGACGGTGCCCATGAGGACGGGATTTTCCAGTTTCGCCATGGTTCGGTTCCGTGTGGTCTCGCAAAGCCTCTTACGATGTTCCGTGCAAGGCTCCAAACGAAAACGGGCGGCATGAAATGCCGCCCGCAAGCTTGGTGACAGGCTCCTCGTCCCTCTCCTCTATCATGCTCGGGCTTGACCCGGGCATCCACCCGCTGCGGGTGAGACGTGGATCCTCGCCTCAAGGCCGAGGACGACGTCGGTGGGTGAGGCAAGGCTTTCGCGGCAGATTATTCGCCGGCGGCAGCAGCGGCTTCTTCTTCCTTCTGCTTCTTCTCGGCGGCGCGCTCGAGCGCCTTCTTGCCCGGCTTTGCCTTTTCCGGGTTGTTGCGGGATTCGCGCTTCAGGACGCCGGCCTCGTCGAGGAAGCGGGCGATGCGGTCGGTCGGCTGGGCGCCCTTGGCGAGCCATTCCTTGGCGCGGTCGGCGTCGATCTGCACGCGGCTCGCGTCGTCCTTGCCGAGCATCGGGTTCCAGGAACCGAGCTTCTCCAGGAAGCGGCCGTCACGCGGCGAACGGGCGTCGGCGACGACGATCTGGTAGTACGGACGCTTCTTGGAGCCGCCGCGGGCGAGACGAATTTTCAATGCCATGTCATTTCTCCTTGAGATGTAGGGACCGCTTCTTCAAGCGGTATTCTGGTTTGCGCCGCTGTGTTCGGCGGCAATGGCTTCATGGTGCCGGATCACCTCGCGGATGATGAAGTTCAGGAACTTCTCCGCGAAATCCGGATCCAGATTGGCGTCCTTCGCCAGGCGGCGGAGGCGCTCGATCTGGTATTCCTCGCGCGCCGGATCGGCCGGCGGCAGATCATGCGTCGCCTTCAGGACCCCGACCGCCTGGGTGCAGCGGAAGCGCTCGGCGAGCATATGCACAAGGGCAGCGTCGATATTGTCGATCGACTGCCGGTATTCTCCCAATTGCTGCCTGACCTTCGGATCGATCGTCATGCCGCGTTCCCTCACTTCTTCTTCGGCAGGCCGGGAAGGCCCGGCAGGCCGCCGAGGCCGGGCAGGCGCCCCCCGCCGAGACCCGGAAGACCGCCGCTGCCGCCGAGGCCCGGCAGGCTGCCCGGCTTGATGCCGGCGGCTTCGGCCTGCTTGGCGAGCGCTTCGAGCTGCTTGGGATCCATCTTCGACAGGTCCGGCATGCCGCCCATGCCGCCGCCGAGGCCCATCTTGCCGGCAAGGCCGCCCATCATCTGCTTCATCAGGCCGCCGCCCTTCTTGCCGCCCATCGCCTTCATCATGTCCGCCATCTGGCGGTGCATCTTCAGGAGCTTGTTGATGTCGGCGGCATCGGTGCCGGAGCCGGCGGCGATGCGCTTCTTGCGGGAGTGCTTGAGGATGTCCGGATTGGCGCGCTCGGCCCTGGTCATCGAGGAGATGATGGCGAGCTGGCGCTTGAACAGGCGGTCGTCGAGGCCGGCGGCGGCCATCTTGTCCTTCATGCCGGCCATGCCGGGCATCAGGCCCATGATGCCGCCCATGCCGCCCATCTTCTGCATCTGGCGCAGTTGATCGGCGAGGTCGTCGAGGTCGAACTTGCCCTTGGCCATCTTCTCGGCCATGGCCTTCGCCTTCTCGGCGTCGATGTTCTCCGCCGCCTTCTCGACGAGCGAGACGATGTCGCCCATGCCGAGGATGCGGTCAGCGACGCGCCGGGGGTGGAATTCCTCCAGCTCGCCCATCTTCTCGCCGACGCCGATCAGCTTGATCGGCTTGCCGGTGACGGCGCGCATGGAGAGCGCCGCACCGCCGCGGCCGTCGCCGTCCATGCGGGTGAGGACGAGGCCGGTGATGCCCACGCGGTCGTCGAAGTTGCGGGCGAGGTTGACGGCGTCCTGGCCGGTCAGCGCGTCGGCGACGAGCAGGATCTCGTGCGGGTTCGACTTCCGCTTGATCTCCGCCATCTCGATCATCAGCGGCTCGTCGATATGGGTGCGGCCGGCGGTGTCGAGGATGACGACGTCGTGGCCGCCCAGCTTCGCGGCCTGCACGGCGCGGGCGGCGATGTCGGTCGGCGACTGGCCGGCGACGATCGGCAGGGTGTCGACGCCGGTCTGCTGCCCAAGCTGGCGCAGCTGCTCCTGCGCGGCCGGGCGGCGCGTGTCGAGCGAGGCCATCAGGACCTTCTTCTTGTCGCGCGTCTTCAGCCGGTTGGCGATCTTGCCCGTGGTGGTCGTCTTGCCCGAGCCCTGCAGGCCAACCATCATGATGACGACAGGCGCGGCCGCGTTGAGGTCGATCGACACGCCCTCGGAGCCGAGCATGGCGACGAGCTCGTCATGCACGATCTTCACGACCATCTGGCCGGGCTTGATCGACTTGACGATCTCGGCACCGACGGCCTTCTCGCGCACCGCATCGGTGAAGGAACGCACCACTTCCAGCGCCACGTCCGCTTCCAGAAGCGCACGGCGGACCTCGCGCAACGCCGCCGAGACATCCGCCTCGGAAAGCGCGCCACGGCCTGTCAATCCATTCAGGATGGAGCCAAGGCGGTCCTGGAGTGTTTCAAACATCACGTCTTCCTTCTTGTTTCCGCTTCTGGCGGAAACGTCGGTGCTACCCATGACAAAAACAAGACGCAAAGCCGAAAAGCACCCGAGGGCGCATCGCGCTGTCGGGTGTTGACCTCCGGGATCTGTTTATACCTCGATGGGTCCCGGTCGGCGTCGTTCCAAGTCTCGTCACTTGTCGCGGATGCGCGGCTTAAACAGGAAAGGAGCCGGAAAGTCAAGGACGGCGGCCGATCCCGCCGCCCGCATAACATTTTTGCGAGGCCGCGGCGGCGCATTGCGGCGCGGCGGGGCGCAGCTTATCTTTTGTCAATGAACCGTCGGAAGTTTCTCAAATGGTCGAGCCTCGGCGTGCTGGCGACGCTGGCCGGCGGCACGTTCGCGAGCCGCAGCCTTGCCGCCAACCGCTATTATGACGGGCCGGTCAGCGACCATTTCGACGGCAGGCACTTCTTCAATCCGGGCGGCGAGGAGCCGAACGGCTTCTTCGATCTCCTGCGCTGGCAGCTGGGCGGCGGCCGCGCCGCCTGGCCGCTCGACTGGCCGAGCCCCTTTCCGCCCGCCGTGCCGGAGGCGCGCATCGCCGGCGACCGTCTCGTCGTGACCATGGCGGGGCACGCGGCGCTGCTCATCCAGACCGCGGGCCTCAACATCCTCACCGATCCGGTCTGGAGCGAACGGGCGAGCCCGCTCGCCTTCGCCGGCCCGAAGCGCGTCAACCCGCCCGGCATCCGCCTCGCCGACCTGCCGAAGATCGATGTCGTGCTCGTCACGCACAACCACTACGACCATCTCGACCTCGCGACGCTGAAGGTTCTTGCGCAGCGGGACGGCTGCCGCATCGTCGCGCCGCTCGGCAACGACAGGATCATCATGCCGGCGGTCGGAAAGGCGCAGGTGACGGTGATGGACTGGGGCGGCGCCGTGGCCCTGGCGGACGGGGTGGTGCTCCATTGCGAACCCTGCCATCACTGGTCGGCGCGCGGCCTCGGCGACCGGCGCATGGCACTCTGGTCGGCTTTCCTGATCGAGACGCCGGGCGGCAACATCTACCACGTCGGCGACACGGGTTTTCACAAGGGCATCAACTACCGGGCGGTCCGCGAGAAACACGGTGCGATCCGCCTCGCCAACCTTCCCTTCGGCGCCTACGAGCCGCGCTGGTTCATGCGTCCGCAGCACCAGAACCCGCAGGAGGCGGTCGAGGGCATGCTGGCCTGCGGCGCGGCGCATGTCGCCGGCCATCATTGGGGTACGTTCCGGCTGACGAACGAGGGCATAGACGAGCCGCTGGCCGCGCTGGAGGCCTCGCTCGATACGGTCGGCATCGCCCGTGAGCGCTTCCGGGCGCTGCGGCCCGGCGAGGTCTTCGAGGTCCCCGCCGCCAAGGCCTGAGCAAGACACTGGAAATCCGCGGGCTTTTCCGCCATATACGGCCCAAACGGGCAGGGCGTGATGACAAAGACGGTCGACTTCGCGAAGATGAACGGGCTGGGGAACATGATCCTGGTCGTGGACATGCGCGGCCGCGGCGATGTCGTGACGCCGGTGGCGGCCATCGCCCTCAACGCCGACCCCGCCACCCGCTTCGACCAGATCATGGCGATCCACGACCCGAGGGCCGAGGGCACCGACGCCTTCATCGACATCCTCAATTCCGACGGGTCCAAGGCGCAGGCCTGCGGCAACGGCACGCGCTGCGTCGTGCAGGCGCTCGCCGCCGAGACCGGCAGGAAGGTTTTTACCTTCCAGACTGTCGCGGGCATCCTCAACGCCGTGGAGCATGAGGACGGCACGATCTCCGTCGACATGGGCAGGCCGGTCTTCGAATGGAACCGCATCCCGCTCGCCGAGGAATTCTACGACACGAGCCGCATCGAACTGCAGATCGGGCCGATCGACGCGCCGGTGCTGCACTCGCCCGCCGTAATGTCGATGGGCAACCCGCACGCCGTGTTCTGGGTCGACCGTGACCCGATGACGTTCGACCTCGACCGTTTCGGCCCGCTGCTCGAAAACCACCCGATGTTCCCGGAGAAGGCGAACATCACGCTGGCGCAGGTGACCTCCCCCTCCGCCATGACGACGCGCACCTGGGAGCGCGGCGCGGGCCTGACGCTCGCCTGCGGCTCGGCCGCCTGTGCGGCCGCCGTCAGCGGCGCGCGCACCAGCCGGACCGGCCGCAAGGTCGCCGTCACCGTCGCCAGCAGCCCGAACCGCGGCACGCTGACGGTCGAGTGGCGCGGAGACGACCACGTCGTCATGACGGGGCCTGCCGAGTGGGAATGGTCGGGCACGCTCGATCCTTCGACCGGTGCCTTCCGCCGGGACGAAGCCGGGGCGGCCGCCCTTTGAGCGGCGTCACGGTCATAAACTTCGGCTGTCGGCTCAACACGTACGAATCGGAAGTGATGCGCGCCGAGGCCGAGAAGGCGGGGCTCAACAATGCCGTGCTGGTGAACACCTGCGCCGTGACGGGCGAGGCCGTGCGCCAGGCCCGCCAGGCGATCCGCCGCGCCCGCCGCGACAATCCGCATGCCCGCATCATCGTCACCGGCTGCGCGGCACAGACGGAAAAGCGGACCTTCGCCGCCATGCCGGAGGTCGACGCCGTGCTCGGCAACGAGGAGAAGCTGAAGGGCGCCTCCTACCGCCGGCTTCCGGATTTCGGCGTCTCGGCGGAAGAGAAATTGCGTGTCAACGACATCATGAGCGTGCGGGAGACCGCCCCGCAGATGGTCAGGCTGATCGACGGCCATGTGCGGGCCTTCGTGCAGGTGCAGAACGGCTGCGACCACCGCTGCACCTTCTGCATCATCCCGTACGGCCGCGGCAATTCCCGTTCCGTGCCGATGGGCGCGGTGGTCGACCAGGCGCGCAAACTGGCCGGGGGCGGCTATTGCGAGATCGTGCTGACCGGCGTCGACGCCACCAGCTACGGCGCCGACCTGCCGGGCAGGCCGAGCCTCGGCTATCTCGCCAAGACGCTGTTGAAGCAGGTGCGGGAGATCCGCCGCCTGCGCCTCTCCTCCATCGACGGCATCGAGGCGGACGAACACCTCTGGGACCTGATCGCCGACGAGCCGCGCTTCATGCCGCACCTGCACCTTTCGCTGCAGCACGGCGACGACCTGATCCTCAAGCGCATGAAGCGGCGCCATTCGAGCGCCGACGCACGCGCCTTCTGCGCGCGCGTGCGGGCCTTGCGGCCGGATGCCAGCTTCGGCGCCGACATGATCGCCGGCTTCCCGACGGAGACGGAAGAGATGTTCGCCAACGCGGTGCGGCATGCGGAAGACTGCGGCATCGCCCATCTGCACGTCTTTCCCTACAGCCCGCGTCCCGGAACGCCGGCGGCGCGCATGCCGCAGCTCGACCGCGCGCTCGTCAAGGAACGCGCCGCGCGCCTGCGCGAGACTGGAAAACGGCTGCACGAGGCCCATCTGGATTCCATGATCGGGAGACAGGAAATGATCCTCGTCGAAAACAACGGCCTCGCCCATACGGAAAACTTCACGCTCGTCGATGCCGGCGGCCTGAAACCCCGCGACCTTGTGCCGGTGACGATCACCGGACACAATGGAAAACACCTGACGATGCGGCCCGGCATCGACCCCCTTCGCAACTAGCGGATACCTTTCATGGCTCTCGGCTTCATCAAGAAGATCTTCACATTCGGAAAAGACACCGCTGCCGAGCCGAAGCCGCAGGCGGAGGCCCCCGTTGCCGAGCCGCAGGCCGCCGAGCCCGCGCCCGAGGCCGTCGCGCCGCCGGACGTATCCATCGAAGAGGAGCGCGATCCCCTGCTCGACGAGGCGGAGGCCGCCAATCCGGAAGCCGACTATCATATCCCCGAGGATGTCGAGCCGGAGATCTATCCGCTTCCGCACGCACCGGGCCTGCCGGTTGCCGAAGATCCGGTCGCGCCGGCCGAAATGGAGACCGCGGGCGGACCGGCCAGCGACGACGCTGCGGAGCCGGAGCCGATAGAGGAGGCCGCCGGGGAAGAGCCGGCCGCCTCGGCGCAAGAGGCCGCCGTTCCGGCCGAGGAGGCAGCGCCGGAAGAGGCGGCCCCTGCCGAAATCGACGATCCCGTTCTCGACGAGGCCATCCGCGCCGAGCAGCCGGCCGGAACGCCTGTCCTGCCGAAGGGCTTCGCCACGGCCGAAAGCGTGCCTGCCGAGGCGGCCGTGCCGGAGAGCCAGCCCCGGCGCACCTGGTTCCAGCGCCTGCGCGAGGGGCTTGCCCGGACCTCCTCGCAGCTCACCGGCCAGATCACCAGCCTCTTCACCAAGCGCAAGCTCGACGACGAGACGCTGCAGGATCTCGAAGACCTCCTGATCCAGGCCGACCTCGGCGTCGAGACCGCGCTGCGCATCACCGACACGCTCGCCTCGGAGCGCTACGGCAAGGACGTCACCGGCGCCGACGTCTCGCGCATCATGGCGAGCGAGATAACCAAGGTCCTCGCACCGGTCGCCAAACCGCTGGAGCTCGACCTCAGCCACAAGCCGCACGTCATCCTCGTCGTCGGCGTCAACGGCACGGGCAAGACGACGACGATCGGCAAGCTTGCGGCAAAGCTTTCGGGCGCCGGCCTCAAGGTCATGCTCGCCGCCGGCGACACGTTCCGCGCGGCGGCAATTGAACAATTGAAGATCTGGGCCGAGCGCACCGGCTCCGACATCGTCTCCTCCAAGCTCGGCGCCGACGCGGCGGGCCTTGCCTACGAGGCCTACGAGCAGGCCAAGCTGAAGAAGAGCGACGTCCTGATCGTCGACACGGCCGGCCGCCTGCAGAACAAGGCGGAACTGATGGCCGAGCTCGAAAAGATCGTGCGCGTGCTCGGCAAGCTCGATCCGGACGCGCCGCACACGGTGCTCCAGACGCTCGACGCGACCACCGGGCAGAATGCGATGAACCAGGTCGAGATTTTCCGCAACGTGGCGGGTGTCACGGGCCTGATCATGACAAAATTGGACGGTACGGCCCGCGGCGGCATCCTTGTGGCGATTGCCGCCAAGCACAAGCTGCCGGTCTATTTCATCGGCGTCGGAGAAGGGATCGACGATCTCGAACCCTTCGAGGCCAGGGATTTCGCGCAAGCGATCGCAGGAGTTGAGGCATGAGCAAGGCAACGCTGGAAGCACCGGCCAAGACGGAGGAGAAGGTGAGCCCCCTCCTGAAGATGGTGCTGGAGCTCGGACCCCTCGTCGTCTTTTTCTTCGCCAATTCGCGCGGGGAGTGGCTGGCCTCGCATTTTCCGCTGCTGGCGGAGATGGGCGGGCCGATCTTCATCGCGACCGGCCTCTTCATGGCGGCGACGGCCATCGCGCTCGTCGTGTCCTGGATGCTCACCCGCACCCTGCCGATGATGCCGCTGATTTCCGGCATCGTCGTCTTCGTCTTCGGCGCGCTGACGCTCTGGCTGCAGAACGATACCTTCATCAAGATGAAGCCGACCATCGTCAATTCGCTGTTCGGCGCCATCCTGCTCGGCGGGCTTCTCTTCGGAAAATCCCTGCTCGGCTACGTCTTCCACGCCGCCTTCAAGCTGACCGACGAGGGCTGGCGCAAGCTGACGCTGCGCTGGGGGCTGTTCTTCGTCTTCCTCGCGGTGCTCAACGAAGTGGTCTGGCGCAGCTTCTCGACGGATTTCTGGGTGGCCTTCAAGGTCTGGGGCACGATGCCCATCACGATCCTCTTCACGCTCTCGCAGATGCCGCTGATCATGCGCCATGCAATCGAGCCGGCGGAAGAGGGCAAGGCGCCGTAGGGGCGCCGGCCTCACGCGTAGGCAAAATCCGTCGTCTTGCTGATCAGCACCGCCTTCAGCTTTTCCAGCGCCCGGTTCTCGATCTGGCGCACCCGCTCCTTGGAAATGCCGAGGAGGGCGCCGAGCTCTTCGAGCGTCGCGCCGTTTTCGGCGAGGCGGCGGGCGCGGATGATCTTCATCTCGCGCTCGTTGAGCTGGCCGAGCGCGGAGTGCAGCCAATGGCGGCGGCGCTCGCCGTCGATGCTGCCCTCGGCCTGCTCGTCCGGCAGGGGCGCATCGCTGGTGAGGAATTCAAGGCGGTTCGAGCCTTCCCCTTCGGCGGACGAGATCGGCGCCTGGAGCGAAACGTCGGAGGCGGACAGGCGGGCGTCCATGGTGCGCACGTCCGCGGTGCTGACGCCGAGCGCGGCGGCGATCTCCTGGTGCATGGCCTCGCTGGTCAGGTACGTGTCGCCGCGGGCGAGCCGGGCGCGCAGGCGCCGGAGATTGAAGAAGAGCGCCTTCTGGGCGGAGCTGGTGCCGCCGCGCACGATCGACCAGTTGCGCAGCACATAGTCCTGGATCGAGGCGCGGATCCACCAGCTGGCATAGGTGGAGAAACGGACCTGCCGTTCGGGCTCGAAGCGGGCTGCGGCCTCGAGCAGCCCGATATAGCCCTCCTGCACGAGGTCGCTGAGTGGAAGGCCGAAGTTGCGGAACTTTCCTGCCATCGAAACGACGAGCCGCATGTGAGCCATGGCGATCCGGTTGCGGGCTTCCTGATCCTTGTTGTCCTTCCAGGCCTGGGCCAGCGCCTGTTCCTCGTCCCTTTCCAGATAGGGGGCGGACATGGCGAGCTTGATCATGCGGCGGTCTGCGGTCGTAGTAGCCATGGCGGGTCTCTCCACGTGATCCGAACCGGCGCAAGATGCATTGCCTTGCGCCTGCTTGACGATGACGTTTCAGATGAGCCGATGGATCGCACGAAATTGTCTTTCGAGGCGATAAAGTGGTTGCGCCACCCCCGCGGCCGCCCGAAGCCGGTCGTCCTCGGTGCACAAACGGGTGCGCCGCAAAAAAGTTCCATGAAAAAACCCGGCCGTTTCCGGCCGGGCTTTAAATCTGGAAGAGGTGCCCTAAATCAGGCGGCTTCGTCCTGGGAGTCGTCCTCTTCGATGGTCTTGCCGCGCTTCGGACCCTTGGCGAGGTTCGTCTCGACGAGGCGGACCGCTTCGGTTTCCGACATCTTGTTGACGGCTGCGATCTCGCGGGCCATGCGGTCGAGGGCGGCTTCATAGAGCTGGCGCTCGGAATAGGACTGTTCCGGCTGGTTTTCCGCACGGTAGAGGTCGCGAACCACTTCGGCGATCGAAATCAGGTCGCCCGAATTGATCTTCGCATCGTATTCCTGTGCGCGGCGCGACCACATGGTGCGCTTCACGCGGGCCTTGCCCTGGACAACCTTCAGCGCGCGCTCGACGAAATCGGTCTCCGACAGCTTGCGCATGCCGATCGAAACGGCTTTGGCAACCGGCACCTTGAGACGCATCTTGTCCTTCTCGAAATCGATGACAAAGAGCTCGAGCTTCATGCCGGCGACTTCCTGCTCCTCGATGGCGACGATCTGGCCGACGCCGTGCGCGGGATAGACGATCGACTCGCCGGTCTTGAAGCCCTGGCGCGTGGAAGATTTCTTCTGCTGGGTCGTCATTCTGTTCAAATACTCCCTGTTACACTCCCCGGCGACGGCCGGGGCGGGTCCGGGGACCCGGGAAAGACGGGGGGCACCCTTGCGGTGTCACCACTCTGGTCCGTCCGCCATGCGCAAAAAAGGTCCCTTGCGACGCGATCACATTTGAGCAACCGGAGTTGCCTATGGGAGGTGAGCGACGTCGAGGGATCGTTTGCTTTCGTGGTGGTGTTCGGGCACGCAAAATGCCGCGATTTGGATCAGTATTGCGACCCTATCACAAAAAAGTGCCGAAATCAATAATTTGCTTCGCATGGGTCATCAAGCCTGTCCCATCGCCTTTCGGCGAAGCCAAGCTTTTTTCCCCAGGTTCGGCCGCCGTGCCGGCGGGAGGGCGGCGAGCGCCCCGCTTGGGCGGACTGCCGTTCCATGGTGCTGTCTGCCGCCCGGCGATTTCCGCCCGGCTGCAACGGCTTAGTCGCCCTGGCCGGGATTGGGCGAGAAGTACAGCTCGAACTTGCCTTCCACGCCGTCCATTTCCTTCGCCTCCGGCATCGCATCCCGCTTGACCGTGATGTTCGGCCAGATCGAGGCGTATTCCGCGTTGACCTTCAACCACTTGTCGAGGCCGGGCTCGGTATCCGGCTTGATCGCCTCGGCAGGACATTCCGGTTCGCAAACGCCGCAGTCGATGCACTCGTCGGGATGGATGACCAGGAAGTTCTCGCCTTCGTAGAAGCAGTCGACGGGGCACACTTCCACGCAGTCCGTGTACTTGCAGCGGATGCAGTTGTCGGTCACGACATACGTCATGATTCACTCCAGAATCGTCATAAAGCGGGCGACAGCGGGGTCGTCCATCACCGCAGAACCCGTCACGCATCGGCTTGCCGGACAGGAGAGGGCCGCGCGCACGCAGGCTGTCCGGTGGCTGAGGTAAAGGCTTTGCAGGCGCTTTGCAAGCGTAATACATGCGCCGGCAAGCGCGTGCGAGGTATAGAATTCTAATCCTCGTCTTCGCCGGGGAAACCCTGCAGCCGGTCGGTCGCCCGCCGTTCCCGCTTCGTCGGGCGGCCGGCACCCCGTTCGCGCGTCGCCTGCGCAAAAAGATTGCGCTCCCCGCGCGGCGGCGGGGGCGGCGTCATGTCGCTGTAGAGAAGCCGTGCCTCCTCGTAGGGGCCGCGGCGCACGCCGGGCTGGAGGACCTTCACGACCATGTCGTGCCGGTCGAGCGAAAGCAGGACGACGTCTCCCGGCCGCACCATGTGCGCGGGCTGGCGGACGTTCACGCCGTTGACGCTGACATCGCCCGCTTCCACGGACTTCGCCGCGAGCGAGCGCGACTTGCGCAGCCGTGCGAAGAACAGCCACTTGTCGATGCGCTGGCGCGCCTGACCTGCCTGCTGTTCCTCCTCGCGCGTCATCGTCCTACTTCTTCAGCTGCTCCTTGAGCGCCGCAAGCTTGGCGAAGGGCGAATCCGGGTCGATCGGCTTTTCCTTGCGGGGCGGCCGGGCCTCGAACTTCGCTTGCTGCGGCTTGCCGCCGCGTTCGTTGCGCTCGCCGCGATCCGGGCGGTTGCCCCCCTGCGGCTTTCCGTCGCGGCCCTTGCCCTGCTCCGGGCGGCCGCCGCGGTTTTCACGCCGTTCGCCGCGTTCGCCGGCAGGCTGGCCGCGATGGCGTTCGCCGCCGCGGCGCTCGCCCTGTCCCTGACGGTCGCCCTGGCGATGGCCTTGGCGCTGATTGTCGTGGCGCGAGCCCGGGCGCCAGAGCAGCACGGGCTTGACCTCGACCGGCTCGGCCTCGCCCGCCGCCTCGCCTTCAGCCGGGGCTTCGGCGGTTTGCGTCGCCTCTGCCTCTCCTGCGGCCGCGGCCGGGGCTTCGCTTTCGCCATCGGCCGCATCGGCGTCGTGCTCGTCGGCGGCTTCGGCGGCCGATTCTGCCGGGGTCTCGGCAGCAGCCTCGGCCGGCGCCTCTCCTGCGGTATCGGCCGGGGCCTGGGCGGCGAGGAAGGCGGCGACCTCCTCGGCCTTCATGCTGTCGGCGCGGTAGCCGAGGCCCTTGAGGATCTCCTCCATGTCGTCCGGCGTGGCGCCGAGGATGGAGAGCATGGCGGTGGTCGCCATGAAGCGGCGGCCGTCATAGGCGCCCTCCGGGCGCGGCGTGCCGGGCTTCCACTGGAGCAGCGGGCGGATGAGGTCGGCGAGGCGCTCCAGGATGTCGATGCGCACGGCGCGCTTTCCGAGGAACCGGAAGCCGGCGAGCTTGTAGAAGGCGCGCTCGTAGCCCGGGTCGGTGACGACCGAGGTGCGGCCGGCGGCGAGCACCGGGATGAGGTCGCCGTAGCCGGGCTTGTCGAGGCCGTCGTTCTTCAGCGCCCAGAGCAGGGTGATGAGCTCGGCCGGCGCGGGCTTCAGCAGCGCCGGCATGAAGATGTGGTAGGCGCCGAAGCGGATGCCGTGCTTGCGCATGGAGGCGCGGGCGTCCTGGTCGAGCGACTTCACCTCCTCGGCCACGTCGCGGCGGAAGAGCACGCCGAGGTTCTCGACGAGCTGGAAGGCGAGGCCCTTGGCAAGGCCCTGCAGGTCCTCGGCGCGCGACAGGTCGTCGAGGGGTTTGAGGACCGTGGCGATGTGATGGTTGACGAAGCGCTCGATGCGGGCTGCGACGTGGTCGCGCGCATTGCCGGTCAGCTGCTCGTCGGAGAGCAGGATGACGCGCGGGCGCATGACGTGGTCGGAAGCGGCAAGGCGCGCGACGGGATCGCCGAGCCAGCGCACGGTGCCGTCCGAGCCGAGCGCGAGATCGGCGTTGCCGGCGGCATGCAGGCGCGCGGCGCGGGCCTCGAACTCCAGCGCAAGCGCCTTCTGCGCAGCCGCCTGCACGGCCTTCGCATCGGGTCCTTCCGTCCCGGAGGCCAGCGTGAACCGGAAACCGGCCAACTGCCCGACATGATGTCCTTCCACGAAGACATCGCCATTCACACTGATTTCAGCTTCCAGCATCGCATTCTCTCTCAGGCGCTTCATGAGCACAGATGTCCTGCGATCAACAAAGCGTTTCGTCAACCGTTCATGTAGCGCATCGGACAATCGGTCTTCGATTTCCCGCGTCTTTTCCTGCCAGTGTGTCGGATCGGCAAGCCATCCGGGCCGATTCGACACATAGGTCCAGGTCCTTATCTGTGCGATTCGCGCCGAAAGCGTGTCGATTTCGCCGTCGGTTCGATCGGCGCGGCGCACCTGGTCCGCAATGAAGTCCTCGTTGACCGTGCCGCGCCTGACGAGGTCCGCGTAGAGCGTCGAGATGAGGTCGGCGTGCTGGGCGGGGGTGATGCGGCGATAGTCGGGCAGCGCGCAGGCCTCCCAGAGCTTTTCGACGCGCTCGGGGGCGGTGGCGAGGTCGCGCACGTCCGGATAGCGCGAGAGGTGTTCGAGCGCCTGCTGGTCGACGGCCGGCAGCGCCCGCGTCAGCCCGCCTACGGGTGGCGGGGCGTCGAGCGAGCGGCGGAGCGCCTGCAGCGAGGAATAGTCGAAGCGGGTCGTGCGCCATTGCAGGACGCGGACGGGATCGAATTGGTGGGTCTCGATGCGCCTGACCAGCTCGTCGTCGAAGGGATCGACGCGGCCCGTCACGCCGAAGGTGCCGTCGCGCAGGTGCCGGCCGGCGCGGCCGGCGATCTGGGCGAGCTCGGCGGGGTTCAGATTGCGGAACTGGTAGCCGTCGAACTTGCGGTCCTGCGCGAAGGCCACGTGGTCGACGTCGAGGTTGAGGCCCATGCCGATGGCGTCGGTGGCGACGAGATATTCGACGTCGCCCTCCTGGTAGAGCGCGACCTGGGCGTTGCGGGTGCGGGGCGAGAGCGCGCCGAGCACGACCGCGGCCCCGCCGCGCTGGCGGCGGATGAGCTCGGCGATGGCATAGACCTCGTCTGCCGAGAAGGCGACGATGGCGCTGCGCTGCGGCAGGCGGGTGATCTTCTTCGAGCCGGAATAGAAGAGCTGCGACAGGCGCGGGCGCTCGACGACCGTCAGGCCCGGCAGCAACTGCTCGAGGATCGGCTTCATCGTGGCGGCGCCCAGCAGCAGCGTCTCGTCGCGGCCTCTGAGGTGCAGCACCCGGTCGGTGAAGATGTGGCCGCGCTCGAGGTCGCCGGCAAGCTGCACCTCGTCGATGGCGACGAAGGCGGCGCGCGTCTCGCGCGGCATCGCCTCCACCGTGCAGACCGAAAAGCGCGCCATATGCGGCGTGATCTTCTCCTCGCCGGTGACGAGGGCGACGTTGTGCTGGCCGACCTTCTCGACGAGGCGCGTGTAGACCTCGCGCGCCAGAAGGCGCAGAGGCAGGCCGATGATGCCCGACTCGTGTGCCACCATGCGTTCGATTGCGTAGTGGGTCTTGCCCGTATTGGTCGGGCCGAGCACCGCGGTGACCCCGCGGCCGCTCAAGATCATGGGTGCTTGCGACAAGACGTGTCCCGGCAGGTTTCGATTTCGTCCGGAAGCGTCCGGCAGGCAACAGATGCCCATCGGGGTGGCCGATGGCAAGGGGGCAGGCGAAATGCGGCGGTTTTGGAGGTGCCTTGCCGCCTCATGGAACAGGCTGCGAACGAATCGGAGACGAATCGCTGACTCGAAGCGATTCAGGGTTTGTTCACCACAACGGATTGGAGGGATTCGCCTGGTGGCTACGAAATGTTGAATCGGATCAAGGTGCTAGTCTTCAAGAGGCTTCGTTCAGCCCTTCAAGCCGCTTGACGCGTGAATCGCGCCTGCTAGTCTTCGAATCAGGCTTATGCGGCCTGCCGCTCGCTCCCGTCGTGGAATGGTGAACGCATAACCGAATTCATGGTCTGATCCGCCCCGGCGATTCATCAGCAACGCGAGCACTGACCTCTTTCGGAGTCGCCCGGGTAAGGATTAACCGATGAAGAGCTTTCTTGAATCGAAAGCCATGGCGAAAGCACTGCGCCAGTCCCTGGCGGAGCGGAATGTTGAAATCTCCCATAGCGAATGCCTCGAACTAGTCGCGCGGCAATTCGGGCTTGCCGACTGGAATATGCTTTCAGCGCAGATCGAAACGGCCAAGTCGAAGCTGGAGCCTTTGCCTTTGCCTGCGGGCTGGTTTCCGACCGGTTTTACTGATACCCAGCGATACCGGATCGGTCTCGACCCGACCTCGCCCGGTTGCGCCCTGATCGAGTGCGTCGTGAGCAGGCAGACCGATCTGGGAAGGGAACGCTTCGCTTGCCTGATGCAGAGTATCGAGGCCGACAGTTACCGCGGTGCCACGATCAGCTTGGCGGCCAGCATCAGGGCTGAGGACGCGAATGTCGGAACCATCTGGATGCGCATCGACGGAGAGCCGGGCTCGACCCTGCGTTTCGACAATATGCTGTCGCGTACGGAGAACGGAGCGATTTACGGCACATCCGGTTGGATCGAGCGCTCGGTCATTCTGGACGTTCCCGAAGAGGCGACTAGTATCCATTTCGGTTTCTTCCTGAAGGGCTACGGCAAGGTCTGGGCACGAAACTTCCGTCTTGAGACCGTCGCGCAAGGCACCCGGACGACCGAAATGGCGCCACAGGCCTCGGAGCGGAAGCCTCTGCCCAGTAAGCCGACCAATCTGGATTTCACGATGCCCGGTTAGGTTCAACGGATCGCTGCCGACCTGCATAGGGCCGGCTGCGGCCGGCCCGTCAAACCGGATGGTCGCGCAGGTCCGCCCCGTCCCAGCCGCCGGCGGCCTCGTAGAGGGGGAAAACCTCTTCGGTGAGGTAGGGTCCGCCGCCGACCGATTCCTTCGAGGACATCAGCACGAAGCGGTTCACGGTGAAGGGGGCGGTGTGGAAGTTGCCGCGGCCGGTAAGATAGTGGGCGACGTCCTCGGTGCGGGCGTTGCGCAGCCGGGCGAGCGTGACATGGGGCGTGAACTTGCGCGGGTCCGCGGGAAGGCCGAGGCGCTGACAGATGCGCTCGATCTCCGCCTGGAGGGCGTACATTTCCGGCGCCTGCGTCACCCCGGCGAAGACCGAATGGGGTTTCTTCGAGCCGAAGGAGCCCATTCCGGAAAGGGCGAGCTGGAATTCGGGGCGCTCGATGCGGTCGAGCCTGTCGACCACCTCGTCGGCGGTGCGGCCGTCGATGTCGCCGATGAAGCGCAGCGTGATGTGGAAGTTCTCGACATCGATCCAGCGGGCTCCGGGAAGTCCGCCCCTCAGGAGCGAGAGGCTCATCGCCGCATTGCGCGGCACTTCGAGGGCGACGAATAGTCTCGGCATGGCGAGTTCCCCCTGCTGGAATGTACTGTCAGCGAATCACGCAAAGGTTTTTTGCGCAACCCTTATTTCGCACCCGCGAAAACTACTCCCCTGACTTAATTGCGGCCAGGAAGCTCTCCGCCGCCGGGAGGATCGACCGGACCATCACGTCCACGCCTTCCGTGTTCGGATGCATGCCGTCGTCGAGCTGGAGGTTTGCCTTCGTCACGACGCCGTCGAGGAAGAACGGGTAGAGCGGCACGCCGTGCTTCTCCGCGAGACGCTTGTAGATGCCGTTGAAGCGCTCAGCGTATTCGGGGCCCATGTTCGGCGGGGCCAGCATGCCGGCGAGAAGCACGGCGATACCGCGCTCCTTGAGCCGCGCTACCATGGCGTCGAGGTTCTTCTCGGTCTGTTCGGGCGCAATGCCGCGCAGCGCATCGTTGGCGCCGAGCTCGAGGATCACGCCTTCGGTGCCCTCGGGGATCGACCAGTCGAGCCGGGCAAGGCCGCCCGAGGTCGTGTCGCCGGAAACGCCGGCATTGGCGATCTCGACCTCATGGCCTTTCGCCCGAAGCGCCGCCTCCAGCTTCACCGGAAAGGCGTCGGAGGCGGGAAGCTGGTAGCCGGCCATCAGGCTGTCGCCGAAGCCGACGAGCTTCACGGGCTCGGCCCTTGCGATACCGGAGGATAACAAAGCTGTGATCGCAAGTGAGGCGAAAAATCCAAGCGCCGCTTTAAACGACATATCGGTGATCCTAGATTGCTGCCATTCCAGTTGTTCCCGCTACATATAGGGCAGAATTCCTTGGCCAAAACCATCATCGATCTCAAAAAAGCCGATCTCACCCTGGGGCAGGCGGCCGTCTCCGTCCATGTGCTGAAGGGGATCGACCTGTCGATCGATGCGGGTGAATCGGTCGGCATCGTCGGCCCGTCGGGGTCCGGAAAGTCGACGCTGCTGATGGTGCTCGCCGGCCTCGAACGGCTGGACAGCGGCGAGATCCACATCGACGGCGCGGGCCTGCATACGATGACCGAGGACCAGGTGGCCGATTTCCGCGGCCGCAACATCGGCATCGTCTTCCAGTCCTTCCACCTCATTCCCAACATGACGGCGCTGGAGAACGTCGCGGTGCCGCTGGAGCTCGCCAGCGTGCGGGACGCCTTCGAGATCGCACGGCGCGAGCTGACGGCCGTCGGGCTCGGCGAGCGCCTGTCGCACTATCCCGGCCAGCTTTCCGGCGGCGAGCAGCAGCGCGTGGCGATTGCCCGCGCGCTCGCGCCGTCGCCGAAGCTCCTGATCGCCGACGAGCCGACCGGCAACCTCGACACCGAGACCGGCCGGCAGATCGCGGACCTCCTCTTCTCCAAGCAGGCCGAGCGCGGCACGACGCTGGTGCTGGTGACGCACGATCCCGCCCTCGCGGCGCGTTGCAGCCGGCAGGTCGCCATGCGCTCCGGCGAGATCGTCTCCGGCGCCGCGCCCCTGCGGGCGACGCTTGCCGAGGCGGTTCCGGCATGAGGATCGGCACGGTCCTGAAACAGGTGCCGCTGGCCCTTCGCCTGGCGCTGCGCGAGATGCGCGGCGGCCTCAAGGGTTTCTACATCTTCCTCGCCTGCATCGCGCTCGGCACCGCGGCGATCGCCGGCGTCAATTCCGTGTCGAGCGCCATCACCCAGGCGATCGCCTCCCAGGGCCAGACCCTGCTGGCCGGCGACGTGCGCTTCGAGTTCAACAACCGGTTCGCGACGCCGGAGGAGCTGGCATATTTCTGGAGCCTCGGCGACGTCTCGCTCTCGACGGGCCTGCGCTCCATGGCGCGCCTGCCGGACGGCGCCGACCAGACGCTGGTGGAGGCGAGGGGCGTCGACGGCGCCTATCCGCTCTACGGCACCCTGGAGAGCGAGCCGCAAAAGCCTGCGGCGGCTCTGTTCGCAAAGGAGGGCGAAACGTACGGCACGGTCGTGGCGCCGCTGCTGCTCGACCGGCTCGGCATCGCCCTCGGCGACGAGATCCTGCTCGGCACGGCGAAGCTGAAGGTGACGGCGACGCTCATGCGCGAGCCCGACGCGGTTTCGGAAGGGTTCGGTTTCGCGCCGCGCCTGATGCTGTCGGAGGAGGCCCTGCAGGCGAGCGGCCTCGTGCAGACCGGGAGCCTTGTGGAGAACGCCTACCGGATCCGCATCACCAATCCCGACGTGTCGCTTTCGACCATCCGGGCCGAGGCCAACAAGGCCTTTCCGGCCGCCGGCTGGTCGATCCGCACGGCGGACAGCGCGGCGCCCTCGCTCACCGCCAACATCACCCGCTTCTCGCAGTTCCTGACGCTCGTCGGCCTGACGGCGCTGATCGTCGGCGGCGTGGGCGTCGCCAACGCCGTGCGCGCCTATCTCGATTCCAAGCGCTCGGTCATCGCCACCTTCAAGTGCCTCGGCGCGCCGGCCTCGCTGGTGGCGCTAGTCTATCTCACGCAGATCGCGCTGATCGCGGCGGTCGGCATCGCCGTCGGTCTTGTCGCCGGCGCGCTGATGCCGGTGGTGGCGATGCAGTTCCTCGAAGGCGTGCTGCCGGTGCCGGCCGAAGCGGAGCTCTATCCGTCCGCGCTGCTGCTTGCGGCGGTCTTCGGCCTTCTGACGGCGCTCGCCTTCGCCGTCATGCCGCTCGGCCATGCCCGCGAGGTGCCGGCGACGGCGCTCTTCCGCGAACAGGGTTTCGAGGCGGGCCGCCTGCCGAGCTGGCCCTATGTGCTCGGTGCCGCCGTCTTCCTTGCCGCGCTGGCGGGGCTGGCGATCCTGACGGCCTATGACCGCTATATCGCCGTCGTCTTCCTCGGCGCGATCGCTTTCGCCTTCGTCGTGCTGCGCGCCGTCGCCTTCCTGATCACGGCGCTCGCCAGGCGAGTCCCACGCGTCAGCTCGCCGTCGCTCAGGCTGGCGGTCGGCAACATCCACCGGCCGGGGGCGCTGACGCCCTCCGTCGTGCTCTCGCTCGGGCTCGGCCTTGCCCTTCTCGTCACGCTGACGCTGATCGACGGGAACCTGCGCCGCGAGCTGACGGGCAACCTGCCGGAACGGGCGCCGAACTTCTTCTTCGTCGACATCCAGGGCAGCGAGCTCGACGGCTTCCGCGACGTCCTGAAGGCGAACATGCCGGACGGCAAGATCGTCGAGGTGCCGATGCTGCGCGGCCGCGTCATGGAGCTCAACGGCGTGGACGTCGCCAAGGTGAAGGTGCCTCCGGAAGGCCAGTGGGTGCTGCGCGGCGACCGCGGCATCACCTATGCCAGGCGCGTTCCGGAGAACTCGACCCTGTCGGAGGGCGAATGGTGGCCGGAGGACTATTCCGGCGAGCCGCTCGTCTCCTTCTCGGCGGAGGAGGGCCGCGAGCTCGGCCTGAAGATCGGCGACACGGTGACGGTCAACGTGCTCGGCCGCAACATCACGGCGCGCATCGCCAACTTCCGCAACGTCGAGTGGGAATCGCTGTCGATCAACTTCGTCATGGTCTTCTCGCCGAATACCTTCGCCGGCGCGCCGCATGCCTGGCTCGCGACGATGATCGATCCGGACGCCACGGCGGCAGAGGAGGCGGCGACGCTGAAGGCCGTCACCAACGCCTATCCGACGATCACCAGCGTGCGCGTCAAGGATGCGCTCGACGTGATCAACGAGCTGGTCGGCCAGCTTGCCACGGCGATCCGCGCGGCGGCGGCGGTCGCGCTCGTCGCCTCGATCCTCGTGCTCGCCGGCGCGCTTGCGGCCGGCAACCGGGCGCGCGTGCACGACGCCGTGGTGCTGAAGACGCTCGGGGCCACGCGGGCGACGCTGATGCGCGCCTTCAGCTACGAATACATGATGCTGGGGCTGGCGACCGCGGTCTTCGCGCTGTTCGCCGGCGGGGTGGCGGCTTGGTTCGTGGTCAGCCGCATCATGACGCTGCCGTCGAGCTTCCTGCCGGACGTGGCGGTAACGACCGTCGCGACCGCGCTCATCATGACCGTCGGCATCGGCCTTGCCGGAACCTGGCGCATTCTGGGGCAGAAGGCCGCGCCGGTGCTGCGCGAACTTTGAAATCGGCAAGGCCGCGGCTCCCGCAGGGGCTGCGGGTCTTGTGCGAGACACAATTCATGCTCATATTTACCGCAGGCAAGCTGGAGCCCCGCAGCGGCTGCCCGGGCGCCCGAAACGTTCCGGCCACCGGAGCGAACAAGCCGGTGCCCGACACCGTACACCACAAGGGGCTTGAACCAAGAGGACAACATGGCTGATCTTCGCAACTACCAGACCCGAACGGCGAACGCTGGCGCTCAGGCCGGCGCCGTCATCGACGAGGGCCTGCGCGCCTATATGCTGCGGGTCTACAACCTGATGGCCCTGGGTCTTGCGATCACGGGCCTCGTGGCGTTCTTCGCCTCGCAGGCGGCCTTTGCCGGCGGACAGCTTACCGCCTTCGGCCAGGCGATCTACGTAAGCCCGCTGAAGTGGGTCGTGATGCTCGCCCCGCTCGCGCTGGTCTTCTTCCTGAGCTTCCGCATCCACACGATGAGCGTCGCCGCCGCGCAGGCGACCTTCTGGGTCTATGCCGGCCTCATGGGCCTGTCGCTGTCGTCGATCTTCCTGATCTATACGGGCGCCAGCATCGTCCAGACCTTCTTCGTCTCCGCCGCCGCCTTCGGCGCGCTGTCGCTGTTCGGCTATACGACGAAGCGGGACCTGTCCGCGATGGGCTCGTTCCTGATCATGGGCCTCTTCGGCCTGATCATCGCGATGCTCGTCAACCTGTTCCTGCAGTCCTCGGCGCTCGACTTCGCCATCTCCGCGATCGGCGTCCTCGTCTTCGCCGGCCTGACCGCCTGGGACACGCAGAAGATCAAGGAAATGTACTTCGAGGCCGACGACGTCGCCGTGGCCGGCCGCAAGGCCATCATGGGCGCGCTGACGCTCTACCTCGACTTCATCAACCTCTTCCTGTTCCTGCTGCGCTTCCTCGGCAACCGCGAGTAAGCGGGCAGCCGGAAGGCCGATCGCAAGGACCCCGCCGGAGACGGCGGGGTTTTTGTTTGCCCGGCGGGCCGCAACCAAATGTGATCGCTCCCGTTCATTGACGTTTCTGCCGATTTGTGCGCATTGTCATCCAATCATGCATGGTTTGGTTTGAACGATGACGGCGCACGACCTTCTTCTCGGGGAACGGCAGGAGCTTATCCGCGCGCGGCTCGACCTTTCGGGGCGGGTCATCGCGGCGGAGTTGGCGCAGGAGCTCGGCGTGTCGGAAGACACGATCCGGCGGGATTTGCGCGAGATGGCGGCCTCCGGCCTCTGCCGCCGGGTCTATGGCGGAGCCTTGCGCATTTCCCAGACGCAGACCTCGCTCAACGAGCGCATGGCCGTCGGCGGCGAGCGCAAGGCGGCGCTGGCGCGTGCGGCCGTCGGGCTCATCCCGTCGAAAAGCACGCTCTTCCTCGATGCGGGCAGCACCAACCTGGCGCTCGCCCGCGCGCTGCCCGCCGGCGCCGGCCTCACCGTCGCGACCAATGCGCCGGTCATCGCGGCGGCCCTGCTCGAGCGCGACATCGCGACGATCCAGCTCGGCGGGCTGATCGACGCCCGCTCGGGGGCGGCGATCGGCGCCAAGGCGATGCGCGATGCCGAAGCGCTGCGTCCGGACATCCTCGTGCTCGGGGTCTGCGGCATCGACCGCGAAGCGGGCGTCACCGCCGAGAGCTTCGAGGAGGCGGAGTTCAAGCGCTTCATCGCCTCGCGCAGCAGGACCGTGACGGTCGTCCTGACCAACGACAAGCTTTCCACCGCCGCCCCCTATTCGGTCGTGCCGCTCTCGCGCGTGGCGCGCGCCGTCATCGAGGCGGATGCGGACGAAACGGAGGCCGCCGCGTTGACGGCGGCCGGCATCGAAACCCTCCGCGCCGGCTGAGCGCCGGCCCATAAACTTCCGAACGGATCTTCCATGACGACGCCCGAAAACGCCCTTGCCGGCAAATCCTTCGCCAAGGCCTACTTTCCGCCGGCACGGCTCGCCGTCTCCGGTCTCTTCCTTCTCAACGGCATCTTCGCCGGCGCCTGGGCGCCGAAGATCCCGGAATTCGCGAGCCGCCTGGGGCTCTCCGAATCCGCGCTCGGCCTGATGATCATGTGCTTCGGCATCGGCTCGCTGGTGCTGATGCCGATCGCCGGCGTCCTGATCGCCCATTTCGGCTCGACGCGCACGGTCAAGGGGGCGACGTTGCTGTTCCTGTCGACCATGCTGCTGCTCTCGATGGCGCCGACCGTCCCGTTCGGCGTCGTCGCCATCTTCCTCTTCGGCGGGCTCCTCGGCGCGATGGACGTGGCGATGAACGGCAATGCCGTGGAGGTGGAAAAATCCATGCGCCGGGCGATCATGTCCTCCTGCCACGCATTCTGGAGCCTCGGCGCCTTCATCGGCGCGACGACCGGCGGCTTCCTGATCGAGGCGCTCGGCGTGATGGGCCATGCCGTGCTGCTGACCATCGTCGGGGCGGCGATGCTCCTGCTCATCTGGCCGTTCGTGCTGCACGACGCGCCGCATCCGAGCGAGGAGCGCCAGAAGGCCCGCCTGCCGATGACGCCGCTGCCCTGGCTGATCGGCCTCATGGCGCTCTTCTCCATGGTGCCGGAAGGCTCGATCCTCGATTGGGGCGCGCTCTACATGCGCGAGGAGCTCGGCGCCTCGCTGGCGCTGTCCGGCTTCGCCTTCGGCGCCTTCTCGCTCACCATGGCGATCATGCGCTTTGCCGGCGACCATGTGCGCGACCGGTTCGGCGCGGTGAAGACGCTGCGCTTCTGCACCGTCATGGCGATCATCGGCATGGTGGTGGCCGGCACGGCGCCGAACGCCTATGCGGCGATGGTCGGCTTCGCGCTCTGCGGCATCGGCATTTCCAACATGGTGCCGATCGCCTTTTCCGCCGCCGGCAACCTGCCCGGCTTCGCCCAGGGCGTGGCGCTCTCGGTGGCGACGGTGATGGGCTATTCGGGTTCGCTCTTTGCGCCCTCGATCATCGGCTTCATCGCCGAGCACACGGGCTTTGCGCTCATCTTCACGCTTCTGCCGGTGCTGTTCATCGTGGTGCTCCTTCTCTCGCACCATGCGGTGCATGCGGATGTGCATGACCGCCATTGAGCGCGGCGCACGCGCGCGGCGATCAAATCGTCGCGCCTGCCGCCCCTTGCAGTTGACAAGCCACATTTCCTGATCCACCTGAGGGGCAAGGGCCGCCTGACGCCACGCGCGGCCGCTTTTCGAGCAAGAGGCTCCAGATGTCCTTTTCCTTCGACTTTGAACCGAAGCCGCGGCGAAAGTCCGTCGGCGTCGATGTCGGCGGCGTCCTGGTCGGCGGCGGCGCGCCGGTCGTCGTGCAGTCGATGACGAACACGGACACGGCGGACGTGGACGCGACGGTGGCGCAGGTGGCCGCGCTCTTCCGCGCCGGGTCCGAGATCGTGCGCATCACGGTCGACCGCGACGAGAGCGCGGCGGCGGTGCCGAAGATCCGCGAGCGCCTCCTGCGCCTCGGCATGGACGTGCCGCTCGTCGGCGACTTCCACTATATCGGCCACAAGCTTCTGGCCGACCATCCGGCCTGCGCCGAGGCGCTCGCGAAATACCGCATCAATCCCGGCAATGTCGGCTTCAAGGACAAGAAGGACCGGCAGTTCGCGGCGATCGTCGAGACGGCGATCCGCCACGACAAGCCGGTGCGCATCGGCGTCAACTGGGGCTCGCTCGACCAGGAACTCCTGACCCGGCTGATGGACGAGAACCAGGCGGCGGGCTTTCCGCTGACGGCCCAGGAGGTGATGCGCGAGGCGATCTGCCGGTCGGCGCTGCTGTCGGCGGAGATGGCGGAGGAGATCGGCCTGCCGCGCGACCACATCATCCTTTCCGCCAAGGTCTCGAACGTGCAGGACCTCATCGCCGTCTATGCCATGCTGTCGGCGCGCTCCGACCATGCGCTGCATCTCGGCCTTACCGAGGCCGGCATGGGCACCAAGGGGGTCGTCGCCTCCTCCGCCTCGCTCGGCATCCTCCTCCAGCAGGGCATCGGCGACACGATCCGCATCTCGCTGACGCCCGAGCCCGGCGGCGACCGCACCCGCGAGGTGCAGGTGGCGCAGGAACTCCTGCAGGTCATGGGCTTCCGCCAGTTCATCCCGGTCGTCGCCGCCTGTCCGGGCTGCGGGCGCACGACCTCGACGGTCTTCCAGGAACTCGCGCAGAAGATCCAGGACGACATCCGCAAGAACATGCCGGTCTGGCGGGAGAAGTATCCGGGCGTCGAGGGGCTGAAGGTCGCCGTCATGGGCTGCATCGTCAACGGGCCGGGCGAGAGCAAGCATGCCGATATCGGCATCTCGCTGCCGGGCACCGGCGAGCTTCCCATCGCGCCCGTCTATGTCGACGGCAAGAAGGCGATGACGCTGCGCGGCACCAACATCGCCGGCGAATTCGAGGCGCTCGTCAACGACTATATCGAGAAGCGCTACGGCGCGGGGCAGGCGGCGGCCGAGTAGGTCTCCGGCCGCTTTCCGGAATCAGACGATCTCTTCGAGCGCCGCGACCAGCCGGTCGCATTCCTCCGGGGTGCCGATGGTGATGCGCAGGAAATCCGAGATGCGGGGCTTTGCGAAGTGGCGCACCAGCACGGCGCGTTCGCGCAGGCCCTTCGCCAGCGCCTCGCCGCTGTGGTCCGGGTGGCGGGCGAAGACGAAGTTCGCCTGCGAGGGCAGGACCTCGAAGCCGCGCTGGCGCAGCGCGCCGGTGACGCGCTCGCGCGATTCGATCACCTTGCCGCGCGTCTCGTCGAACCATTCCCGGTCGTCGATCGCGGCGGTGGCGCCGGCCTGGGCGATGCGGTCGAGCGGGTAGGAGTTGAAGCTGTCCTTGACGCGTTCCAGCGCGTCGATCAGCGGGCGCTGGCCGATGGCGTAGCCGACGCGCAGGCCCGCCAGCGAGCGCGACTTGGAGAGCGTGTGGATGACGAGCAGGTTGTCGTATGTCCTCGTCAGCGGGATCGCGCTCTCGCCGCCGAAGTCGATATAGGCCTCGTCGATCACCACGGGCTGGTCCGGGTGCTCCGCGGCGAGCTTTTCGATCGCGGCGAGCGGCAGGCCGATGCCGGTGGGGGCGTTCGGGTTCGGCAGGATGATCGCGCCGCACGGGCGGTCGTAGCCGGCAAGGTCGACGGTGAAATCGTCCTTCAGCGGCACTTCGGCGGCCTCGATGCCGAAGAGGCGGCAATAGGTCGGATAGAAGCTGTAGGTGATGTCCGGGTAGAGGAGCGGCTTGTCGTGCTTGAGAAGCGCGACGAAGGCGTGCGCCAGGACCTCGTCCGAGCCGTTGCCGACGAACACCTCGTCCGCCTCCACGCCGTAGAAGCGGGCGATCGACTGGCGCAGCCGGAGCGCCGTCGGGTCGGGATAGAGCTTCAGGCTGTCGGCGACGGCCGCCTGCATCGCCGCGATCGCCTTCGGCGAGGGGCCGTAGGGGTTCTCGTTGGTGTTGAGCTTGACGAGGTTCTGAATGCGCGGCTGCTCGCCGGCCACATAGGGCTTGAGCGTGCCGACGATCGGCGACCAGAATTTGCTCATGACGTCAGTTCCTGCGGGTTGCGATGAAACGGGCGGTCTCGATGAGGATGCTGGCCCGATGGCCGAAGGGGGCGAGCAGCGTCTCGGCCTCGGCGACGAGCTCGCGGAGGCGGCTTTGCGCCCATGCCTGGCCGCGCCGGGAAACGAGCGTCGCCTTGCCGCGCCCGGCATCCTTGCCGGTCGCCTTGCCCATGGTCGCCGCATCGGCGGTGAGGTCGAGCAGGTCGTCGGCGATCTGGAAGGCGAGGCCGACGGTTTCGCCGTAGCGGCGCAGCGCCAGCCGCTCGCCGTCCGAGGCGCCCGCGACGATCGCGCCGGCCTCGCAGGCAAAGCGCAGGAGCGCGCCGGTCTTCATCTTCTGGAGGGTGACGATGCCGTCCTCGTCCGGCGCGGCTTTTTCCGCCGCAAGGTCGAGCGCCTGGCCGCCGGCCATGCCGCCGACGCCGGCAGCACGGGCGAGCGCCAGCACCAGCGCCGTCTTGGTGGCGTCGGGAAGGCGCGTTTCGGGCGCGGCCACGATGTCGAAGGCGAGCGTCAGCAGGCTGTCGCCGGCTAGGATCGCCGCAGCCTCGTCGAAGGCGACGTGGACGGTCGGCTGGCCGCGGCGAAGGCTGTCGTCGTCCATGGCCGGCAGGTCGTCGTGGACGAGCGAATAGCAATGGATGCATTCGAGCGCGGCGCCGATGCGCAGCGCCGTTTCCCGTTCCACCGCCGGGAAGAGGGCGGCCGTCTCGATGACGAGGAAGGGGCGCAGCCGCTTGCCGCCGTTGAGGACGCCATGGCGCATGGCGGCGAGGAGGCGTTCGGGCCGGGCGATCTCGTCCGTCTGCACGTCGCCCGAGAGCAGGCCGGCGAGCAGCGCCTCCACCGCGTCGGCATTGCTCCTCAAAAGAGACTGGAATTCCTGGTAACGTTCGCTCATGGCCGCTCTTTGGCATGGGCTCCCCGGCGAAGCAACGGGAATGCCGGGGCTGCTTCAAAGAATCGCGCCGCAGACTGGTTTTTGAAGAGCCGTGACGGTATGAAGGCGCAATGACGCAAGGACGGACGCCGGCTCTTGGACATCGTACCGGAAACACGGGCAGACATGGAGGTGCAATCCGGTGAGAAGGACGGCTGGATGAGCCGGCTCCGCCGGAAGTGGCGACGCATCATCCTCGCCGTGCTGGCCTTCGTCGCGCTGCCCTACGTGCTGATCCTCCTCTATACGGTCGAGTTCGTCCGCCCGGTGTCGACGCTGATGCTGCGCGACCTCGTGCTCCTGCGCGGCTATGATCGGCAATGGGTCGAGTTCGACGATATCTCGCCCAATCTGGTGCAGGCGGTGATGATGTCCGAGGACGGGCAGTTCTGCCGCCACGCCGGCGTCGACTGGGGAGAGATGCGGGCCGTGGTCAACGAGGCGCTCGCCGGCGAGCAGACGCGCGGGGCGAGCACGATCCCGATGCAGACGGCAAAAAACCTCTTCCTCTGGAATGGCCGGTCCTTCGTGCGCAAGGCGATGGAGCTGCCGCTGGCGGTCACGGCGGACTTTGTCTGGAGCAAGCGGCGCCTCATGGAAATCTACCTCAACGTCGCCGAATGGGGGCCGGGCATCTACGGCGCCGAGGCGGCCGCCCGGCATCATTTCAACGTGTCCGCCTCCAAGCTCTCGCGCCGGCAGGCCGCTCTTCTGGCCGTTTCCCTGCCCAATCCGTACGAGCGCAATGCCGGAAAGCCGGGGCGCGGCCTGCAGCGCCTCGCCCGTCTCATTGAGCGGCGGGCCAGCGGATCCGGTGAATATATCAAGTGTCTTTATGACTGACTTCAGGCCTTTTCATTGGCGTTTGCCCGCTTGAGTGCATAGTGTCCGATGCTCGCAAGGAGCATTGAAAACATGCCGGATCTCATCCTTTACGTCGGCAACAAGAACTATTCCTCCTGGTCCTTCCGGCCGTGGATCGCCATGGAGACGGCGGGCGTGCCCTTTAAGGACGAGGTGATCCCTTTCGATTTTCCCGCCGGCAATCCGCAGTTCCGGAAGATTTCGCCGACGGGCAAGGTGCCGGTGCTGCACCATGGCGACGTGCGGGTCTGGGAATCGCTCGCCATCATCGAATATGTCGCCGAGCTCTTTCCCGATGCCGGCATCTGGCCGCAGGACCGTGCCGCGCGCGCCGAGGCGCGGGCGATCTCGATGGAGATGCTCTCCGGCTTCCGGGCGCTCAGGGGCGCCTGCCCGATGAACATCCGCCGCAAGCCGGGCGCGATCGAGCTTCCGGACGGCGTGACGGACGACGTCGCGCGGATCGAGACGATCTGGAGGGAGTCGCTTTCCCGCTCCGGCGGGCCGTTCCTGTTCGGCGCGTTCTGCGCGGCGGATGCGATGTACGCGCCGGTCGTCAACCGGCTGGAGGCCTATTGCCTGACGCAGGACGAGGCCGTATTGGCCTATATGGCGCGCATGAAGGCGCATCCGGCCTGGCGCAAATGGCAGGCGGCGGCGATCGCGGAGCCCTGGATCGTTCCCGAAGACGAGGCCTGAGCCCGCAGAATCGAAAAAATCCGTCCGGGGACTGGTCAAGCAGGGTTTTGCTGTGTATAAGCCCGCCCAATTTCCGAGACAAAGACATGTCCTTGTCGCCCATCCGGTGGCGTATGATGTGTTTGCCCATAAGTGGAGTTAGTGAAATGGCTGTACCGAAAAGAAAAACGAGCCCGTCGAAGCGCGGTATGCGCCGTTCCGCAGACGCTCTGAAGGCTCCGTCCTACATCGAAGACAAGAACTCGGGCGAGCTGCGCCGCCCGCACCACATCGACCTGAAGACCGGCATGTACCGCGGCCGCCAGGTCCTGACGCCGAAGGAAAACGCGTAATCCGCGTTTTCGGCATCAGCTGAGATCAGGGGCCGGCTCGACCGGCCCTTTTCTTTGCGGCCGTTCCTGCCGGCCGCCGCCCCCGCGACATTTTCTTGTGCCGATTCTTCGGATAAGAGGCCGGAAGGGCCGGCCATGCCGGCACAGCCACAGGAGACCGCCGCCCATGCTTCTGGCCATACCGCTGCTGATCATTCCCTTCGCCCTCTACAACCTCGCCATGGCCGGACTCTTCGGCGGGGGCGGCGTCGCCGTGCTCGACAGCGAGGTGATGGCGATCAACATGCTGTCCGGCACCACCTGGACGATGGCCTTCGGGGACCTGCTCATCCTGATCGCGCTCGTGCTGCTGTTCGTGGAGATCCTGAAGGCGACGCGGCCCGGCTCGCGGGCGCTGCTCGACCACATGCTGTCGATGGTGCTGTTCGTGGTGTTCCTCGTCGAGTTCCTGCTGGTGCAGGGGGCGGCGACGCAGATCTTCTTCATCCTGATGACGATCTGCTTCATCGACGTCATCGCGGGCTTTGCCGTCTCGATCCGCACGGCGAGCCGGGACCTGTCGATCGGGCTCTGACGGGGCGCCGCCCCGGCCTTCTCAGCTCAGGTTGTCGAGCTTGGTCTGGAGCGCGCGCAGCTGCTCCTTCAACTCGTCGAGATCCTTGGCGTCCGCCTTGCGGGTCTCCTTCGGCTGCGGCGGATTGGTGAAGGGCGAGAACATCTTCATCGCCTGCTGGAACATTTCGGTGTTGCGCCGCACCGTCTCCTCGACCAGCTGCATCGGCACCTGCAGGTTCTTGCCGAGGGGCGTATCGCCGAAGGTCTTGTTGATCTGCTCGCGCATCTGCGCCTGCTGCTCGGCGAAAGCCTGCATGGAGTGCTCGAGGTAGCTCGGCACGACCATCTGCATCTGGTCGCCGTAATAGGAAATCAGCTGTCGCAGGAACGAGATCGGCAGCAGCGTGTTGCCGGTCTTGGATTCCTGCTCGAAGATGATCTGCGTCAGCACCGAATGCGTGATGTCCTCGCCGGATTTGGCATCCTGCACGGTGAAGTCCTCGCCCTTCTTCACCATGACCGCGAGATCGTCGAGCGTCACATAGGTGCTCGTACCCGTGTTGTAGAGCCGTCGGTTCGCGTATTTCTTGATGACGATCTGACCGTCGTTCCTGGCCATTAGGGTCTCCTCATCCCCGTGTTCCTGTTTCTTTTTTGGTCCTGGCGAGTATCGGCAAAAAGATGCGCGCTGACAATCGAATTGTGCGATGCGGCGAGGAATGCTGCGCAACATGGATTTTCATGCTGCACGCCCCTTCCGTGAAATTTTAGCGGCGCCGGATATCCTGTTTGACTCTCCCCCTCCGCTTTGCCAGTTTTGATTTCGGGAGAACCGCCGGGCTCGCGCCGTTCGCGCGCCAAGCCCGGTTCCAAGGCCGGCCGCAAGGTCGCAGAAGCGAGGAACACACCAATGAGCACCCCCTCCATCGTCATCGCCAGCGCTGCCCGCACCGCGGTCGGCTCCTTCAACGGCGCCTTCGCCAATACGCCCGCCCATGAGCTCGGGGCGACGGTCATCTCGGCGGTTCTGGAGCGCGCGGGCGTTGCGGCGGACGAGGTGAACGAGGTGATCCTCGGCCAGGTGCTGCCGGCCGGGGAGGGCCAGAACCCCGCCCGCCAGGCCGCCATGAAGGCCGGCGTGCCGCAGGAGGCGACCGCCTGGGGCATGAACCAGCTCTGCGGGTCGGGCCTGCGCGCCGTCGCGCTCGGCATGCAGCAGATCGCCACGGGCGATGCCGGCATCATCGTCGCCGGCGGCATGGAGTCCATGTCCATGGCACCGCACTGCGGGCATCTGCGCGGCGGCGTGAAGATGGGCGACTTCAAGTTGATCGACACGATGATAAAGGACGGCCTGACCGACGCCTTCTACGGCTACCACATGGGCATCACCGCCGAGAACGTCGCCCGGCAGTGGCAGCTTTCCCGCGACGAGCAGGACGCCTTTGCCGTTTCCTCGCAGAACAAGGCCGAGGCGGCGCAGAAGGAGGGCCGCTTCAAGGACGAGATCGTCCCCTTCGTCGTCAAGACCCGCAAGGGCGACGTCACCGTCGATGCGGACGAATACATCCGCCACGGCGCGACGCTCGATTCGATGGCCAAGCTCCGGCCGGCCTTCGACAAGGAAGGCACGGTCACCGCGGCCAACGCCTCCGGCATCAACGACGGTGCGGCTGCCGCATTGCTGATGAGCGAGGCGGAGGCCTCGCGCCGCGGCATCCAGCCGCTCGCCCGCATCGTTTCCTGGGCGACGGCCGGCGTCGATCCGAAGATCATGGGCACCGGCCCGATCCCGGCCTCGCGCAAGGCGCTGGAAAAGGCCGGCTGGAAGATCGGCGACCTCGACCTCGTCGAGGCGAACGAGGCCTTCGCCGCGCAGGCCTGCGCCGTCAACAAGGATCTCGGCTGGGATCCGTCCATCGTCAACGTCAATGGCGGAGCCATCGCCATCGGCCACCCGATCGGCGCATCCGGCGCCCGCATCCTCAACACGCTCCTCTTCGAGATGAAGCGCCGCGGCGCTTCGAAGGGCCTCGCCACGCTGTGCATCGGCGGCGGCATGGGCGTGGCGATGTGCGTTGAGCGCATGTAAGCATCCGCTTGCAAGCTGCTTTGCCATGACCTGCCGCCGGCAGGGCGACGGGTCGACTCAAAAACAAGCCTTAGGGGAGTGAGCCGCATGAGCAGGGTAGCATTGGTGACGGGAGGATCGCGGGGCATAGGCGCAGCCATTTCGGTGGCGCTGAAGGCGGCCGGATACAAGGTGGCTGCGAACTATGCCGGCAACGACGAGGCCGCCAACGCCTTCAAGGCGGAAACCGGGATTCCGGTCTACAAGTGGGACGTTTCGAGCTACGAGTCCTGTGTCGAGGGAATAGGCAAGGTCGAGGCGGACCTCGGCCCGGTGGACATCCTCGTCAACAACGCGGGCATCACCCGCGACGCGATGTTCCACAAGATGACGCCCGACCAGTGGGGCGCGGTCATCAACACGAACCTGACCGGCCTCTTCAACATGACCCATCCGGTCTGGTCGGGCATGCGCGACCGCAGCTTCGGCCGCGTCATCAACATCTCGTCCATCAACGGCCAGAAGGGCCAGATGGGCCAGGCGAACTATTCCGCCGCCAAGGCCGGCGACCTCGGCTTCACCAAGGCGCTTGCCCAGGAGGGGGCGGCCAAGGGCATCACGGTCAACGCGATCTGCCCCGGCTACATCGGCACGGAAATGGTGCGCGCCATCCCGGAAAAGGTGCTGAACGAACGGATCATCCCGCAGATCCCCGTCGGCCGGCTCGGCGAGCCGGAGGAGATCGCCCGCATCGTCGTCTTCCTCGCCTCGGACGACGCCGGCTTCATCACCGGATCGACGATCTCGGCGAACGGCGGCCAGTTCTTCGTCTGAGGCATCATTTTTCAGGAAACGGAACACGGCGCCTTCGGGCGCCGTTTTCATGTGTGCTATCGTTCGGGAACGCACGGTGCGCGCCACCCTTCGAAAAGAGGAAATCATGAAACAGGAACGATTGGGCGAGGAAGCCATATCCGAAGCACTGGCGGCGCTCGACGGCTGGTCCCGCTCGGACGACGGCATCGCCATCGAGAAGCGCTACAAGTTCAAGTCTTTCCGCGAGGCCTTCGGCTTCATGACGGAAGGGGCGCTCGCGGCGGAGAAGTTCAACCACCATCCCGAATGGTCCAACGTCTACAACCGCGTCGACGTGCGGCTCACCAATCACGACGCCGGCGGTCTCACCGAACTCGACTTCAAGCTGGCGGGGGCGTTGGAGGCGGCGGCCGCCCTTCGCACGAAGAGTTGAAGGCGCGTGAACGCATTCCCATATGTTCCCCGCCGGGCTATGCCGGCATCGCCACCTGAAGGAGGCCATGCATGGACGATGTGAAGATCGGCGAGATTCTTCTGCCGGGAGACGAAGCCGAGCAGGAGCGTCAGGGCCAGCGCGTGAAGAAGCGGTTCTGGCCGGTTCTGAAGCGCGCCATGCGGCAGGTGCCGTTCTCCCGCGATCTCGTCGCATCCTACTATTGCGCGCTCGATCCCCGCACGCCGACGAAGGTGCGCGGCATCCTGCTCGCAGCGCTTGCCTATTTCGTGCTGCCGCTCGACGGCGTGCCGGATTTCTTCGCGCTCGTCGGCTTTTCCGACGACATCGCCGTGCTGACGGCGGCCTTCGCCGCGATCCGCGGCCATATCCGTCCAGACCACTATGTGGCCGCCGACAAGGCCATGGCAGACGAGCCGGACATGCAGCCGGCCGGCCAGGCCTTCCGCTGACCGGACCTGCGGGAATGCGGGTCAAATTCTTGCCCTATTCCTTGTGCCTTTAAGGCGTCGACGGGTTCTATTCTCACCAAATGGGGACTGGGGACGCCCGCTTTTCCTAATGATGGGCAGCGGCGGGATTTCGACGCAGATTTGTCCCGGTGCGGCGCGGAAGACCTTCGTAAAATGATCGTGTGTTGACGGTTTGGTAACCTGAATTAAGTCAAAATAAATCAAATCGTCATCACGCGTGGCCGACACCGGCTTCGAAGGCTTTGCCTTCGGCCGGAAACCAATGGCAAGACAACCGGCAGGAAAACATGTTCGCAAGAAAGCTCGCAACCGCACTCGCCCTCGTTCTGACGACCGCAGGCGTGGTCTCGGCACAGACGCCGACGCGCATTCAGCAGTTCAATGCCTGGGGCGCCTATTCCTACCAGGCGAACAGCGGCAAGGTCTGCTACGTGCTCTCGGTGCCGAAGGAGAAGAACCCGGCCGGCGTCGACCACGGCGATGTCTTCTTCCTCGTGTCGCAGCGTCCGGGCCAGAACATCAGCTACGAGCCGCAGGCGATGATGGGCTATCCGCTGCAGGAAAACTCCAAGGTCAACGTCACCATCGACGGCCGCACCTTCGTGATGTTCACCAAGGGCAATTCGGCTTGGGTGGAAAACGCCGCGGAAGAGCCGGCGCTCGTGGCGGCCATGAAGGGCGGCAGGGACATGCAGGTCCAGGCGAAGTCGCGCCGCGGCACGGGCACATCCTATTCCTATTCGCTGTCGGGCATCTCGGCGGCGCTGAAGCAGATCGAAAGCTGCCGCTGACCCGGCATGTTCCGTAATTCTGGTAAGAGGCCGGCAGAGATGCCGGCCTTTCCGTTTCGAGGGTGCGGACCGGGACAGGTGACTTTGCGCCGGAACAATGCTAAAGGGCCGGCGACTGGGCCGTAAGCCGCATCGATCGGCGCTCCTGGCCCCCGCATGAACTTCAGTCGAGCATGGACCGCCTGCGGCGCAGAAGCCTGCGCCGGCGCCCCATGGTCTTGAGGAATGGCCCGATGGCAAGCATGGACTTCCTGAACACGGCCGCGCCCGTCAAGGCGCCGGTCGTCCGCAACATTCCGGCCGCCGAGAAGCCGTCGCTGATCGGCCTTTCGCGCGAGGACATGGGCCGCGCGCTCGTCGAGAAGGGCGTGCCGGAACGGCAGGTGAAGATGCGCGTCAGCCAGCTGTGGCACTGGCTCTACGTGCGCGGCGTCTCCGATTTCGACGACATGACGAACGTCTCCAAGGACATGCGCGAAATGCTGAAGAGGCATTTCACCATCGCCCGGCCGGAGATCGTCGAGGAGCAGGTCTCCAGCGACGGCACGCGCAAGTGGCTGCTGCGCTTCCCGCCGCGCGGGGCCGGCCGACCGGTCGAGATCGAGACGGTCTACATTCCCGAGGAAGGGCGCGGCACTCTGTGCATTTCCAGCCAGGTCGGCTGCACGCTCACCTGTTCCTTCTGCCACACCGGCACGCAGAAGCTGGTGCGCAACCTGACGGCCGAGGAAATCCTCTCGCAGCTTCTCCTTGCCCGCGACCGGCTCGGCGATTTCCCGGACCGCGACACGCCGGCCGGCGCCATCGTGCCCTCGGAGGGCCGCAAGGTCTCCAACATCGTCATGATGGGCATGGGCGAGCCGCTCTACAATTTCGAGAACGTCAAGCAGGCGCTCCTGATCGCGACGGACGGCGACGGCCTGTCGCTGTCCAAGCGTCGCGTCACGCTGTCGACCTCCGGCATCGTGCCGGAAATCTACCGTACGGGCTCCGAAATCGGCGTCATGCTCGCCATCTCGCTGCATGCCGTGCGCGACGACCTGCGCGACATGCTGGTGCCGATCAACAGGAAGTATCCCCTCAAGGAGCTGCTCGACGCCTGCCGCGCCTATCCGAGCCTGTCGAACGCCCGCCGCATCACCTTCGAATATGTGATGCTGAAGGACGTCAACGACACGCTGGAGGACGCCAAGCTGCTCGTCCAGCTGCTCAAGGGCATTCCCGCGAAGATCAACCTCATCCCCTTCAACCCCTGGCCGGGCACGAACTACCAGTGTTCGGACTGGGAGCAGATCGAGCGCTTCGCCGACTTCATCAACCAGGCCGGCTATGCCTCGCCGATCCGCACGCCGCGCGGCCGCGACATCCTCGCCGCCTGCGGCCAGCTCAAGTCGGAATCCGAGCGCATGCGCAAGGTCGACCGCATGGCCTTCGAGGCGATGATGATCGTCGGCCACGGCGAGGACGACTGACGGCCGTTTTGTCGCACGCTCCCATCAGAAAATGTGATTGGAGCAGCGGGTTGCGAGAATTGATTTGAAGGGCCGTTTTGCCTAGAAACAGCCTAAAATCATTCTAGGGAGACCATCCATGCGCCATATTCTGCTTGCCGTCGCGGCAACGCTCGCGATTTCGCTGCCCGCCAGGGCGCAAGACGTCACGGTTGCCGTGACCGCCATCGTCGAACATCCGGCGCTCGATGCCGCCCGCGACGGGGTCAAGGAAGCGCTGGAAGCGGCCGGCTACAAGGAAGGCGAGAACCTCAAGTTCCTCTACGAGTCGGCGCAGGGCAACCCCGCGACGGCCGCGCAGATCGCCCGCCAGTTCGCCGGCGACGGCCCGAGCGTCATCGTGCCGATCTCCACGCCCTCGGCGCAGGCCGTCGTTTCCGCGACGAAGGACATTCCGGTGGTCTTCACGGCGGTTTCCGACCCGCTCGGCGCGCAGCTCGTCAAGGACATGGACAAGCCCGGCGGCAACGTCACCGGCCTTTCCGACATGTCGCCGGTTGCCGAGCACCTGGCCCTGATCAAGGAAATCCTCCCCGAAGCCAAGACCATCGGCTACCTCTACAATTCGGGTGAGGCGAACTCCGTCTCGCTGCTCGCCGTGCTGAAGGAAGAGGCGGAGAAGGCGGGGTTCACGGTCGTCGAATCGGCCGCCACCAAGTCGGCCGAGGTGCAGGGGGCCGCGCGCGCGCTCGTCGGACGCGCCGACGCGATCTACATCCCGACCGACAACACGATCATCTCGGCGCTGGAAGGCGCGGTCGCCGTCGCGGAAGAATCCAAGCTGCCGCTTTTCACCGCCGACACGGATTCCGTCGCACGCGGGGCCATCGCAGCGCTCGGCTTCAACTACAAGGATGTCGGCAGGCAGACGGGTGAGGTCGTCGTGCGCATTCTCAAGGGCGAGAACCCGGGCGACATCGCCGTGAAGGTTGCCGCCGGCACCGACCTCGTCGTCAACAAGGGCGCTGCCGCCAAGATGGGCGTCACCCTGCCGGAGGCCGTCGTCGGCCGCGCGACCCGCGTGATCGAATAAGCGGCCGACCGCCGAACAGCTGAAACCGCAATCAACCGCTGCCGGATCGCCCGGCAGCGGTTGATCTGTTAGAAAGACCTTTCCCGCGGACGCCGCGGAACGGGTGAAAAGAGAAAGCGTAAGAGCCGTGAGCCTGATTGCCTTCTGGGGTGCCGTCGAACTGGGGCTGGTCTATGCCTTCGTCGCGATCGGCGTCTACCTTGCCTTCCGCGTGCTGGACTTTCCGGACCTGACCGTGGACGGGTCCTTTCCGCTCGGCGCCGCCGTCGCGGCCGTGCTGATCATCGCGGGCGTGAACCCCTGGCTGGCCGCGGCCGTCGCCATGGTGGCGGGCGCCATCGCCGGCCTCGTCACGGCGATGCTGAACGTGCGCTTCCGCATCCTCAACCTGCTCGCCTCGATCCTGACGATGATCGCGCTCTTCTCGGTCAACCTGCGCGTCATGGGCAAGCCGAACGTCGCGCTGATCAATGCCGAGACGATGATCAGCCCCTTCTTCGGCCATGGCCTGCGCGACTTCTACGTCCGTCCGCTCTTCGTCGGCATCCTGGTGGCCGTCGCCGTCGTTCTCGTCTGGCGGTTCCTGGAAAGCGATGCCGGTCTTTCGATGCGCGCGACGGGCGCGAATGCCCGCATGGCCCGCGCGCAGGGCGTCGACACCAACCGGCAGATCTACCTCGGCATCGCGCTCTCCAACGCGCTCGTCGCGCTCGGCGGCGCGCTCTTCGCCCAGACGAACGGCTTTGCCGACGTGACCTCCGGGGTCGGCACCATCGTCGTCGGCCTTGCGGCCGTCATCATCGGCGAGACGCTGTTCGGCGCGCGCGGCATCCTGATCGCGCTGATCGGCTGCGTGCTCGGCTCCATTCTCTACCGCATCGCCATCCAGCTCGCGCTCTCTTCCGACGTGCTCGGCCTCCAGGCCTCCGACCTCAACTTCGTGACGGCGCTGCTCGTCACCGTGGCGCTCGTTCTGCCGCGCCTTCGCCGCGGGGGAGCCGTCTGATGATCTCCGTTTCCGATATCAAGGTCTTCTTCGGCAAGGGCACGCCGCTTCAGAAGCAGGCGCTCGCCGGCGTCAGCCTCACCATCGAGCAAGGCCAGTTCGTCACCGTCATCGGCTCGAACGGCGCCGGCAAGTCGACGCTGCTCGGCGTCCTGGCGGGCGACGTGATCGCCACCGAGGGGCAGGTGCGGATCGGCACGACGGACGTGACCCGCCAGGGCACGGCGGCGCGTGCCGGCCGGGTCGCCCGCGTCTTCCAGGATCCGCTGACGGGAAGCTGCGGGGCGCTCTCCATCGAGGAGAACCTTGCGCTCGCGGCCCGCCGCGGCGAACGGCGCGGCCTTGCGGCTGCCCTCGGCCCGCAGCGCCGCGCGCATTTCCGCGAGCGCATCGCCGAACTGAACCTCGGCCTCGAGAACCGCATGCGCGACCGCATGGACCTCCTGTCCGGCGGCCAGCGTCAGGCGGTCTCGCTCGTCATGGCGACGCTTGCCGGCTCCGACGTGCTGCTGCTCGACGAGCATACGGCGGCGCTCGACCCGGGCATGGCGGAGTTCATCATGAACCTCACGCAGAAGATCGTCTCGGAGCGCAAGCTGACGACGCTGATGGTGACGCATTCGATGCGCCAGGCGCTCGACTACGGCCACCGCACCGTGATGCTGCACGGCGGCGAGATCGTGCTGGACGTGGCCGGCGACAACCGCAAGAACCTCGAGGTCGAGGACCTGATCGCCATGTTCCGCAAGATGCGCGGCCAGACGCTGGACGACGACGCGCTCCTGATCGGGTAGTCACTTCGCCTGCGTGAAGAAGATCTTCATCGCGAAGACGGAGAACACGCCGGCAAAAGTGTAGTCGATGCCGCGCAGGACCTTGGGGTTCTGCTGCAGCCAGGCCGCGAGCTTGTCTGCGGCCAGGATGACAATCGTGTTTACGGGCATGCCGACGACGATGAAGAACAGGCCGAGGAAGATCAGCTTGCCGGTGACGTCTGGGTCGCCGGCCGAGATGAACTGCGGCAGGAAGGTCATGAAGAAGATGATGACCTTCGGGTTCAGGAGGTTGACCCAGAAGCCCGTGGAGATGTTCGCGAGCGCCGTGCCGCGCGGGCCGGCCGCGGTCTTGACCGAGAAGTTCGAGCCGTAACGGATCGCCTGGGCGGCGAGCCAGAGCAGGTAGGCGGCGCCGCCCGTCTTCAGGACCAGGAAGGCGGTCGGCGAGGCGGTGATGAGCGCCGAGATGCCGAAGGCGACGAGCAGCGTGTGCACGACAATGCCGAGACTCGTGCCGACCACCACGAAAAGCGCCGGACCGCGGCCCTGCGAGAGCGCCCGGCTGATCGAAAGCGTCATGTCCGGCCCGGGCGTGGCGGCAAGCAGCAGGCTTGCGGCCGTGAAGGCGAGAAGCGTCGGGAGCGTGGGCAGGAAATCCATGGCGATGTCTCGAAAAGCCGGAGAAGATGGAAGATGTCTAATCCGCCTTTCGCAAGATTACCAATCAAAGTCTATGATGTGCTGTCATGGCGGTGTCTGCCGACGCTTCCCGCCCGCTGCCGGCATCCCGGCCTTGAGCCGGGGACCTGCCCGATACCCGCTGCGGTCGTGTCAGGGCTGCTCGACGAAGGCCCTGAACTTTTCCGCATAATCCTTGTGCCAGCGCGAGAGCGGCGGGCGGTTCTCGATGATGTCGCCGATCGCCCAGGCCATGCGGCGCTCGTCGAGCGCGCGGGGAGCCTCGTTGTCCGGGCAGAGGATGTAGAAGTCGCCGCGCTCCAGGCTTTCCATCATGAACTCGACGGTCTGGGCGGGCGTCCAGGCGGCATCGGGCTTTTCCGTGCGGTCGCCCCTGGTGAGCGCGGTGAAGACGAAGCCGGGGATCAGCAGGTGGGCGGAGACCTTCGCGCCCTCGGTGTTGCGCAGCTCGTGCTGGAGCGCCTCGGTGAAGACCTTCACGCCGGCCTTGGAGACGTTGTAGGCCGGGTTGCCGGGCGGCGTGGTGATGCCCTGCTTGGAGCCGGTGTTGATGATGAGGCCGGGCTCGCCGTGGGCCAGCATGTTGGGCCCGAAGGTCTGCGTGCCGTGGATGACGCCCATCAGGTTGACCGCAAGGATATGGTCCCAGTTCGCCTCGGCGCTGAAGATCGAGGTGTCGGGCTGGATGCCGGCATTGTTCATCAGCACATGCACCCGCCCGAAACGCTGGAGGACCGCCCGTTCCAGCGCTTCCAGCTCGTGCCTGTGCGCAACGTTCGTTTCCACGGCCATGACATTGGCTTCGCCGGCGATGCCCTCGAGCTCGGCGCGGGCCTCGCCGAGCCTGTCGACATCGAGATCGGCGATGGCGACGCACATTCCGGCCTCGGCGAAGCGCCGGGCGGCGGCAAGGCCGATGCCCGAGGCGCCTCCGGTGATGACGGCGACATTGGATTCCTTGATGATGTCTCGGATGCTCGTCATGGAATCACCTCTTCAATGGTCCACTGAGCGAATATGGGTTGCCGCTCGGCGCTGTCAAATCCGGTCTGCGCCGGCAAGCCTCCGGTCTCGCCCTTGCGTCACGCGCCAATCTCGCTAAAAGTGCCGCGACACCGGGCCTTGCGGGTTTGCCGCGGTCCTCCATGCAACGGACCTCATCATCATGGCATCACATAAAGACGTGAAGAAAGTCGTGCTCGCCTATTCGGGCGGCCTCGACACCTCGATCATCCTGAAATGGCTCCAGACCGAGCTCGGAGCGGAAGTCGTGACCTTCACGGCCGACCTCGGCCAGGGCGAGGAGCTGGAGCCGGCGCGCAAGAAGGCCGAGATGCTGGGCATCAAGGAAATCTTCATCGAGGACGTGCGCGAGGAATTCGTGCGCGACTTCGTCTTCCCGATGTTCCGGGCGAATGCGGTCTATGAGGGCGTCTACCTGCTCGGCACCTCGATCGCCCGCCCGCTGATCTCCAAGCACCTCATCGAGATCGCCGCCAAGACCGGCGCCGACGCCATCGCGCACGGCGCGACCGGCAAGGGCAACGACCAGGTCCGTTTCGAGCTTTCGGCCTATGCGCTGAACCCGGACATCAAGATCATCGCGCCGTGGCGCGACTGGTCGTTCAAGAGCCGCACGCAGCTCCTCGAATTCGCCGAGCAGCACCAGATTCCGGTCGCCAAGGACAAGAAGGGCGAAGCGCCGTTCTCGGTCGACGCGAACCTCCTGCACTCCTCCTCCGAGGGCAAGGTGCTGGAGGATCCGGCCGTGGAAGCGCCGGAATACGTGCATATGCGCACCATCTCGCCGGAAGCGGCGCCCGACAAGGCGACGGTCATCACGGTGGGCTTCGAGCGCGGCGACGCGGTCTCGATCAACGGCGTGCGCATGACGCCGGCGACGCTGCTCGCCACCCTCAACAATTACGGCCGCGACAACGGCATCGGCCGGCTCGACCTCGTGGAGAACCGCTTCGTCGGCATGAAGTCGCGCGGCGTCTACGAGACGCCCGGCGGCACGATCCTGCTCGCCGCGCACCGCGCCATCGAATCGATCACGCTCGACCGCGGCGCCGCGCACCTGAAGGACGAGCTGATGCCGCGCTATGCGGAGCTCATCTACTACGGCTTCTGGTTCTCGCCGGAGCGCGAGATGCTGCAGGCCCTCATCGACAGGAGCCAGGAGCATGTCGAGGGCGAGGTGACGCTGAAGCTCTACAAGGGCAATGTCATGGTCGTCGGCCGCGAGTCTGCGAAGTCGCTCTATTCCGACAAGCTCGTCACCTTCGAGGACGACCAGGGTGCCTACGACCAGAAGGATGCCGCCGGCTTCATCAAGCTGAACGCGCTGCGCCTGCGCACGCTCGCCGCCCGCAACCGGCGCGGCTGATCGGTTCGTATCTGAAATGAAAGGGCCTGCTGCCGGAGACGGCGGCGGGCCTTTTCATTCCGCCGGTTCCGTCGCGAGCTGCGCGTCGCGGCTGCAGACCGCGCGATACCAGGCGTGGGAGAGGATGGCGATCAGGCCCATGGCGGGGATGATCGTGCCGAAGGCGAAGAGAGGCAGGCCGATGGCAGCGGCGATGAGGCCGGCGAGGAAGCCCGCGCCCATCTGGATGAAGCCCATGGCGGCCGATGCCGAGCCGGCGATATGCGGGAAGGGCTCCATGGCGGCGGTCATCATGTAGGGCATGACGAAGGCGATGCCGAAGGCATAGATGCCGACCGGGCCCATGACGCTGAGGAAGGTCGGCTGCATCAGGTGCGAGGTCAGTGCGATCAGGATGCTGGCGACGCCGATGAAGCCGAGGCCGGGAAGGACGAGACGGGCTGGCGCGAAGGTCCGCATCAGCAGCCGCATGGCGACCGTGCCGGCGAAGAAGAAGCCCGACTGCATGAGCATGCCGACGCCGAACTGCGTGGGCGTCATGCCGACCCTGTCGATCAGCACGAAGGGCAGCATGGTCGCCTGTCCGTAGAGTGCGCCGACCGCGCCCGCCATGACCAGCGTGGCGGAGATGAAGCGGCTGCTCGCCGCCAGCTCGCGATAGCCGCGCAGGATCGGACGGATATGGCCCTTGGCCGGGTCGGGCGTGGTCGTCTCGGCCATATAGAAATAGACCGCGCCGCAGGCGGTGAGCGCGAAGCCGACCATCAGGAAGAAGATTGACTGCCAGCCGAAAAGGCCGAGCGCGAAGCCGCCGAGCGTCGGCGAGACGGCCGGGCCGATGGCGAGCATCATGCCCACCATGTTCATGATGCGGGCGGCCTCGGTGCCGGTGAACTGGTCGCGCACGATGGCGCGCGAGACCGTCATGCCGACGGAGGCGCCGATGCCCTGCACGAGGCGGCCTGCCAGCAGCACGCCGGCTGTGGGCGCGAAGGCCGCCATCAGGCTGCCGGCGAGGTATATGATCATGAAGACGAGCGTCGTCTTGCGCCGCCCGAGCACGTCCGACATGGTGCCGGAAACGAGCTGGGACAGCGCGAAGCCGGCAAAGTAGAGCGAGAGCGTCAGCTTGATCGCCGATTCCGTGGAGGAGAAGGCATGCACCAGCTCGGGCATGGCCGGCGTGTAGAGCGCCATGGAGATCGGGCCGAGCGCGACGAGGAAGGCGCTGATGATGCTCGTGCGGCGCTCGCTCATCCGCGGCCGGGTCATTGCCCCGCCTCCTTGACGAGCGCCAGCGCGGAACCGTCCTCCTCGATGGCGCAAAGGTTGGCGCGCAGCCGCTTCAGCCGGTCGCGCATCAGCTCCAGGTCCGCCTCGCCAATGCCGCTCGTCACCTCTCGCATCAGCTGGATCTGCTCGATGCGAATGTTCGTGATGAGGTCTTCGGCGGCCGGTGTGGTGAAGATCAGCTTGGCGCGGCGGTCGGCCGGGTCCGGCCGGCGCTCGATGAAGCCGAGGCTCTGCAGGCGGTCCAGATAGGTGGAGAGCGTCATCGGCTCGATGCCCATGCGCTGGGCGATCTCGAGCTGGCGGCTGCCTTCCAGCGTGGCGACGCGCACGAGGGTGCGGGCCTCGCCCGGCGTGAGGCCGAGGCCGGCGGTGGCGATGCGGCGCTCGAAGGCGCTGCGCAGCATGCGGGCAACGTCGATAAGGACGAAACCGAGGGCATCGGGATCGGGACGAAGGGACATGATCTCTTTCTGGGCTTATTATAAGCTTAGCTTACTATGTGCGGCCGGAATGGACAACCGCCAAGCTACCGCCGTAATGCATGACTGCCTTGCGAATTGACAAAATTCTCCCCGGCGCCACCTTGACGCGTGCCGGCGCAGGCGCTGGAATGCCCAGAGTTCCGCGGGGATTTCCGATGACTGCCTCCATGCTGTTCGGCGCTTTCATGGCCGCCCTTCTCTATGTGCTCATCCCCGGCCCGGCGTTCCTCGCCCTGCTCGGCATCGGCGCCGGGCAGGGGCGCAAGGCCGGCGCGCTGTTCATGGGCGGGCATCTTGCCGGCGACCTGCTCTGGTCGGCGCTGGCGCTCGTCGCGATCGTCGGCGCGAGGACCATCGGCACCATGGTCTTCGACGTGCTCGGCCTTCTCTGCGGTTTCTATCTCGCCTGGATCGGCTGGTCGGCGCTGAGGGCGAAACCGCGCGCGGACGGCGGGGCGGTGATGACGGTCGAGCGGCCGCTGCGCCGCGGGCTGATCTTCGGCCTCACCAACCCCAAGGGCTATCCGGTGGCGCTCGCGACCTTCACCGCGCTCCTGGCGAGCTCCTCGAATGCGCTGGACTTCGAGGCGCTGCCGACGCTTCTCGGCGTCTCCTTCTTCGGCTTCCTCCTTGCGGATGTCATCCTGATCGCCATCATCGGCGCAGGCATGGTGCGCCGCTTCTACCGCCGGCATGAGCTCAAGATCGTGCGCCTGTCGGGCCTCCTCTTCATGGGCTTTGCCGCGCAGGCCGTCTGGCACGCCGCGCCCGGGCTCCTCGGCTGGCGCCGGCCCTAGCCCAGACCGGCGGCACTTCCCTGCGTTTCCGGTGATCACGTAGCCGAGGCTTCGACCGCAGGAAAGCGGATCGTCACGCGCAGACCCCGCCCGCCCGCCCCGCTCTCCAGCGTCATCGTCGCGTCGAACAGGGCGGCGATCTCCTCGACGATGGGCAGGCCGAGGCCCATGCCGGGCGCGTCGCGATGCTCGCCGCGCGAAAAGCGCTGTCGCACGAGGTCGCGCCGGTCGGGCGGAATGCCGGGGCCGTTGTCCTCGACGGTGAGCAGCACGGCGTCCACCGCATCGCGCGCGCTGACCGTCACCTCCGCGCCCCGGCCGGCATAGGCAAGGGCATTTTCCACGAGGTTGCGCAACAGTTCGCCGAAGAGCAGCGGTTCGGCACGGGCGAGCGCCGGACCCTCGCCCTCGTAGCCGAGATCGATGCCGGCGTCCGCGGCGGCGGGAACGCGGTCCGCGGTGAACTGCTGGGCGAGCGCCGCGATGTCGATCGGGGCGGGTTTCTGCGGCTCGCTGGAGCCGGCGGCGTCGATCTTCGCCATGAGCAGCAGCTGGGCGAGGATGCGCTCGGCATGGGCGACGGCGGCGTCGCCCTTGCGGGCGGCCTCCTGCGCCTCCTCCAGCGTGCCGGCCCGGCCGGCGAGCGCGAGCTGCGTGCGGATGATGGCAAGCGGCGTGCGCAGCTGATGGCTGGCATTGCCGGAAAAATGGCGCAGCGCATCGAGCGCCGATTGCAGGCGCACCATGAAGGAATTGACCGTGTCGACGAGGCCCTGCACCTCGCTCGGCACGCGCTGCTCTATGGGGTGGAGATCGTTCGGGCTGCGCTCTGCGATGGCGTCGCTCAGGCGATAGAGCGGGCGGAGCGAGACCGTGACGGCGATCCAGACGATGATGGCGGCGCCGGCGATCATCATCGCAAGACGGAGCGCCGAGCGCAGCAGGATCGTCTGCGTCAGCTGGCGGCGGGCGATGGTGGTCTCGGCCACCGTCACGGCGAAGGGCACCGAATTGATGCCGGTGGAGGCGGAGCGCTGCAGCACGGCGATGCGGATCGGCTCGCCGCGGAAGACCGCGTCCGCAAAGCCGATCGGCCGGCCGGCCATGTCGGCAATGGTCGGCAGGGTCTGGTAGCCGGTGATGAACGCGCCGGGCGGCCCGTCGACGCGGTAGAAGACCCGGTCCTGCGCGGCGGATGTCAGCATTTCGAGGGCGACATAGGGGATATCGACCTCGAGGGCGCCGTTTTCCGTCACCACGACGCGCTCGGCGATGGCGAGCGCGGAGCCGGCGAGCACGCGGTCGGAAACGTTGTTCGCCGTCTTCACCGCCTCGTTGTAGGTGTCGAGGAGGGCGACGACGCCGATCACCGCCGTCGAGACGAGCAGCCAGAGGAGGAGGCGCCGGCGGAGCGAGGAGGTCGGAAAGAGGGTCAAGCGGCGCTCGCCTTGTCGAGATAGTAGCCGATGCCGCGGGCGGTGCGCACGGTAAGGCCGTGCGGCGCCAGCCGCTTCCTGAGCCGGCTCACATATTGCTCGATGGCGTTGGCGGAAAGATCGTCGTCGAAGGCGGCGAGCGACTGCATGATCGCCTCCTTGGCGACCACTTTGCCCGCGCGCATGAAGAGGATTTCCAATAGGCCGAGCTCGCGGGCCGGGATGTCGAGCGGCGCGCCCTCGGCGGAGAAGGTGCGCGAATTGAGGTCGAGCGCGACGCCGCCGAAGGTGATGGCCGAAGAACGCAGGCCCGCCTGCCGGCGCAGCAGCATGCGCACGCGCGCCTCGAACTCGGAAATGTCGAAGGGTTTTATCATGTAGTCGTCGGCGCCGAGATCGAGGCCGCGCACCCGCTCCTCCGGCGCGCCCCGGGCCGTCAGGATCAGGACCGCGGCCTTGCTGCTGCGGGCGCGCATGGCGCGCAGCACGTCGAGACCGTCCATCTCGGGCAGGGTCAGGTCGAGGATGACGAGGTCGAAGTTTTCCGACGCGATCGCGGCATCGGCGGAGGTGCCGTCACGCACCACGTCCACCGCATGGCCCGTGCCCTTGAGGATGGCGGACAGGCCGTCCGCCAGGGCTTCGTTGTCCTCGACCAGTAGGATGCGCACGTCGTTCCGTCCTCCTTGACGAAGCTTAGCGGCGGGCGGCGCACTTGTGAACGGCTCCGCGCTTTGGCAAGGTCGCGGCATGCGCCTTGTCCTCACTCTTCTCGCGCTGCTTGCAGCGCCGCCTTCCGCCCTTGCCGAGCCGACCTTCTTTCCGGCCCGCGACGGCAATGCGGACGCGCCGGTGCTGGTCGTCTATTCCTCGCTCGACGAACCGCTCGCCCGGCCGATGATCGAGGGTTTCCAGGAGGCCAATCCGGACGTTGCGGTGCGTTACGACGAGATGCTGACGGGCGAGGTGCACGACCGCATCGTACGCGAGACGGATGCCGGGCAGGAGACCGCCGACTTCGCCTTCTCCTCGGCGATGGACCTGCAGGTGAAGCTCAGCAACGACGGCTATGCCCAGCGCAGCGACCTGCCGATGAGCGAGCGCTGGCCGCAATGGGCCAACTGGCGCAACACGGCCTATGCGCTGACCTTCGAGCCGGCCGTCTTCGTCTACCACAAGCCGAGCTTCAAGGGCGAGAGGCCGCCGGCCTCGCGCGCCGAGTTCGTGGCCTATCTCAAGCGGCAGGGCGAAAGGGTGTTCGGCCGCATCGGCACCTACGACATCGAGCGTTCCGGCGTCGGCTTCCTGTTCATGGCGCGCGACCAGGAGCAGTTCGGCGACATCTGGACGGTGATCCAGGCGATGGGCGCGGCGGGCGTCAAGCTCTATTCGACGAGCTCGGCCATCCTGGAGCGCGTCGCCGACGGGCGCTTCGTTCTGGGTTACAACATCCTCGGCTCCTATGCGGCGGACTGGGCCTCGCGCCATCCCGACGTCGGCATCGTGTTGCCGAAGGACTATACCGTCGTCATGTCGCGCATCGGCCTCGTGCCGCAGGCCGCGGCCTCGCCGGAGCTCGGCCGGCGCTACCTCGCCTTCTTCATGTCGAAGGAAGGCCAGGAGATCCTGTCGCGCGAACTGCAGATCGCGGCCGTCAGCCCCGAGGTCTCCGGCTCGAACACGGCGCGCACGATGAGCGCGCTGCTCGGCGCGCAGCTGAAGCCCGTGCCGGTGAGCCCCGGGCTGATGGTCTATCTCGACCAGGTCAAGCGCGCCCGGCTGATCGCCCGCTGGAACGAGGTCCTGCGCACGCAATAGGCGTCTTGCCGCTCGACAACGCCGGTCCGTGCGTTACCATGTCAGGTAGATGTCAGCTTCTTGTGCTGGCTTAGGGCTCTTATCGTCCGTGGAGGCGGACGGAAGACCGGGAGGAGACGTCTGCCCCATCTGCGCCGGCGAACAGCCGTTCGTGCCGCCGAAGGCCGCTCCATCCTCCCGCCACGAGCAACGATGCGCGGACAAGCCGCGCCTGACGGAGGACAGACTCTTGAAACATTTCTTCCTGGCATCCCTCATTGCCGGCGCCATGGCGCTTCCGGCCCTTGCCGCAGACTATTCGATCATCGCGCCGGCCGGCCCCGGCGGCGGCTGGGACCAGACGGCCCGCTCGCTCCAGACGGTTCTTCAGGATGAGGGCATTTCCGGCAGCGTTCAGGTGGTGAACGTTCCGGGTGCCGGCGGCACGATCGGCCTTGCCCAGTTCGCCAGCCAGAATTCCGGCAATCCGAATGCGCTCATCATCGGCGGTTACGTCATGGTCGGCGCGATCCTGACCAACCAGTCGCCGGTGACGCTCAAGGACGTGACGCCGATCGCGCGCCTGACGGGCGAATACGAGGCGATCGTCGTGCCGGCCGCCTCGCCGATCCAGAACATGCAGGACCTCGTGACGGCGCTGAAGGCTGATCCGGGCGCGGTCTCCTGGGCCGGCGGCTCGGCCGGCGGCACGGACCACATCACGGCGGGCCTGATCGCCAAGGCTGCCGGCGTCGACCCGACCAAGATCAACTACGTCGCCTATGCCGGCGGCGGCGAGGCGCTCGCCGCGATCCTCGGCAACCAGGTGACCGCCGGGATTTCCGGTTACGGCGAGTTCGAGGCCCAGGTGAAGGCCGGCACGCTGCGCCTGATCGCGATCTCCAGCGCCGAGCGCATAGACGGCATCGACGCCCCGACCATCAAGGAGGGCGGCCTCGACGTGGTCGTCGAAAACTGGCGCATGGTCGCTGCCGCTCCCGGCCTTTCGGCCGAGCAGGTGGCCGCGATCAACGCCGACATCGAAAAGGCGGTCAACTCCGACTCCTGGAAGGAGATCCTCAAGACCAAGGGCTGGCAGAACACCTATCTCGCAGGCGATGCCTTCAAGGAGCAGCTCGACAAGGATGTCGCCGCGACGGAAAGCATCCTCAAGGATATCGGGCTCGTCAAATGAGCGAGGTCCCGTCCTCCAGGCAAAAGCGCCGCCCCGACAGGGCGGCGTTCATCATCGCACCGGTCCTCTTCGTGCTCGCGGCCGTGATCTGGTGGGATGCCGGCCGCCTTGCGGAAATGAGCAACTATTCCCGCATCGGTCCGGCCACCGTGCCGCATCTGGTGGCCGTCGGCCTGGCGTTGCTTGCCATCTGGACCGGCTTCGAGGCCTGGCGCGGCGATTTTCCGGAACGAGAACCCATCGAGGCGAAGCCGGTGATCTTCATCGTGGCGGGCCTTGCCGCGCAGATGCTGCTCCTGAAAACGGCGGGCTTCTCCATCGCGACGGGCGCACTCTTCGCGCTGACCGCCTTCGGCTTCGGCAAGCGCAAGCTCTGGATCTCGCTGCCGGTCGGCATCGCGCTCAGCTTCGCCGTCTACATCATCTTCGGCCGCTTGCTGCAGCTTTCGCTGCCCGCCGGGCCGCTCGAGCGCCTGTTCTTCTGAGGACCTGACGATGGGTACATTCGAATTCCTGCTGCAGGGCCTTGCCGTCGCCGCCCAGCCCATGAACCTCCTCTACGCGCTGATCGGCGTGACGCTCGGCACGGCCGTCGGCGTGCTGCCCGGCATCGGCCCGGCGCTCACCGTGGCGCTCCTGCTGCCGGTCACCTACAAGCTCGACCCCGCCGGGTCGCTCATCATGTTCGCCGGCATCTACTACGGCGGCATGTATGGCGGGTCGACGACCTCGATCCTGCTCAACACGCCGGGCGAAAGCGCTTCGGTCGTCACCGCCCTCGAAGGCAACAAGATGGCGCGGGCCGGCCGCGGCGGGCCGGCGCTCGCCACGGCGGCGATCGGCTCCTTCGTCGCCGGCCTCATCGCCACGCTCGGCCTTGCCTTCATCGCGCCCTTCGTCGTCAAGTTCGCGCTCTCCTTCGGCCCGCGCGAATATTTCGCGCTGATGGTGCTCGCCTTCGTGACCGTGTCCGCGGCCTTCGGCGACTCGACGCTGCGCGGCCTCACCGCCCTCTTCGTCGGCCTCGGCCTTGCCGTCATCGGCATCGACCAGCAGACCGGGCAGGCGCGGCTGTCCTTCGGCATTCCGGACCTGCTCGACGGCATCGAGGTGACGACGCTCGCCGTTGCCATGTTCGCCATCGGCGAGACGCTCTACGTCGCCTGTCAGGGCGACCGCATCCCCGACAAGGTGGAGGCGGTGAAAGGCTCGGTCTGGATGAGCGCCCAGGATTGGGCGCGTTCGTGGAAGCCGTGGCTGCGCGGCACCTTCATCGGCTTCCCGATCGGTGCCATGCCGGCGGGCGGCGCGGATATTGCGAGCTTCCTTTCCTACTCGACCGAAAAGCAGTTCTCCAAGCATGGCGACGAGTTCGGCAAGGGCGCGATCGAGGGCGTGGCGGGGCCGGAAGCGGCGAACAACGCCTCGGCCGCCGGCACGCTCGTGCCGCTGCTCTCGCTCGGCCTGCCGACGACGGCGACGGCGGCGATCATGCTCGCCGGCTTCCAGCAATACGGCCTGCAGCCGGGGCCTCTCCTGTTCGCGACCAATCCGCAGCTCGTCTGGGGCCTCATCGCGAGCCTGCTCATCGCCAACTTCATGCTGCTGGTGCTGAACCTGCCGCTGATCGGCCTCTGGGTGAAGCTGCTGACGATCCCCAAGCCCTGGCTCTACGCCGGCATCCTCCTGTTCGCCACGCTCGGCACGATCGGCGCCAATCCGTCGGTCTTCGAGCTCGGCATGCTGCTCGTCTTCGGCCTGCTCGGCTTTGCGATGCGCGTTTTCGGCTATCCGATCGCGCCGGTCGTCGTCGGCCTCATCCTCGGGCCGATGGCCGAGCAGCAGCTGCGCCGGGCCCTGGCGATCAGCCAGGGCGACGTGACGGCACTCTTCATGTCGCCGATCGCCGCCGTGCTCTTCGTGCTGGCTGCGCTCGCCGTGATCGTGCCGCTCATCCTCAGGGCGCGCGGCCGCGGCGAAGTCCTCTCGCAGTTCGCGGCGAACGAGGACTGAGGCCGTTCTTGACGGTTGAAAGAAATGCAGGCCGGAAATCCTTTTCCGGCCTGCACGCCTTGCATGGCTGGCCTGAGATTCCGTCGCTTGTACTTCGGGGGGCGAGGCCTCATCTTCTGCTCGTAAGCTAAAACAGAAAGCGAGCAATCCAATGACCACCCTCCGCAATTCCTTCGCCCAGGGCTTCTTCGGCCGGGCCTTCGCCGTACTGAGCGCTGCCAACGCAGCCGCCGCGGCTGTCGAAGGGCACCGCCGCCCGAAGGATCGCGACCTGAAGACCCTCGGCATCAACCCCGCCGATTTCCCGCGCGTCTGACGCGGGGCAGCGAATTCCCCTGATGAAAAGGCCCGCTGGTCGCAAGACCAGCGGGCCTTCTGTATTTCGGCTCGGCCCGGGAAAGCCGGCCGTCGGAACGGCCGGCCGGGGCCTCAGGCGTTCTCGCCGAGCTGGGCCGCGACGCGGTCGGTTCCGTGCGAGCCGCCGTGATGATGCTCCAATTCGCGTTCGCGCTTGTTGTAGCGGATCGACGACCAGAGGGAGATGCCGATCAGCGTCGCGCCGCCGAGGCCGGTGATGACCTCCGGAATGTGCACCAGCGTCTGGCAGTACATGACGACCGAGAGGATCAGGATCGCATAGAACGCGCCGTGCTCCAGGTAGCGGTATTCGGCGAGCGTCCCCTTGTCGACGAGCATGATCGTCATCGAGCGCACGTACATGGCGCCGATGCCGAGGCCGATCGCGATGATGAAGAGGTTCTGTGTCAGCGCGAAGGCGCCGATGACGCCGTCGAAGGAGAAGCTGGCGTCGAGCACTTCGAGATAGATGAACGCGCCGAGGCCGCCCTTGGCCGCTTCCGACATCGCCTTCTGCGAGGCGTCCAGCAGGCCGCCGACGACTTCCACTGCAAGGAAGGTCAGGAGGCCGTAGATGGCGGAGAAGACGAAGGTGTTGGCTTCCTCGCCCTCGAGCAGGTTCGAGAAGACGAGGATAAGGACCAGCACGAAGGCGATCTCGATGCCCTTGACGGTCGCCGAGCGGGCCATGTGCTTCTCGATGAAGCCGATCCAGTGCACGTCCTTCTCGTGGTTGAAGAAGTAGGTGAGGCCGACCATCATCAGGAAGGTGCCGCCGAAGGCGGCGATCGGCAGGTGCGCCTCGTGCATGATGCGGGCGTATTCCTGCGGCTCGCGCGCCGCGAGGATGATCGCCTCGATCGGCCCGATCCGCGCCGCGATGACGACGATCAGGAGCGGGAAGACGATGCGCATGCCGAAGACGGCGATGATGATGCCCCAGGTCAGGAACCGGTGCTGCCAGACCGGCGTCATGTCCTTGAGCTTGTTGGCGTTGACGATGGCGTTGTCGAAGGACAGCGAGATCTCCAGCACCGCGAGAACGGCGCAGATAAAGAAGACGGTCGCCATGCCGGAAAGCGTTCCGGTCGTCTGCCAGCCGAGCCAGGCGCCGAGCGCGAGGCCGACGGCGGTGAAGATGAATGCCCACCTGAGGTAGGAGAGGGTGGATTTCCCTTCGCCGTTGCCGATCATGACAGCGCCTCCATGAAAGAGGCCGCTGTGTTGCGGGAAATGACAGTGCGCATACCGTGGCGGGCATGCGGGTCAGGCATGGTCAGGATTTTCATGTGCTTTTGAATCCGCCGGCTCTATTGCTGGCGGTACCGACATCACGAGAGCGCCGTAAAACTCTCGCCAGAGGGGCCCGGCACCTAAGTTCACCGCGGCTACCGATGTCCAAGGCCGCGGATAAGCGGTGTTTTCACCGAAGTTCCCTTCCGCGTCAAGAGGCAGGTGGCCGCTCTGCCCTCTAATGCGGCAGGCTGCGCGCGGTTCCCTTAATTTGTGAGGGGTGCCCTGTACCAAGGTCCCCGTCCGTTCCTATATTCGCCGCACGATGATTTGCCAGAAAGGATGAAGCCCCATGACCGAAACGCGCATCGATCCAGCCCTCGTCGAGTGGAGCGGCCTCAACGGCCTGCCGCGTTTCGATCTCGTCAGGGACGAGGCCTTTGCGGCAGGCTTCGATGCGGCCCTGGCGGCACACGAAGCCGAAATCGACGCGATCGCGAACAACCCGGAAGCGCCGAGCTTCGACAATACGATCGTCGCGCTGGAAATCGCCGGTGACGCGCTGTCCCGCGTCTCGGCGCTCTTCTGGAGCCGGGCGGGCGCAAACACCAACGATACGATCCAGGCGCTCGAGCGTGAGATCGCGCCGAAAATGTCGCGGCACTATTCGAAGATCGGTACGAACGCCGCGCTCTTCAAGCGCATAGACGCGCTATGGGAAGGCCGGGAGGCGCTGGACCTCTCGCTGGAGCAGACGCGGGTGCTGGAGCGGCACTGGAAGGGTTTCGTCAAGTCGGGCGCCAAGCTCGAAAAGCCGCAGCAGGACCGGCTCGCGGCGATCAACGAGACGCTGGCCGGGCTCGGCGCGAAGTTCGGCCAGAACGTGCTCGCCGACGAGAAGAACTGGGTTCTCTACCTCGATGAGGGCGAGGCGCTCGACGGCCTGCCGGACTTCCTGAAGGACGCCATGGCGGCGGCGGCACGCGAACGCGGCCATGAGGGACGCTACGCCGTCACGCTGTCGCGCTCGATCATCGAGCCGTTCCTGACCTTCTCGGCGCGCCGGGACCTGCGGGAACAGGCCTTTCGAGCCTGGGTGGCGCGCGGGGCGAACGGGGGCGAGACGGACAACCGCGGCATCGTGAAGGAGACGCTGGCGCTGCGCGCGGAGAAGGCGAGCCTGCTCGGCTACGCGAACTTCGCCGCGCTGAAGCTCGACAACACCATGGCCAAGACGCCGGAGGCGGTGAACGGCCTGCTGATGGAGGTCTGGGAAAAGGCCGTGGCGCGGGCGCGCGAGGAGGAAGAGGAGCTTGCCGCGCTCGTCGCGGAGGAGGGGCGCAACCACGAGGTCATGCCCTGGGACTGGCGCTACTATGCGGAAAAGCTGCGGGCGAGGAAGTTCAACTTCTCCGAGGCGGAGCTGAAGCCCTACCTCCAACTGGAAAAGATCATCGACGCCTGCTTCGACGTCGCCGAACGGCTCTTCGGCATCCGGGCGATCGAAAAAAAGGGCGTGCCGGTCTATCACCCGGATGTCCGGGTCTTCGAGATCCGCGACCGGGAGGACAGGCTGGTCGCCATGTTCCTCGGCGACTATTTCGCACGGTCCTCCAAGCGCTCGGGCGCCTGGATGAGCTCCTACCAGAGTCAGCACCGCCTGCCGCTGAAGAACGGCGCGGTCGGCGAGCTGCCGATCATCTACAACGTCTGCAATTTTGCGAAACCCGCCGAGGGCAAGCCGGCGCTGCTTTCGCTCGATGATGCGCGCACGCTTTTCCACGAATTCGGCCATGCGCTGCACGGCATGCTCTCCGACGTGACCTATCCGTCGGTCTCGGGCACGGGCGTGGCGCGCGACTTCGTCGAGCTGCCGTCCCAGCTCTTCGAGCACTGGCTGACGGTGCCGGAGGTCCTGACCCGCTACGCGGTGCACTACCGGACCGGGGAGGCGATGCCAGGGGCGCTGCTCGACAAGGTGCTTGCCGCCCGCACCTTCAATTCCGGCTTTGCGACTGTGGAATTCACCGCCTCCGCGCTGGTCGACATGGCTTTCCATACGCGCGGGCCGGTCGAGGACCCGATGGCGGTGCAGGCGGAGGTGCTGGAGAAGATCGGCATGCCGAAATCGATCGTCATGCGCCACGCGACGCCGCACTTCCAGCATGTCTTCTCCGGCGACGGCTATTCGGCCGGCTACTACTCCTACATGTGGTCGGAAGTGCTGGATGCCGACGCCTTCGCCGCCTTCACGGAGACGGGCGATGCCTTCAATCCGGCGATGGCCGCGCGGCTGAAGACCTATATCTACGCGGTCGGCGGTTCCGTGGACCCCGAAGACGCTTACAAGGCGTTCCGCGGCAAGCTGCCGAGTCCGGAGGCGATGCTGGAAAAGAAGGGGTTGGCGGCTTGAGGCTTGCTGCCCTCGCCTTCGCTCTTGATCGCGCTCTTGTTCTTATGAGCTCTTGCCGCGACCGTGCCTCCCCGCCGACCTCTTGGTCGGGTCAAGCTCGACCATGACGGAGGAAGAGGGAGGCGGGTTAGGGGATGGGCGTGCGGGCACGCACCAGACACGCACTCCGTCATAATACCGTCACCGAACTTTCGGTGAAACGTCATCGTCCCGTTACCGGAGTGACACGCCCGGGACTCATGGTCTGCCCGTCGATTCGCGGGCTTGGCCGGAGGTGGCATGGCGATTGTTCCCGAGGCGCTGACGCGGCGCTCGTTCCTTGTGACCGCAGGGGCCGGTGCGCTTGCGGCCTCCTCCGCGCTGGCGCTTCCCTACTATGCAAGGCGCCATGGCAGCCCGGCCTTCTCGCACGGGGTGCAGTCCGGCGATGTCGATTGCGCCTCCGGCATGGTCTGGGCGCGCACCGACCGGCCGGCGGAGGTGATGCTCGAATACTCGACCACGGACAGCTTCCTGAACGCGGCGCGCCTGCCGCTGCAGAAGGCGACCGTCGCCTCCGACAACACGGTCAAGGCGATGCTCTCCGGCCTGTTGCCGGACCAGGATATCTTCTACCGCTTCACGGCGAGCGACCCCTATTCCAGCCATCTCGTCTCGGAGCCGGTCGTCGGGCGCTTCCGCACCGCGCCGATGCGCAAGCGATCCGTTCGGTTCGTCTGGTCGGGCGATACGGCGGGTCAGGGCTGGGGCATCGACGATGTCGGCATGAAGACCTATTCGACCATGCTGCGCCACGAGCCGGATTTCTTCATCCATTCGGGCGACACGGTCTATGCCGACGGGCCGATCCCGGACGAGATCCCGCTGCGCGACGGCGGCGTGTGGAAGAACCGCATCGTCACCGACGAGAAGCGCGACGTGGCCCGCACGCTCGCCGAATTCCGCGGCCAGTGGAAGTACAATCTTCTCGACGAGCATCTGCTGGCGTTCAACAGGGCGTGCCCGACCTTCTTCCAGTGGGACGACCACGAGGTGCTGAACAACTGGTCGGAGTCGAGCGATCTTTCCGGCGACCGGCGCTATCTGGAGAAGGATATCGGCGTCTACGAGGCGCGCGCCCGGCGCGCCTTCCACGAGATGACGCCCATCCGCTATTTCGCCACCGAGCCCGGCCGCATCTTCCGCAAGATCGCCTACGGGCCGCTGCTCGACGTGTTCTTCGTCGACCTGCGCTCCTACCGTAGCCCGAACCGGGGCAGCACGCAGAACGGTCTGTTCGGCTGGCGGCAGGCGGACTGGCTGCGGCGCGAGCTTGCCACCTCGCGCGCCACCTGGAAGGTCATCGCCTGCGACATGCCGCTCGGGCTCGTCATCTGGGACGATCATGCCCAAAGCCTCGGCTACGAGGGCGTGGCGGACGGTCTCAACGGCCCGCCGGCGGCGCGCGAGCGCGAGATCGCCGACCTCCTTTCCTTCATGCGCGACAATGCGGTCCACAACGTCGTCTGGCTGACGGCGGACGTGCACTACACGGCCGCCCACCACTACGACCCGTCGCGCGCGAAGTTCCAGGACTTCGAACCGTTCTGGGAATTCGTCTCCGGCCCGCTGCATTCGGGCACCTACGGGCCGAAGCCGCTCGACATGACCTTCGGGTCGGAAGTGCGCTTCATCAAGTCCTCGAAAGGGGGCGTCGACAGCAACCTGCCGCCCTCGGCGGGCCTGCAATTCTTCGGCCTCGTCGACATCCACGGCGCGAGCGAGGAGATGACGGTGCGGCTGATGGACCGCGAGGACCGGGAACTCTGGCGCATCACGCTGCCGCCGGTGCGCCCGTCGTGAGCCAACAGAGTTGCGCCCCGCCCCTTTCGCATTTGCGGAAAAACATGTAAGAGCCCGGCCATTGAAGACGGCGCCCTCGTTTGCGCGCGCCCCGAACCTCAGAGACCCTACTCATGTCTATCCGCAATATCGCGATCATCGCGCACGTCGACCATGGCAAGACCACGCTCGTCGACGAGCTTCTGAAGCAGTCCGGCTCGTTCCGCGAAAACCAGCGCGTCGCCGAACGCGTGATGGACTCCAACGACCTGGAAAAGGAACGCGGCATCACCATTCTCGCCAAGGCCACCTCGGTCGAGTGGAGGGGCCACCGCATCAACATCGTCGACACGCCCGGCCACGCCGACTTCGGCGGCGAGGTGGAGCGCATCCTCTCGATGGTGGACGGCGCGATCGTCCTCGTAGACTCCTCCGAAGGCCCGATGCCGCAGACCAAGTTCGTCGTCGGCAAGGCCCTCAAGGTCGGCCTCAAGCCCATCGTCGCCATCAACAAGATCGACCGCCCGGACGGCCGCCACGAGGAAGTGCTGAACGAGGTGTTCGACCTCTTCGCCGCGCTCGACGCCACCGACGAGCAGCTCGACTTCCCGATCCTCTACGGCTCGGGCCGCAACGGCTGGATGAACGTCAACCCGGAAGGCCCGCAGGACGAAGGCATGGCGCCGCTGCTCGACCTCGTCCTGAAGCACGTTCCGGAACCGACGGTCGCCGAAGGCCCGTTCCGCATGATCGGCACGATCCTCGAGGCCAACCCCTTCCTCGGCCGCATCATCACCGGCCGCATCCACTCCGGCTCCGTCAAGCCGAACCAGGCCGTCAAGGTCCTCGGCCAGGACGGCAAGCTGATCGAGACGGGCCGCATCTCCAAGATCCTCGCCTTCCGCGGCATCGAGCGCACGGCGATCGAGGAAGCCCATGCCGGCGATATCGTCGCCATCGCGGGCCTGACCAAGGGCACGGTCGCCGACACGTTCTGCGATCCCTCCGTCACCGAGGCGCTGAAGGCCCAGCCGATCGACCCGCCGACCGTCACCATGTCCTTCATCGTCAACGATTCGCCGCTCGCCGGCACCGAGGGCGACAAGGTCACGAGCCGCGTCATCCGCGACCGCCTGTTCAAGGAGGCCGAGGGCAACGTGGCGCTGAAGATCGAGGAAGCCGAAGACAAGGACTCGTTCTACGTGTCCGGCCGCGGCGAACTCCAGCTCGCCGTCCTCATCGAGACCATGCGCCGCGAGGGTTTCGAGCTTGCCGTCTCGCGCCCGCGCGTCGTCATGCACAAGGACGAGAGCAGCCAGCTCCTGGAGCCGATCGAGGAGGTCGTCATCGACGTCGACGAGGAGCATTCCGGCGTCGTCGTGCAGAAGATGTCCGAGCGCAAGGCCGAGATGGTCGAGCTGCGCCCCTCGGGCGGCAACCGCGTCCGCCTCGTCTTCTTCGCCCCGACCCGCGGCCTCATCGGCTACCAGTCGGAGCTTCTGACGGACACGCGCGGCACGGCGATCATGAACCGCCTGTTCCACGACTACCAGCCCTACAAGGGCGAGATCGGCGGGCGGGTCAACGGCGTCCTCCTCTCCAACGAGTCGGGCGAGGCCGTCGCCTATGCGCTCTTCAACCTGGAAGACCGCGGCCCGATGATCATCGAGCCGGGCGAGAAGGTCTACGAGGGCATGATCATCGGCATCCACTCGCGCGACAACGACCTCGACGTCAATGTGCTGAAGGGCAAGAAGCTGACCAACATCCGCGCCGCCGGCAAGGACGAGGCCGTCAAGCTCACCCCGCCGATCAAGTTCACGCTGGAGCGCGCGCTCTCCTGGATCCAGGACGACGAGCTCGTCGAGGTGACGCCGAAGTCGATCCGCCTGCGCAAGCTCTATCTCGACCCGAACGAGCGCAAGCGATTCGAAAAGCAGCGGGCCGCCGGCGCCGCATAAGCAGGCGTTCCCGAAACGGGACAAATTCGCACCCCGGCCTCGTGCCGGGGTTTTTCATGTGTGTGCCATCGTTTTACGGCTTGTGACGTTTGTTAAAAAAGCGTTAACTTTTCGCGGGTGCCACCCGGAACTCGCCTGTGGGCAAACGAAGCCTTCGCCCCTCATGGGATTCCGGTGGAATCGGTGCCGGAATATGAGTCGTGTTATGAAAACACTGTCGATCGATGTGCGGCGTGCCGAGCCGCAGGACGCCCGTGCGATATCCGAGACGCATCGGGTATCGTGGCTGCAGGCCTATGGAGGCCTCATTCCGCACAAGCCGCTCAACCAGATGGTCGACCGGCGGGACGAGACCTGGTGGCGCAAGGCGACGCGCGGTCCCGCCACGCTTCTGGTGCTGGATGTCGCCGGCACGGTGGCGGGTTATGCCACGCTCGGCCTCAACCGCGCCCGCGCGCTGCCGCAGGAAGGCGAGGTCTACGAACTCTACCTGCGCCCCGAATACCAGGGCATCGGCCTCGGCCGGCTGCTCTTCGGCGAGGCGCGGCGGCTCTTGAAGTCGCTCGGCTGCAACGGGCTGATCGTCTGGTGCCTGGAAGACAGCGAACATGCCGACCGCTTCTTCCGCTCCGCCGGCGGGCGCGACATCGCCGAAGGCATGGAGAGCTTCGGGGAGAAGGAGCTGAAGAAGATCGGCTTCGTCTGGCCCTGACGCCTATTCGGCTTTCTCCGGCAGATAGCGCATCGGCTCTCCCGCCAGTTTCCCCCGTGCGCCGTGCCATTGCGGTTCGGACTTTCCGCAGATGAAACCGGGCGCTTCTTCGTCCGCGACCTTGCGGGCCAGCGTGTTGGCGTCCTTGTTCTCCAGCGCATCGACATAGCCGACGACGCAGCTTTCCGGATTTTCCGCCGTCGCCACCGTCGAGACGACGAGGACCTCGCCGTATCGCGTGTCGGTGTCGCTCGTCGTTTCCGGATCGGACGGGAACCAGCGGACGATGGTCGCGAAGGGCTTGCCGGCCTCGCCCAGCCGCCATTCGATCGTCGCGCCGGTGTGGTTGAACGGTCCGAAGCTCTCGAAGGCCTCGTCGAGCCAGACCTTGCTGATCGGGCCGTAGGTCTGGCTTTGCCGCAGATCGCTTTCCTTGAAATAGACGGCAAGATCCGCGTAACCGGCGCATTTGAGGGTGACGCTCGGGCCTTCGTCCGTTTTCGCAAGCGTCTCGCAGGCATCGAGGTTGCGTTCCGTGTAGGCGCTTTCGTTGGCATGCGCCATGGAGATCATGGAAGCGGCGAGCGCGATGGCAAGAAACATGGGCGTCGGGCACATGGGCATTCTCCGGTCTTCTGGGAGACGGCACAGGATAGCGCTCTATTCGGCTTCGGCGAAAGTCATGTTGCGCTGCAGCGGGATTCGCATTAGGAAGCCCGCAAATCACTCCGTTTCCACCTGAGGGATACTCATGCGTATTGATGCGATTTCCGTTGGCAAGAACCCGCCGGACGATGTGAACGTCATTGTCGAGGTGCCGGTCGGCGGCCACCCGATCAAGTACGAGATGGACAAGGAAGCCGGCGCGCTGGTCGTCGACCGCTTCCTCTATACGCCGATGACCTATCCCGGCAACTACGGCTTCGTTCCGCACACGCTCTCGGAAGACGGCGACCCGATCGACGTGCTGATCGCCAACACCCGCCCGCTCGTTCCGGGCTGCGTCATCAATGTGCGCCCGATCGGCGTCATGGTCATGGAAGACGATGGCGGCAAGGACGAGAAGATCCTCGCCGTGCCTGTGCAGAAGCTGACGCGCCGCTACGACAAGGTCGAGAACTATACGGACCTGCCCGAAATCACCCTGAAGCAGATCGAGCACTTCTTCGAGCACTACAAGGATCTGGAGCCCGGCAAGTGGGTGAAGATCGCCGGCTGGCAGGATGTCAACGTCGCCAAGAAGCTGATCGTCGAGGCGATCGAGCGCTACAAGGCCGACAAGAAATAAGCGTCAGCGCCGTACGGCCTTCTCCAGCCTGAGAACGATGTCCTCCGGGTCGCCCTCGATCCGGAGGATTTTCTTTCTCTGGGTGTCGCCGGAAACGAGGCTCACGGCGGATTTCGCAACGCCCGCCGCCTTGGCGATGAGGGCGACCAGCGCCTTGTTCGCCCTGCCTTTGTCCGGCGGATCGCTGACCCGCGCCTTCAGGTAGCTCTCGTCGTCGGCGCCGGTCTCCCATCCGTCGATCGCATCGCGCCCGCCGTTCGGCGTCAGCCGCACCGTCAGGCGGACATGGCCGCCATGACGCCGGAGCGCGTCCATCACGGGGCCAGAAGCGCCGGCGCCACGACGGAGCGGATCACCTGTTCCAGGAAGAACAGGATGACGAGCACGACGAGCGGGGAGAGGTCGACGCCGCCGAAGTTCGGCAGGACGCGGCGGATCGGACGGTAGATCGGTTCGGTCAGCTGGTAGAGCGAGCGGCCGATGGTCGCGATCACCTGATTGTTCGCGTTGATGACGTTGAAGGCATAGAGCCAGGAGAAGATCGCCGAGGCGATCACCAGGAACCATGCGATGCTGATGATGAACAATAGGGTGTTGATGACCGCTATCATTGACGTCTCCAATTGGGTTTCGTGCTGACATGTAGCCATTGCCGGCCCCGCCAGCAAGGCCGGGTTCCGGGCGGCGCGGCAACATGTTTAATGCGGGCGGGTTTGCACGGGATGCAAGGCCGCCGGCATTTTCCCGGAACTGCTCTCAATCCTCGTGGAAGATGCGGTCGAGGAAGGACGTCATCCAGAGGCGTAGGGCGGCATCGTGCAGCAGGCGGCCGTCGAGATGGGCGCGGCCGGCCTGAGCGCCGGGCAGCTCGAAGCGGTGCGCCCCGCGCACGACCCAGCGATGCATCATGGCGAGCGTCAGCTCGCCGTGGAACTGGATGCCCCAGGCATTGTCGCCGTAGCGGAAGGCCTGGTTCTCGTAGTGGTGGCCGGTGGCGAGCAGCGTCGCGCCGGCAGGAAGATCGAAACCTTCGCGATGGAACTGGTAGACCATCTCCGGCCAGGGCATCAGCGCCGTTCCGGCCTCGGTCGCCTTCAAGGGATACCAGCCGATTTCCGTCCAGCCCTCGGCGTGGCCGATCACCGTGCCGCCGAGGTTCTTCACCAGCATCTGCGCGCCAAGGCAGATGCCGAGGACGGGGCGGTTCTCCCTGAGCGGCACCGAAAGCCAGTCGATCTCCTGCCGTACATAGGGCTCGTCGTCATTGGCGCTCATCGGCCCGCCGAAGACGACGGCGCCCGCATGATGTTCCAGCGTTGCGGGCAGCGGATCGCCGAGCACCGGCCGGCGGATGTCGAGCGCGTGGCCCATCGCCTGGAGGATCTGGCCGACGCGGCCGGGGCTGGAGGTCTCCTGATGCAGCACGACGAGGACGGGGCGCTTGCGGTGCGGCTTGCGGGGGAAATCGAGCATGGCTCAGCCTTCGTCCGCCTCCCCCTGGCCCGCCGCTCCAACCCTGTCGGCCACTTCCTGGCGCTTCATGATGCGTTCCCGGCCCGAGACGCCGAGGAGGTCCGCGATGCGCCAGATGGCATGATCCTCCATTTCGCTGCGTTCGCCGTCGGCATAGACGATCTCCCAGAGCAGGCCGATGAGGCCGACGCGCTGTTCCTCGGAAAGCTGGCGCTTGAGTTCCGAGGTGAAGCGGAAGAAGTCGATCGCCTCGCTTTCCGCGTCCGTGCCGGCGGCGACGAGCGCATCCAGCTCCGCTTCGTCCACACCGTAGAATTCCTTGAAGCGGGCGCGCAGCGCCTTCTTCTCGACATCCAGGATCTTGCCGTCGGCTTCCATCACCTGGATGCAGAGCGCCATGACGGCGACGCGCGGGTCGTCGGCGGCGAAGACCGGCTTGTCGCCGCCGGCAAGGCTCGCGAGAAACTGCTGCAAGCGTTCGAACATCGATTTTCAGCCCCGTACCCTCAAAGCCTCAGAACAACCTGAAGCCGCTCGTCGCGTCCCGCTTGGCCCCTTCCTTGACCCCCGGATCGTCCGGCAGGCCGTAGAAGGGCCGTTCTTCCTCTTCCTTGTCGTCTTCGCCCGCCTTCGTCCTTTCCGACGTCGCGTCCTTCACCGGCGCGGGCTCGGCAACCGTGGCGACGACGACGGGCTTTTCGGCCTCCGCCTTCGCGATCTCCACCACTTTTTCGGCCCTTTCGGCGGGCTTCGACTCGATGGCGAGCGGTGGCAGGGTGCGGATGGCCTCGTCGACCGTATCGATGGAACCCTCCTCGACCGGGCCTTCAAGCGGGCTGACGGGCGTCTTCCATTCGAAGGCGTCGAGACGGCCGGTGACGGGCGAGATGGCGCGCCATTCCGGCGAGGTGATGCCGTCCGCCGTCCAGGCGGGGTCGCGCGGGGCCTTCAGCGCCTGGTTCATCCAGTGGCGGATGCGGCCCTGGTCGCCGGTCTCGGCATCCTCGATGTCGGCGAGCAGTAGGAAGGCGCTCTCGCGGGGGGAAAGGCGTGCGGCGGCCTCGGCCTTGGCGCGGGCCAGCGTGAAGTCCCGCGCCTCCAGCGCGGCTTCGGCGACCGCATAGAGCGCCTCGGCATTGTTCGGGCGCATGGCCTCCAGCTTTTCGGCCCGTTTCAGCCGGTCGGAGGCCGAATCGCCGCTGCGGGCGCGGACATAAAGCTTCGCGACCTCGCCATGTGCGGTCGCCTTCCAGAGCCTTTCGAGGATCGAGGCGGCCTTGCGCAGGTTGTCCTCGCGCAGGTACGCCTTGGCCTCGATGAGGCCGGCCGGCACGAAATTCTCGTCGAGCTTCAGCGCCTGGTGGGCATCCTCGCGCGCCCCTTTCGGGTCCGCGTCGAGCTTTGCGGCAGCGCGGGCGGTGAGCAGCACGGCCTTGCGGCGGGCATGGACCTTCTTCTCCTCGGCCGAGCCGGAGCGGCCGTCGCCGAGAAGCTTCAGCGCCTCGTCCCAGTCGCCGGCCTGCGAGCGATATTCGAGAGCGGCTTCCGTCGCCCAGGGAAGCTGCGGCGCCTTTTCCGCCGCGCGTTCGGCATATTGCCGCGCGGCCTCGTTGGCGCCGAGGCGGCGGGCTTCCAGATAGAGGCCGCGCAGGCCGAGTTCCCGGGTCTCCGGATCGTCGGCCATCAGCTCGAATTTCTTGCGCGCGTCGTCGTAGCGGCCTTCGATCATCGCGGCCTGCGCTTCGAGCAGGTGGATGAGCGGTTCCTGGTCGGCGCTGATGAGGCCCTTGGTGCGGGCGAGCATCTTGCGCGCGCCGGCGGCATCGCCCGCGCCGGCGGCGATGAGGCCGGTCGAGAGCGCCTGATAGCCGCGGTCGCGCTTGCGGGCGCGGAAATAGCGCTGGATCGAATGCGGCGAGGTCCAGATGACGCGCACCAGCCACCAACAGAACATGACGGCGGCGATCAGCGAGACGACGAGCGTGGCTGCCACCATCAGGCTCATGTCGGCGCGCTGGCCCTGCCAGACGATGGAGAGTTCGCCGGGGCGGTCGGCAAGCCAGGCGAAGCCGGCGGCAAGCGCGAGGACGAAGAGAGCGAAGACCAGAATGCGGATCATGAAGCCTTTCTCCTCAGCCCTGGTTGGGTGTGCTGGTGGTCGTGCCGTTCAGGGCGCCGGAAACGACGGCGCCGATCAGGTCCTCGACGCCGACGCGTTCGTCGAGCTTGCGCTTGTACTCCGTCGCCGCGCCCTGGCCCTTCTCCGGCAGGGTCCGCCACTCAATCTGCGCGCCCTTGAAATCGCCGTTCTGCAGCTTGTTCTCGATGCGGGCGACGATTGCCTCCGGCGTGTCTCCCTCGACGCTGCCGACGGGGCGCACGCGGATCGCCGAGGCGGCGCTCGACATCAGGCGGCTGATGACGCCCTGATCGCCCTCCGGCTGGTGCACGGCGTCGAGAATGGCGTCCGCCACCGCATGGAAGTCGCGCACGAGGTCGGCGCGCGAGGATACGCCGACGGCGGCATGTTCGCGCAGGCCCGCAAGGGACGGGTCGTCCGGCGCGATGCTGGCGAAGGCCTCGAGCTCGGCGAGATAGGGGCCGCCGCGGTCGATCGCGGTCTTCAGCGCGCTCGCGGCGACGGCCCGCGCCATCTCGATGTCGCTGCGCGGCTCTTCCAGCTTCTGCTCGGCGGCGGCGAGGCGCTCGGCCAGCTGGCTTTCCGTCGTGCTGACCGCCTCGGTGGTGCGGGCGAGAGCTTCGCGGAGCGCTGCAAGCTCGGTGGTCAGCCGCGTCACGTCGCCTTCGAGCTTGCCGAGGGCTTCCGGATCGGCGCCGGGCGCGGCCGTGCCTTCACGCGCCGATTCCTCCAGCGCGGCAATGCGCATCTCGATCGGCTGGAGGTCGACAGGGCTTGCGGCCGCGGTTTCGGAGAGGCGGGTCTTCAGCGCCTCGATTTCGTTGGAAAGGGCGGTGACGGCGCCGGTGTCGTCGGCGCGTCCGGGCCCGAGTGCCGGCAGGTAGCCGCCATATTGCAGGCTGCCGGCGCCGAGAAGGGCGATCAGGCCGCCGAGGATGCCCGCGGCGAGCGTGCCGGCATTGCCGCGTTGCGGCGGCGGCGTTGCGGCGCGCACGGGCTCCTCGTAGGTGGCGCGGGCCGGCTCCACCGTCTCCCGCCTTTCCTCGGCGGTTTCGGTCTCCGTTTGCGTCGCGGCGGCTTCGGTAGGTGCCGTTTCCGCCGCGGACGCTTGCGTGACTTCGGTGTCCGGCGCCGATGCGTCGTCCTCGGCCTTTTGCTCGGCGGCCAGCGCCTCGTTGCTGGCGGAGGCGGGAACGGCTTCGAGGTCGATCGTCACGGGCTTGTCGCCGGCCTTCTTTCGACGGGACGGGGTTTCCGGTTCCATGGCGACCTCCTCGCGTTCATGTGCACTGCATTCAACGTAGACAGGGAAGGCAGAGAGGAAAAGACCCTTGCGGCAAATTCGTCCATCGATGCCTGCGCTTAGAGCAGCGCAAGGAGGCTTTCCTCGTCGGGTGCCGGGGCGATGGCGGCCAGTGGTGCGAAGCGTTCCGGCACGGCGGATGCGACATTGCGGCTCAGGCAGAGGAGGCGCGTCGCGCGGAAGCGGTCCGGCATTTCGCTAAGTGGCGCAAGATCGAAGAAGGCGCGGGCGCTTTCCCGCGAATAGAGCAGCACCGCATCCGGCACGGGCTGCAACAGGGCGGACTCGGCTTCGGCGCGAGGCGGGCGGAGCGGCATCATGCGGTAGCATTCAACGGTGCGGAAGGGAATGCCGGCCTCCCGAAGCCGGATTTCGAAGCCGGGGGCGCGCGGGTTGCCGGCAAGATAGAGGATGAGGCCGGCCGGTTCGCCGCCGTGCGCGGCGATCATCCCGGCGAGATCCTCACCATCGCCGCCGGCGCTGAGGACGAAGCGGAAGCCGGCCTTGCGTGCGGCCTTCGCGGAGGCCTGCCCGACGGCGAAGACGGCCGTCGACAAGTGGCGATCAAGATCGGCGCCGAGCTTGCCCAGAAGGCGCGCCGCCTCCGCGCTGGTGATGGCGATTGCCGCATGGGGCCCGGCAAGCGCCGCCTTCGCCGCATCGACATCGTGTTCGGCCCTCGACAGCGGCAGCAGGACCGGCTCGTGCCCGAGCGCCGTCAGCCTGCGGGCGGTGCGGGCCGCCGCGGGCTCGGGGCGAAGGACGAGGACGCGCATGGATCAGCCCCAGCTTGCGAAGAAATCCGCTCCCGCCTTGGCGCGGATCGCCCGCCCGGCACCTTCGCCGATCGCGCCGGCGCTCGATGCCGGGCCGCTCGCCTCGATCTCGTGGAAGCGGCTGCCGTCCGGCGTCAGGATCATGCCGCGAAAGCGCAGGTCGTCGCCTTCGACGGTCGCGTAGCCGGCGATCGGCGTGCGGCACGAACCGTCGAGCGCGGCGAGGAAACCGCGCTCGCAGGAGACGGCGGCGTGTGTCGCCGCGTCGTCGATGGCGGAGAGCAGGCCGTTCACGCGCTCGTCGCCGACGCGGCTCTCGATGCAGATCGCGCCCTGCGCCGGGGCCGGCGGGAAGGAGACCGGGTCGAGGATTTCCGTCGGCACGTCGAGCTTGCCGAGGCGCTTGAGGCCGGCATAGGCGAGCAGCGTGGCGTCCGCCTGGCCTTCGGCGAGCTTGCCGAGCCGGGTATCGACCTGGCCGCGGAAGACGATCACGTTGAGGTCCGGCCTGAGGCGCCGGATGAGGGCTTGGCGGCGCAGCGAGGCGGATCCGACGGTGGCGCCCTGCGGCAGGTCGAGGAGGCGCCTGGCGGTGCGGCCGATGAAGGCGTCGCGGATGTCCTCGCGCGGCAGGAAGGCGGAGAGATGCAGGCCCTCCGGCAGTTTTGTCGGCATGTCCTTGGAGGAATGCACGGCGAAATCGAGCTCGCCGGAGGAAAGCTGCGCCTCGATCTCCTCCGTGAAGAGGCCCTTGCCGCCGATCAGCGCGAGCGAACGGTCGGTGATGCGGTCGCCCTTCGTCGAGAGGACCACGATCTCGAACATCTCTTCCGGCAGGCCGTGCGCCGCCATCAGGCGCGAACGGGTCTCGTGGGCCTGGGCGAGCGCCAGCGGGCTGCCGCGCGTGCCGATCCTGAAAGGTTTTGTTTGCATCCGCCTTGATCCATTGTTACCGGGATGTCTCGTAACCGGCTTTAGAGCCGCCCGCAATCGATCCTAGTGCTTCATGTCGTCCATTCTCACCATCCTCGGCATCGAAACGAGCTGCGACGAGACGGCAGCTTCCGTTGTCGCACGGCATGCCGACGGCAGGGGCGAAATCCTCGGCGAGGTGGTGCTGAGCCAGCTCGAAGAGCACAGCGCCTATGGCGGCGTGGTGCCGGAGATCGCGGCGCGCGCTCACGTGGAGGCGCTGGATAGCCTGATTTCCGAGGCACTTTTGCGCGCCGGACGGTCCCTTGACGATGTCGATGCCATCGCCGCGACGAGCGGCCCGGGGCTGATCGGCGGGCTCATCGTCGGGCTGATGACCGGCAAGGCGATCGCGCGGGCGACGGGTAAGCCGCTCTATGCCGTCAACCATCTGGAAGGCCATGCGCTGACCGCGCGGCTGACGGATGGGCTGTCTTTCCCCTATCTCATGCTGCTGGTCTCGGGCGGCCATACCCAGCTCGTGCTGGTGCGCGGCGTCGACGACTACGAACGCTGGGGCACGACCATCGACGACGCGCTCGGCGAGGCCTTCGACAAGACGGCCAAGCTGCTCGGCCTTGCCTATCCCGGCGGGCCGGCGGTCGAACGCATGGCGAAAGGGGGCGATCCGGAGCGCTTCACCTTCCCGCGCCCGCTCGTCGGCGAGGCGCGGCTCGACTTTTCGTTCTCCGGCCTCAAGACGGCGGTGCGCCAGGCGGCGCAGTCGCTCGAGCCGGTGACGGACCAGGACATCGCCGATATCTGCGCCTCCTTCCAGCGCGCCGTGTCGCGGACGCTGAAGGACCGCATCGGCCGCGGGCTGGAGCGGTTCCGCGCGCTCCGCCCCGACGTCGAAAGGCCGGCGCTGGTCGTCGCCGGCGGCGTGGCGGCGAATGCGGAGCTGCGTTCGACGCTGCAGGCGCTCTGCGACAGGCACGGATTCCGCTTCGTCGCGCCGCCGCTTTCGCTCTGCACGGACAATGCCTCGATGATCGCCTGGGCGGGGCTGGAACGCATGGCGGCCGGTTTCGCGCCGGATGACCTGGCTGTCGCGCCGCGCTCGCGCTGGCCGCTGGACCGCGAGGCGGCGACGGTGCTCGGATCCGGCAAGCGGGGGGCCAAGGCATGACGACTGCACCGAAGATCGCCGTCGTCGGCGCGGGCGCGTTCGGAACGGCGCTGGCAAGCGTGGCCGCCGCGCGCGGCGGCGACGTCACATTGATCGGCCGCAATGCCGAGGCGGTCGAGGCCATGCGTTCGTCGCGGCGCAACGACAAGGTTCTGCCGGGCATCGACCTGCCGCAAACGCTTTCCTACAGCGCCGATGCCGAGGCGATGCGCGGCGCCGGCATCGTGCTTTTCGCGATGCCCTCGCAGGCGCAGCGCGAGGCGGCGCGCACGCTCGCGCCCCTTCTCCATCCTGGAACGGCGGTCGTCATCTGCGCCAAGGGCATGGAGAAGGGCACCGGCCGGCTCTTGACGGACGTGCTGGAAGAGGAGTTGCCCGGCCGCGAGATCGCGGTGCTCTCCGGCCCCGGCTTTGCCGCCGACATCGCGAAGGGTCTGCCGACGGCGATGGTGGTCGCCGCGCGGACGGCGGAGATCGGCGCGATGCTGGCGCAGGCCCTTTCGGGGCCGACCTTCCGGCTCTACCCCTCGACGGATCGCATCGGCGTTCAGCTCGGCGGTGCGCTCAAGAATGTGCTGGCGATCGCCTGCGGCATCATCGAGGGTGCGCAGCTCGGCGATTCGGCGCGGGCGGCGCTGATTTCGCGGGGCCTGGCGGAGCTCTCGCGCTTCGTCGCGGCCCATGGCGGGGAGGGCATCACGGTGACGGGGCTTTCCGGTCTTGGCGATCTCGTCCTGACCGGTACGAGCCACCAGTCGCGCAACCTGCGTTTCGGCATCGCGCTCGGCCGGCACGGCACTGCGGCCGGCTGGTCCGGCGACCTGGTGGAAGGCGCCTTCGCGGCCTCGGTCGCCTCCGGCGTCGCGGAGGAGAAGGGCATCGACATGCCGATCACCGACGCGGTCGCGCGTATCATCGACGGCACGCTCGACGTGAAGACCGCCATCGGGCAGCTCATGACGCGCCCGATCACCCAGGAATGACAGAACGGCCATAACCAACTGAGAGAGACCGCTCCATGCATTTCGCATTCATCTGCAAGGACAAGCCCGGCGCGCTCCAGGTGCGCCTCGATACGCGTCCCGACCATCTCGCCTACCTGAACGCGCTCAACGCGGACGGCAAGCTCGCCTTCGCCGGCCCCTTCCTCGGGGATGACGGCAAGCCGACCGGCAGCCTCGTCGTGGTCAAGGCCGCAACGATCGAAGAGGCGCGGCAGATGGCGCAGGACGATCCCTATGCCAAGGCGGGGCTTTTCGCCGACGTCGAGGTGAAGGCCTGGAACTGGGTCTTCAACAACCCGGAGGCCTGATCCATGGCATATTGGCTCTACAAGTCCGAACCCTTCAAGTTCTCCTGGGAAAAGCTCAAGTCGAAGGGCGAGGCCGGCGAGGAATGGGACGGCGTGCGCAACTACCAGGCGCGCAACAACATGCGCGCCATGAAGATCGGCGACAAGGGCTTCTTCTACCATTCCAACGAGGGGCTGGAGATCGTCGGCATCACCGAGGTCTGCGCGCTGTCGCATCCCGATTCGACGGCCGGCGATGACCCGCGATGGGATTGCGTCGATATCCGCGCGGTGCGCGACATGCCCCGGCCGGTCTCGCTGAAGGAGATCAAGGCCAATCCGAAGCTATCCAACATGTCGCTCGTCACCTCCATGCGCCTGTCGGTGCAGCCGGTGACGGAGGAGGAATGGATAGAGGTCTGCCGCATGGGCGGGCTCGACAAGCCGCCGCGCTGATCCCGGAGCATCCGGCCGATGCCCCGTTATTGTTCTCGCGCCGGTCTTCCTGAAAGATCGTGCGCAATTTTCGGAACGCCACTCCGGTGAAAACGGATCCCGAAGTCTTCATCCGCGCCAATACAGACGTGCTGGCGCCGCCGCATGTCCCGGAGGTGAAGCTGAGGCTCGCCACCGAGGCGCACGAGCTGTGGTTGAAGACCGAGGAGGAGCTGGAGGAAATCGGCCTGCCGCCGCCCTTCTGGGCCTTTGCCTGGGCGGGCGGCCAGGGGCTCGCCCGCCACGTGCTGGATCACCCGGCGCTGGTTGCCGGAAAAAGCGTGCTCGACTTTGCCAGCGGTTCGGGCCTCGTCGGCATCGCGGCGCGCCTGTCCGGCGCCGCCTCGGTATTGGCGGCGGACATCGATCCCTGGAGCGGGACGGCGATCCGGCTGAATGCCGCGCTCAACGGGGTCGAGATCGGCCATACGGCTGAAAACCTCGTCGGCCGCGACGAGGGCTGGGACGTGGTGCTCGCCGGCGACGTCTTCTACGATCGCGATTTTTCCGAGGCGCTCATCCCGTGGTTTTCGTCGCTGGCTGCGCGCGGCGCGGCGGTGCTCGTCGGCGATCCCGGCCGCGCCTATTGCCCGCGCGAGCACATGGAGGCGCTCGCGACCTATACGGTGCCGGTGACGCGGGCGCTGGAGGACAGCGAGGTCAAGAGGACGACCGTCTGGCGGTTTACCGGCCCGGCCGGATGACGCAGACGCCGGCTTCCCATGAGCAGCCGTTCCCGCCCGGCGTTACCGTGATGACCTTCGGCCCGCCTTTGCGGCGGCCTGCCGGAGGGTCGTACCAATCGATCGCGCTGTCGTCTTCGACATAAAAATAGGTGCCGCCGTCACCATAGCCGCGATAGGCTGCAATCGCGCCGCCGTAGAAACTGCGGCTTCCATGCCGAAGCTCGCGATCGCTTCCGTAGCGAAGCTCGGTGCGCAGGCGGCCGCCATGGCCTTTCTGCTCGAAGGCCGGCAGCTTCTTGAACCGGGAATGGTGGCCATGATGGCGGGAGTGCCACCCGTCACGGGCGTCGGCGGCCGTCATGCCGCCTGCGGCAAGCACGACCGCAAGCCCTAAGACTTTGGTCGCACGGAGCGCTGATAACAGAGTCATTCTGTCCTGCCTTCCGGATCACGCTTAATAGATCGTTAACGGCAAGATGGGTCAGGCGCGGGCAAAAGTCACGGATTTGGTTATGAATTTCGTGCTCTTGGTTAACGGCGGCGGGGCGTTTCGAAACGGCGCAAATTTGAGCATGACGTCTAATCGATTAAATTCATTTTGCACTGCAATGAGGCTTGTGGTTCCGCTTTCCGGTGATTAAACGTCGCAATGACTGCATTGTGCACAACATACTGCAATTCCGGAGAAAATTTGTCCAGATTTTGGCTCTCCGGGGTTCCGTGAGGTTCAGATGGCGAATGTCACTCGAAGCCGGCCGCTCTCGCCGCATCTCCAGGTCTACAAGCCGATTCCGACGATGGTGATGTCCATTGTGCATCGCATAACCGGCGGTGCACTCTATTTCGGCACCGTTCTCGTCGCCTGGTGGCTGATCGCGGCTGCGTCGGGCGAGGCCTATTTCGACTGGGTCACCTGGTTCTTCGGCACGCTGGTCGGCCGCCTCATCCTCTTCGGCTATACCTGGGCGCTCATGCATCACATGCTCGGAGGCCTGCGCCACTTCATGTGGGACATGGGCCACGGCTACGAGAAGCATTTTTCCACCAAACTGGCCATCTGGACCCCGGTCGTCTCCGTCGCCCTGACGGTGCTGATCTGGATCGCCGGCTATCTGGCGCGCTGAGGAGAGCCCCATGGACATGCGCACGCCCCTCGGCAAGGTTCGCGGCCTCGGTTCGGCAAAGGACGGCACGGAGCATTTCTGGCGCCAGCGCCTGACGGCGGTTTCCAACGTTCCGCTCCTGCTTTTCTTCGTCGGCTTCCTCATCTGCTACAACGGCGCGTCCTATGCGGAGGTGACGGCGGCGCTGTCGAATCCGGTCGTCGCCGTCCTCATGGGCCTTGTCGTCGTCTCCGGCCTCATCCACATGAAGCTCGGCATGCAGGTCATCATCGAGGACTACGTGCACGCGGAAGGCGTGAAGATCGCGCTCCTCATGCTCAATACCTTCTTCGCGATCCTGGTCGGCGGCCTCTGTCTTTTCGCCGTCCTCAAAATCGCTTTCGCAGGATAATCCATCATGGCAGCGATCTCCTCCCCGGCGGCCAACGGCAAGGCCTATACCTACGTGGACCACTCCTTCGACGTGATCGTCGTCGGCGCCGGCGGCGCGGGCCTGCGCGCGACGCTCGGCATGGCAGAACAGGGCCTCAAGACGGCCTGCATCACCAAGGTCTTCCCGACCCGCTCGCACACGGTCGCCGCCCAGGGCGGCATCGCCGCCTCGCTGCGCAACATGACGCCGGACTGCTGGCAGTGGCATCTTTACGACACCGTCAAGGGTTCCGACTGGCTCGGCGACGTCGATGCCATGCAGTACCTCGCCATGGAAGCGCCGAAGGCGGTCTACGAGCTGGAACACTACGGCGTCCCGTTCTCGCGCAACGAGGAAGGCAAGATCTACCAGCGCCCGTTCGGCGGCCACATGCAGAACTACGGCGAGGGCCCGCCGGTGCAGCGCACCTGTGCCGCCGCCGACCGCACCGGCCATGCGATCCTGCACACGCTCTACGGCCAGTCGCTGAGGAACAACGCGGAGTTCTTCATCGAATATTTCGCGCTCGACCTGATCATGACCGCCGATGGCCGCTGCACCGGCGTGGTTGCCTGGAACCTCGACGACGGCACGATCCACCGCTTTGCCGCCAAGATGGTGGTGCTGGCGACCGGCGGCTACGGCCGCGCCTATTTCTCCGCCACCTCGGCGCATACCTGCACGGGCGACGGCGGCGGCATGATCGCGCGTGCCGGCCTGCCCTTGCAGGACATGGAGTTCGTGCAGTTCCACCCGACCGGTATCTACGGCGCGGGCTGCCTCATCACCGAGGGCGCGCGCGGCGAGGGCGGCTATCTCGTCAATTCCGAAGGCGAGCGCTTCATGGAGCGCTATGCGCCATCCGCCAAGGACCTCGCCTCGCGCGACGTCGTCTCGCGCTGCATGACGCTGGAGATCCGCGAGGGCCGCGGCGTCGGCAAGAACAAGGACCATATCTACCTGCACCTCGACCACCTCGATCCGGCGGTGCTGCACGAGCGCCTGCCGGGCATTTCCGAGAGCGCCAAGATCTTCGCCGGCGTCGACGTGACGCGCGAGCCGATCCCGGTCCTGCCGACGGTGCACTACAACATGGGCGGCATTCCGACCAACTACTGGGGCGAGGTGCTGAACGCGGACGGCGAGAACCCGGAGCGCATCGCGCCCGGCCTCATGGCGGTGGGCGAAGCCGGCTGCGCCTCGGTGCACGGCGCAAACCGCCTCGGCTCCAACTCGCTGATCGACCTCGTGGTCTTCGGCCGCGCCGCCGCCATCCGCGCCGGCCACGTGATCGACCGCAACGAGCCGGTTCCTTCGCTCGACATTGCCGCCTGCGACAAGATCATGGACCGCTTCGACCGCCTGCGCCACGCCAACGGCGGCACGCCGACCGCGGTGCTGCGCGACAAGATGCAGCGCACCATGCAGGAGGATGCCGCCGTGTTCCGCACGCAGGAATCGCTGGAAAGCGGCTGCCGCCGCATGACGGCGATCTGGAAGGAGCTGCCGGACATCAAGGTCACCGACCGCTCGATGATCTGGAACTCCGACCTCGTCGAGACGTTGGAGCTGGAGAACCTGATGGCCAACGCCATCACCACCGTCTACGGCGCGGAGGCCCGCAAGGAGAGCCGCGGTTCGCATGCCCGCGAGGACTACGCGTCCGGCCCGCTCGGCGGGCGCGACGACGTCAACTGGCGCAAGCACACGCTCGCCTGGGTGAACGAGGCGGGCGACGTCAAGCTCGACTACCGCCCGGTACACACCGACCTCATCGCGGACGGGATCGATCCCAAGAAGATCGAACCCAAGGCGCGTGTCTATTAGGCAGAGTCATGAGATAATGGCGGGGAAAGGAAATCGCCATGAACATGATTGGACACAATAGAAGGTTACCGAGATCCATGTACGCGATCACCTTCGATCTGGATACCGACACTCTGAAGAAGAGCTACCACAATCAATCATGGCAGAATGCTTATAACGACATCGCCAAATTCCTTCGCGGGCAAGGCTTTGATCGCCAGCAAGGCAGCGTCTATTTCGGCGACGAGACGATCGATAGCGTGAAATGCCAGATCGCTGTTCAACGCCTCACACTTGAATACGATTGGTTCGCACCGTCGGTTACGGATATCCGCATGCTACGAATTGAAGACAACAATGATCTGACGCCGGCGATCGAGTTGGCACTTATGGCAAAAGGCATGGGCCGATAATGGTTGAACTCGCTCTCCCGAAGAATTCGCAGATCACCGAAGGCAAGGTCTGGCCGAAGCCGGAAGGCGCCGCCAACACCCGCGAGTTCCGCATCTACCGGTGGAACCCGGATGACGGAAAGAACCCCTCGATCGACACGTTCTATATCGACGTCGACGATTGCGGCCCGATGGTGCTCGACGCGCTGCTCTACATCAAGAATAAGATCGACCCGACGCTGACGCTGCGCCGCTCCTGCCGCGAGGGCATCTGCGGCTCCTGCGCCATGAACATCGACGGCACCAACACGCTCGCCTGCACCAAGGGCATGGACGAGATCAAGGGCGCGGTGAAGGTCTATCCCCTGCCGCACATGCCGGTGGTCAAGGACCTCGTGCCGGACCTCACCAACTTCTACGCCCAGCACCGCTCCATCGAGCCGTGGCTGAAGACCGTCTCGCCGACGCCGGCCAAGGAATGGAAGCAGAGCCACGAGGACCGCCTGAAGCTCGACGGCCTCTACGAATGCATCCTGTGCGCCTGCTGCTCGACCTCCTGTCCGAGCTACTGGTGGAATGGCGACCGCTATCTCGGGCCGGCCGTCCTCCTCCAGGCCTATCGCTGGCTGATCGACAGCCGTGACGAGGCCAAGGGCGAGCGCCTCGACAATCTCGAAGATCCCTTCCGCCTCTATCGCTGCCACACGATCATGAACTGCGCCCAGGCCTGCCCGAAGGGCCTCAATCCGGCCAAGGCGATCGGCGAAATCAAGAAGATGCTGGTCGAGCGCCGCCTCTGACCTACATAATCGCCGTTCACGAAACGTGAGAAGGCGGCCCGGCAAATCGGGCCGTTTCATCTTGATTCGTGCGGGCGATTCACGTTAATTCGGCGTGAATTGCTGCACGGCAGCAGTATCGGGCAGACATCGGGAGTATCGACATGCGGATTGTACATGTGGCAGGCGGGCTGATGATGGCGCTTGCTCTGGCCGGCTGCCAGCGGACCTCGCCGATGGGCGGCGTCAATACGCAGCAGAACATCACCCCACTCGAAGCCCAGCCGATCGGTACCGTCTCCTCCAGCCAGCTTCCCGACCCGACGACGGACACCAGCAACCAGTTCCCGGAAAAGCCGACCACCGACACGGCGATGGCGACGGGCACCGGAGGCGGCACGGGCGACGCGGCAGCCGCGGCGAACGCGCTCGACGTCAAGAAGGAATCCATGGTCGGCAACTGGCGCGTCGCGAACGGCCCTTCCTCCTGCGACATGTTCCTGACGCTTACCAATCTCGGCAGCGGTTCGCGCGGCGGCACGCGCGGCTGCGCCGGCGAGCTGACGACGATGGGCTCCTGGGAAGTCGCCGGAAAGCAGGTCATCCTGAAGGATCGCGGCGGCAATCCGATCGCCCGTCTCTACAAGACGGCCGATACCCGCTTCGACGGCTCGACCAATTCCGGCCAGCCCGTCAGCCTCTCGCGCTGATCCCTTCCTTCCGAAACCGACACGGATGATCGCCGCCCATGGGCAAGGACTGGGACAGGGTCTCGACACATCCGGAACATGGCGTTTCGGATAGGCTGGAGGCCCTCGTCTCGACCGGCGAGCTGAAACCCGACCCGGCCCAGAGGAAGATGGCGGAGCGCTTCGACCGCCTGCTCGGCGAGGTGCATGCCCAGCGCCCGGCGCGCAAGTCGAGCGCGCTCGGCTGGCTCTTCGCCTCCCGCAAGCCCGAGACGGCCAGTGCGCCGAAGGGCCTTTACATTTACGGCGGCGTCGGGCGCGGCAAGACCATGCTCATGGACATGTTCTTCGAGCTGGCGCCCGTCAAGCGCAAGCGCCGGGCGCATTTCCACGAGTTCATGGCCGATGTGCACGAGCGCATCCACAAGCACCGGCAGAAGCTGAAGGCCGGCGAGACGCGGCAGGCGGATCCCGTCCCGCCGGTGGCCGCAAGCCTCATCGAGGAAGCCCGGCTTCTCTGCTTCGACGAGTTTTCGGTCACGGACATCGCCGATGCGATGATCCTGTCGCGCCTTTTCGGCGAGCTGTTCCAGCGCGGCTGCATTCTCGTGGCGACGTCCAACGTCGAGCCTGACAATCTCTACAAGGACGGCCTCAACCGCAGCCTCTTCCTGCCTTTCGTCGACCTGCTGAAACGCTACGTCGAGATCGTGCCGCTCGACTCGCTGACGGATTACCGCATGGAGAAGGACAGCGGCCTGCCGGTCTTCCGCCATCCGCTCGGGGAGGAGGCCGACATGGCGATGGACGCGGCCTGGCGGCGGGAGACGGCGGGAAAGGCCGCCGGCGCGCAGACGATTTCCTTCCGCGGGCGCACGATCGCCGTGCCTCAGGCGGCGGGACGCGCCGCGCGCTTTTCCTTCGCCGATCTCTGCGAGCGGCCGCTGGGGGCTGCCGATTACCTGGAAATCCTGGCGCATTACGATACGCTATTCGTCGACCACATCCCCTTCCTCGGCGCGGACAAGCGCAACGAGACGAAGCGCTTCATCAATCTCGTCGACACGATCTACGATCACCGGGTGCGCCTTTTCGCCTCCGCCGCGGCGGCGCCGCAGAAGCTGCTGGTCACCCGCAAGGGCACCGAGGGCTTCGAGTTCGACCGCACCGTCTCGCGGCTCATCGAGATCCGCAGCACGGAGTATCTGGCCGATCACAAGGCCAGATATGGCGCCAAAGTGACGGAAGCGTGACGGAAGTTCTTACGTTTACGTAAGAATTTTTGTATCTAACCGATTGAAATACTTCGGTCCGAAAGTATGTGTTGAATTTTTAACCTGGGAAGCGTAAGCCCTTGCGCCGAAAGGTCCCGCAATTGCGACATGGGGGACCGTTGATCGGAGCAAGAGGAAGCTTTCATGGCCCGCAAGAAGATCGCACTTATTGGTTCTGGAATGATCGGTGGCACGCTGGCGCATCTGGCCGGCCTGAAGGAACTGGGCGACATCGTCCTCTTCGACATTGCCGACGGCATTCCCCAGGGCAAGGGCCTCGACATCGCCCAGTCCTCGCCGGTCGAGGGCTTCAACGCCTCGCTGACCGGTGCCAGCGATTATGCCGCGATCGAAGGCGCCGATGTGTGCATTGTCACCGCCGGTGTCGCCCGCAAGCCCGGCATGAGCCGCGACGATCTGCTCGGCATCAACCTCAAGGTCATGGAACAGGTCGGCGCCGGCATCAAGAAGTACGCTCCGAACGCCTTCGTCATCTGCATCACCAATCCGCTCGACGCGATGGTCTGGGCGCTGCAGAAGTTCTCCGGCCTGCCGAAGAACATGGTCGTCGGCATGGCCGGCGTCCTGGACTCGGCCCGCTTCCGCCTCTTCCTCTCCGAAGAATTCAAGGTCTCCGTGCAGGACGTCACCGCCTTCGTCCTCGGCGGCCATGGCGACACGATGGTGCCGCTCGCCCGCTATTCCACGGTCGCCGGCATCCCGCTGACCGACCTCGTCAAGATGGGCTGGGTCACCAAGGAGCGCCTGGAGGAGATCATCCAGCGCACCCGTGACGGCGGCGCCGAGATCGTCGGCCTCCTGAAGACCGGCTCGGCCTACTACGCACCGGCCGCTTCCGCGATCGAGATGGCCGAGTCCTACCTCAAGGACAAGAAGCGCGTCCTGCCCTGCGCGGCCTATCTCTCCGGCCAGTACGGCGTGAAGGACATGTATGTCGGCGTCCCGGTCGTCATTGGCGCCGGCGGCGTCGAGCGCATCGTCGAGATCGACCTCAACAAGGCCGAGCAGGAAGCCTTCGACAAGTCGGTCGGCGCCGTTGCCGGGCTCTGCGAAGCCTGCATCAACATCGCCCCCGCGCTGAAGTAATCCCGGTATCCACACAGGATCTTTCCCATGAACATTCATGAATATCAGGCCAAGGCTCTGCTCAAGAGCTTCGGCGCGCCGGTCGCCGAGGGCGTCGCCATCTTCTCCGCCGACGAGGCGGAAGCGGCCGCGAAGAAGCTCCCCGGCCCGCTCTATGTGGTCAAGAGCCAGATCCATGCCGGCGGCCGCGGCAAGGGCAAGTTCAAGGAGCTGCCCGCCGAGGCCAAGGGCGGCGTGCGCCTTGCCAAGAGCGTCGAGGAAGTCGTCGCCAACGCGAAGGAGATGCTCGGCAACACGCTCGTCACCAAGCAGACCGGCCCCGCCGGAAAGCAGGTGAACCGCCTCTACATCGAGGACGGCGCCGACATCGAGCGCGAGCTCTATCTCTCGATCCTCGTCGACCGCGCCGTCGGCCAGGTCGCCTTCGTCGTCTCGACGGAAGGCGGCATGGACATCGAGACCGTCGCGCACGACACGCCGGAGAAGATCGTGACCGTCGCGATCGACCCGGAAGCCGGCGTCACGGCCGAAAACCTCAAGACTCTGACGCAAGCCCTCAAGCTCGAAGGCGAGGCTAAGGCGGATGCGGAAAAGCTCTTCCCGATCCTCTACAAGGCCTTCGTCGAGAAGGACATGAGCCTTCTGGAAGTGAACCCGCTGATCGTCATGAAGAACGGCCGCGTGCGCGTCCTCGACGCCAAGGTCTCCTTCGACGGCAATGCGCTGTTCCGCCACGAGGACATCGTCGCGCTGCGCGACACGACCGAGGAGGACGAGAAGGAAATCGAAGCCTCCAAGTACGACCTCGCCTATGTCGCGCTCGAGGGCAACATCGGCTGTATGGTCAACGGCGCCGGCCTTGCCATGGCGACCATGGACATCATCAAGCTCTACGGGGCCGAGCCCGCCAACTTCCTCGACGTCGGCGGCGGCGCGAGCAAGGAGAAGGTGACGGCCGCCTTCAAGATCATCACGGCCGACCCGGCGGTGAAGGGCATCCTCGTCAACATCTTCGGCGGCATCATGAAGTGCGACGTCATCGCCGAAGGCGTGCTCGCGGCCGTCAAGGAAGTCGGCCTCAAGGTGCCGCTCGTCGTGCGCCTCGAAGGCACCAATGTCGAACTCGGCAAGAAGATCATCAACGAATCGGGCCTCAACGTCATCTCGGCAGATGACCTCGACGATGCCGCCCAGAAGATCGTCGCAGCGGTGAAGGGAGCCTGATAGCGATGTCCATTCTCGTCAACAAAGACACCAAGGTCCTCGTCCAGGGCCTGACCGGCAAGACCGGCACCTTCCACACCGAGCAGGCGCTCGCCTACCACGGCACCAAGATGGTCGGCGGCATCCACCCCTCGAAGGGCGGCACGAACTGGACCGGCTCGAAGGGCGAGACCCTGCCGATCTTCGCGACCGTCGCCGAGGGCAAAGAAGCGACCGGCGCGAACGCCTCGGTCATCTACGTTCCGCCGGCAGGCGCCGCGGCGGCGATCATCGAGGCCATCGAAGCGGAAATCCCGCTCATCGTCTGCATCACGGAAGGCATTCCGGTCGCCGACATGGTGAAGGTCAAGGCGCGCCTCGACAAATCCTCCTCGCGCCTCATCGGCCCGAACTGCCCGGGCGTGCTGACGCCCGGGGAATGCAAGATCGGCATCATGCCGGGCAACATCTTCAAGAAGGGTTCCGTCGGGGTTCTCTCGCGCTCCGGAACGCTGACCTACGAGGCGGTCTTCCAGACCTCCAACGAGGGCCTCGGCCAGACGACCGCCGTCGGCATCGGCGGCGACCCGGTCAAGGGCACCGAGTTCATCGACATCCTCGAAATGTTCCTCGCCGACGACGAGACCAAGTCGATCATCATGATCGGCGAGATCGGCGGCTCGGCCGAGGAGGACGCGGCGCAGTTCCTGAAGGACGAGGCCAGGCGCGGCCGAAGCAAGCCGATGGTCGGCTTCATCGCCGGCCGCACGGCGCCTCCCGGCCGCACCATGGGCCACGCCGGTGCGGTCATCTCCGGCGGCAAGGGCGGCGCGGAAGACAAGATCGCCGCGATGGAATCGGCGGGCATCCGCGTTTCCCCCTCGCCGGCACGCCTCGGCAAGACGCTGGTGGAAGTCCTCAAGGGCTGACAGACGAAAACGGGATGGGCCGGCTGAAAATGCCGGCCGATCCGTCTCTTCCCGGCGATGCGGCAGGCCTCGCCGGGCGGCAAGCCGGGGAAAGCCCGGTCAACACGATCGTTCGGGAGGCGGGCTCCACGCCCGCAAGACACCATGGCACGGCAAGACGCCAACGAACAATTCCTGGCCACGTCCTTCCTCGACGGGGCGAACGCAGCCTATATCGAACAGCTCTACGCCAAGTACGAGGCGAACCCCGCCTCCGTCGGCGAGGAATGGCAGGCCTTCTTCAAGGCTTTGGAGGACCAGCCTTCCGACGTCGTGAAGGCCGCCAGGGGCGCCTCGTGGAAGCGCGCGAACTGGCCGATCGCCGCAAACGGCGAGCTCGTCTCGGCGCTCGACGGCGACTGGGGCGTCGCCGAGAAGGTCATCGAGAAGAAGGTGCAGGCGAAGGCCGAAGCCGCTGCCGCCAGGACCGGCGAGCCGGTCAGCCAGGACGAGGTGAACCGGGCGACGCGCGATTCCGTCCGTGCCGTCATGATGATCCGCGCCTACCGCGCGCGCGGCCACCTGCATGCCAAGCTCGATCCGCTCGGCCTTGCCGCTCCGGTCGAGGACTATAACGAGCTGTCTCCGTCGAACTACGGCTTCGAGGAACAGGACCTCGACCGCAAGATCTTCATCGACAACATGCTCGGCCTCGAATACGCGACCGTGCGCGAGATGGTGGAAATCCTCGAGAGGACCTACTGCTCGACGATCGGCGTGGAGTTCATGCACATCTCCAACCCGGAGGAGAAGGGCTGGATCCAGGAGCGCATCGAGGGCCCGGACAAGGGCGTCGACTTCACCCCGGAAGGCAAGAAGGCCATCCTGCAGAAGCTGATCGAGGCGGAAGGCTTCGAGCAGTTCATCGACGTCAAGTACAAGGGCACCAAACGCTTCGGCCTCGACGGCGGCGAATCGCTCATCCCGGCGCTCGAGCAGATCATCAAGCGCGGCGGCCAGCTGGGCCTGAAGGAAATCGTGCTCGGCATGGCGCACCGCGGCCGCCTCAACGTGCTGACGAACGTGATGGCCAAGCCCCACCGCGCCGTCTTCCACGAGTTCAAGGGCGGCTCCTACGCGCCGGACGACGTGGAAGGCTCCGGCGACGTGAAGTACCACCTCGGCGCCTCCTCGGACCGCGAGTTCGACGGTAACAAGGTGCACCTGTCGCTGACCGCCAACCCCTCCCACCTCGAAATCGTCAACCCGGTCGTCATGGGCAAGGCACGCGCCAAGCAGGACCAGATGGCGACCGTCTTCGAGGGCGACATCATTCCGCTGCGCGAACGCGCCAAGGTCCTGCCGCTGCTGCTGCATGGCGATGCCGCCTTCGCGGGGCAGGGCGTGGTCGCCGAGTGCCTCGGCCTCTCGGGCCTGCGCGGCCACCGCGTCGCCGGCACGCTGCACTTCATCATCAACAACCAGATCGGTTTTACGACGAACCCGGCCTTCTCGCGCTCCTCGCCCTATCCGTCGGACGTGGCGAAGATGATCGAGGCGCCGATCTTCCACGTGAACGGCGACGATCCGGAAGCGGTGACCTATGCCGCCAAGATCGCGACCGAGTTCCGGATGAAGTTCCATAAGCCGGTCGTCATCGACATGTTCTGCTACCGCCGCTTCGGCCACAACGAGGGCGACGAGCCGGCATTCACGCAGCCGAAGATGTACAAGGCGATCCGTGCCCACAAGACGGTGGTCAATCTCTACGCCTCGCGGCTCATCGCCGAAGGCCTGATCACCGAGGGCGAATTCGAGAAGATGAAGGCCGATTGGCGCGCCAACCTCGAGCAGGAGTTCGAGGCCGGCCAATCCTACAAGCCGAACAAGGCCGACTGGCTGGACGGCGCCTGGTCGGGCCTGCGCACGGCCGACAACCAGGATGAGCAGCGCCGCGGCAAGACCTCGGTGCCGATGAAGCAGCTGAAGGAAATCGGCCGCAAGATCTCGACCATTCCGGAAGGCTTCCACGCCCACAAGACCATCCAGCGCTTCATGGACAACCGCGCCCAGATGATCGAGACGGGCGAGGGGATCGACTGGGCGATGGCCGAGGCGCTCGCCTTCGGCACGCTCTGCGTCGAGGGCACGAAGATCCGCCTTTCCGGCCAGGACTGCGAACGCGGCACCTTCTCGCAGCGCCATTCGGTGCTCTACGATCAGGAGACCGAGGAGCGCTACATCCCGCTCGCCAACCTCTCGCCGACCCAGGCCCGCTACGAGGTCATCAACTCCATGCTCTCGGAAGAGGCGGTGCTCGGCTTCGAATACGGCTACTCGCTCGCCCGCCCGAACGCGCTGACGCTCTGGGAAGCCCAGTTCGGCGACTTCGCCAACGGCGCGCAGGTCATCTTCGACCAGTTCGTCTCCTCGGGCGAGCGCAAGTGGCTGCGCATGTCGGGCCTCGTCTGCCTGCTGCCGCACGGCTACGAGGGCCAGGGCCCGGAGCATTCCTCCGCTCGCCTCGAGCGCTTCCTGCAGCTCTGCGCGGAAGACAACATGCAGGTCGCCAACGTCACCACGCCGGCGAACTACTTCCATATCCTGCGCCGCCAGGTGAAGCGCGACTTCCGCAAGCCGCTGATCATGATGACGCCGAAATCGCTGCTGCGCCACAAGCGGGCGGTTTCCTCGCTGTCGGAACTGGCCGGTGAGAGCTCGTTCCACCGCCTGCTGTGGGACGATGCGGAAGTGACGAAGGACGGTCCGATCAAGCTGCAGAAGGACGCCAAGATCCGCCGCGTCGTGATGTGCTCGGGCAAGGTCTACTACGACCTCCTCGAAGAGCGCGAGAAGCGCGGCATCGACGACATCTACCTCCTGCGCCTCGAACAGCTCTACCCGTTCCCGGCCAAGGCGCTGATCAACGAGCTGTCGCGCTTCCGCAACGCCGAGATGGTGTGGTGCCAGGAGGAGCCCAAGAACATGGGTGCCTGGGCCTTCATCGACCCCTATCTCGAATGGGTTCTGGCCCATATCGACGCCAAGTACCAGCGCGTGCGCTATACCGGCCGTCCGGCCGCCGCCTCGCCGGCGACGGGCCTGATGTCGAAGCATCTCGCGCAGCTCGCCGCATTCCTCGAGGACGCGCTGGGCGGTTGATCCGCCCGGCCCTATGTAACCACGATAAGAATCACGAACGGAACACACTCATGGCTACCGAAATCCGCGTCCCGACTTTGGGCGAATCCGTCAGCGAAGCGACCGTCGGCACCTGGTTCAAGAAGGTCGGCGACACCGTTAAGGTCGACGAGCCGCTCTGTGAGCTCGAAACCGACAAGGTGACGATCGAGGTGCCGGCGCCCGCCTCCGGCGTCCTTTCGGAAATCACCGCCAATGCCGGCGAGACGGTGGAGCCGGGCGGCCTGCTCGGCCAGATCGCCGAAGGCGCTTCCGCGGGGGCTGCCGCTCCGGCCGCGGCCGAGAAGGCGGAAAAGGTGGAAAAGCCCGCTGCGGCTCCCGTTGCCGAGACCAAGCCCGCTGCCGGCGCGTCCTCCATGCCGCCGGCCCCGTCGGCTGCCAAGCTGCTCGCGGAGAACAACCTGTCGGCCGGTGACGTGGACGGTTCCGGCAAGCGCGGCCAGGTGCTGAAGGGCGACGTCATCGCCGCCGTCGCCAAGGGCATCACGGCTTCGACGACCGCTGCCGCCGCCGAGCCGGTCAAGGTCGCCGCCCGCGCGCCTTCGTCGGAGGCCGACGCGCCGCGCGAGGAACGCGTGAAGATGACGCGCCTGCGCCAGACGATCGCAAGGCGCCTCAAGGACGCGCAGAACACCGCCGCCATGCTCACCACCTACAACGAGGTGGACATGAAGGCCGTGATGGACCTGCGCGCCCGCTACAAGGACCTCTTCGAGAAGAAACACGGCGTGAAGCTCGGCTTCATGGGCTTCTTCACCAAGGCCGTCACCCACGCGCTGAAGGAGCTGCCCGCGGTCAACGCCGAGATCGACGGCACCGACATCATCTACAAGAACTACTGCCACATCGGCGTCGCCGTCGGCACGGACAAGGGCCTCGTCGTGCCGGTGGTGCGCGATGCCGACCAGATGTCGATCGCCGAGATCGAGAAGGAGATCGGCCGCCTCGGCAAGGCCGCCCGCGACGGCGAGCTTTCCATGGCCGACATGCAGGGCGGCACGTTCACCATCTCGAACGGCGGCGTCTACGGCTCGCTGATGTCCTCGCCGATCCTCAACGCCCCGCAGTCGGGCATCCTCGGCATGCACAAGATCCAGGAACGCCCGGTCGTCGTCGGCGGACAGATCGTCATCCGCCCGATGATGTATCTGGCGCTCTCCTACGACCACCGCATCGTGGACGGCAAGGAAGCCGTGACCTTCCTCGTGCGCGTCAAGGAGAGCCTGGAAGATCCGGAACGCCTCGTTCTCGATCTCTAAGGGGAGGTTCTTATGGAGGCGGCAGCGGCAGCGTCTTCGCCCATGCTCTTGCTCGTGGCAATGAGCGCGGCGTTGCTCGTCTTTCACATCGGGCTCCAGGGCATGCTTGCCACGCGGGAGCTTGGCTCCGCCTGGAACGCCGGCCCGCGCGACGATGCGCGGGAGCCGGCCGGGAAACTTGCCGGGCGCGCCGCGCGCGCGTCTGGAAACTACCGGGAGACCTACCCCGCTTTCGTCGCCCTCGCGCTGGCGCTTGCCGTCTCCGGCGACGCGTCGGGATGGGGGCTCATCGGCGCATGGTTGTGGTTCATCGCCCGGCTCGTCTATCTTCCGCTCTATCTGGCAGGCATTCCCTATATCCGCTCGCTCGTCTGGCTCGTCGCGCTCTTGGGGCTGGCGGTCATGGCGGGCGCGCTGGTCGTCTAGGAGGCAGGCATGGCTTTCACCGATGTTCCCCCGCTCCAGCCGCATATCTGCGTGAAAGGCGGGCTTGAGGCGATTGCCTTCTACGAGCGGGCCCTCGGCGCCAAGAACACGTTCCACCAGCTCGCCGAGGACGGCAAGCGCGTCATGCATGCCAATCTCGCCATCTATGGCGGCGAGGTGATGCTGCATGACGAATTCCCGGAATTCGAGATGTCCGTCAGCGCGCCGGCGACGCTCGGCGGAACCTCCTTCGCCGTCAGCATCAACCTGCCCGACCCGGCGGCCGTCGACGCGGCCTATGCAAGGGCGGTCGAGGCCGGCGCCCATGGCCTGATGCCGCCCTCGGACGTGTTCTGGGGCGCACGCTACGCCCGCATCACCGATCCCTTCGGCCATATCTGGGCCTTCAACGCGCCGCTGGAGCAGAAATGAGCAGCTATCTCCTCGAACTCGCCTCGCTGATGGCGATCTTCTCCTTCGCCATCGTCTCTCCGGGCGCCGACCTTGCCATGGTCATGCGCCAGTCGATCGTGCACGGCCGGCGCGCGGCGATCATCACGTCCTTCGGCGTCGGCACGGCGCTGATGGTCCACGTCACCTACACGATCCTCGGTCTCGGCCTCATCATTTCCCAGTCGATCTACCTCTTCAACATCGTGAAATGGTGCGGCGTGGCCTATCTCGTCTATATCGGCTTCAAGGCGCTGCGGGCCGGCAAGACGGATCTTTCGGTGGAGGCGGAAAGGGGCGGCGAGGGCGAGCAGTCGCCTCTGCGCGCCTTCGGCCTCGGCTTCCTCGCCAATGCGCTCAATCCGAAGGCGGTCTTCTTCTTCCTGTCGATCTTCTCCACGGTCGTCAGCGCCCACACGCCGATCGCCGTCAAGTTCGGCTACGGCCTCGTCATGGCGTCCTGCCTCGTCGCCTGGTTCGTCGGCGTCTCGCTGTTCATGACGACGCCGCGCATGCGGGCGGCCTTTTCGCGCGCGAGCCAGTGGATCGACCGGGCGAGCGGCCTCGTCTTCATCGCGCTCGGCATCAAGCTCGCCACGGAAAAGGCCCACTGAGCCATGCGCGCCGCCTTCTTCCTTGCCGGATTGTTCGCCGCGACCGCCGCCTGCGCGGCGGAGTGCCGGCAGGACCGCGCGGTCTATGCGGATCGCGACGGGGGCTATGAGCTCGCCTTCGAGCCGGTCGGCTCCGAGGCGGCCGCCACGAGCCATCATTTCAAGATGAAGGTCCTGGCGAGCGGCGCCGTGCTCGACGGTATCGTCATCCCCGGCGACGATCCCGCCCGCTCGAACGGCATGGTCATGCACAATTGCCCCGAGGGCGACGTGACCGGCGAGGAGATCGCCGCCTGCACCGTCTGGGAAGGCGTGATCTACGCGCTCGACGGCGCCGGCGATGCGGCCCTCCTGCCGGAGGAGGGCGCGAAGGCGGCCGAAAGCCTGCTTCTTTCCGGCTTCGGACCGTCGCTGCGTTATTCGACCCTGTGGGACGAAGGCAAGGCGACCGTCGTGCCGTGGGACGTGCTCAAGCGGAAAGGATGCGGCGCATGACGGAGGCTCCTGTACTTCTCGTGACCGGCGGAAGCCGGGGCATCGGCGCCAGCGTCTGCCGCATGGCAGGCGCGGCCGGCTGGCAGGTCGGGGTGAACTACGTTTCCAACCTCAAGGCCGCCGAGGCCGTGGTGGAGGACATCCGCGCCGCCGGCGGCTCGGCGATCCCCGTGCAGGGCGACGTCGGCAGCGAGCTCGGCCTCGCCTCGATCTTCTCCGCCATCGACGGCACCTTCGGCCGGCTCGACGGGCTGGTGAACAATGCCGGCATCGTGGCCCTGCCGCAGCGTGTCGACGAAATGTCCGCCGAGCGGCTGGAGCGCATGTTCGCCGTCAACGTCATGGGCTCGATCCGCTCGGCGCAGGAGGCCGTGCGCCGCATGTCGACCCGCCACGGCGGCAGGGGCGGCTCCATCGTCAACATTTCCTCGATGGCGGCGCTGCTCGGCGCGGCAGGGCAGTATGTCGACTACGCCGCGAGCAAGGGCGCGATCGAGAGCTTCACCGTCGGCCTTGCCCGCGAGGTCGCTGCCGAAGGCATCCGGGTCAACCTCGTGCGGCCCGGCATCATCGACACGGACATCCACGCCTCCGGCGGCCTGCCGGACCGGGCGCGCGACATGGCATCGCTCATCCCGATGCAGCGGCCGGGCACGGCCGACGAAGTCGCCCATTCCATCCTCTATCTTCTCTCCGATGCGGCATCCTATGTGACGGGTGCCGCCCTCAACGTCAGCGGCGGCCGCTAGGCCCTCGCGCAGGAAGGACTTGTCATGGCATATGATCTCATCGTTATCGGCTCCGGTCCCGGCGGCTATGTCTGCGCGATCAAGGCGGCCCAGCTCGGCCTCAAGGTCGCGGTCGTCGAGAAGCGCGCCACCTATGGCGGGACCTGCCTCAATGTCGGATGCATTCCCTCAAAGGCGCTGCTGCACGCTTCGGAGACCTACAGCCACGCCGCACACGGCCTGGATGCGCTCGGCATCGAGGGCGTGAAGCCGACGCTCAATCTTTCCAAGATGATGGCGCACAAGGACGCGACGGTGAAGTCGAATGTCGACGGCGTCGCCTTCCTCTTCAAGAAGAACAAGATCGACGGCATCCAGGGCACCGGCAAGGTTCTGGGCGCGGGCAGGGTCTCCGTCACCGGCGACAAGGGCGAGGAACAGGTCCTGGAAGCGAAGAACATCGTGATCGCCACCGGTTCGGACGTCGCCGGCATCCCGGGCGTCCCGGTGGAGATCGACGAGAAGGTCATCGTCTCCTCGACGGGCGGCATCGCGCTCGACAAGGTGCCCGGCCACCTCGTCGTCGTCGGCGGCGGCGTGATCGGCCTCGAGCTCGGCTCCGTCTGGGCGCGCCTCGGCGCCAAGGTCACCGTCATCGAATATCTCGACGCCATCCTCGGCGGCATGGACGGCGAGGTCTCCAAGCAGTTCCAGCGCATGCTGGCCAAGCAGGGCATGGAGTTCAAGCTCGGCGCCAAGGTGACGGGCGTGGAAAAATCCGGCGCCGGCGCCAAGGTGACCTTCGAGCCGGTCAAGGGCGGCGAGGCGGCCACGGTCGAGGCCGACGTCGTGCTCATCGCCACGGGCCGCAGGCCCTATACGGACGGCCTCGGTCTCAAGGAAGCGGGCGTTGCCCTCGACAGCCGCGGCCGCGTCGAGATCGACAACCACTTCCGGACCAACGTCGCCGGCATCTACGCCATCGGCGACGTGGTGCGCGGCCCGATGCTCGCCCACAAGGCGGAGGACGAGGGTGTCGCCGTTGCCGAGATCATCGCCGGCCAGGCGGGCCATGTGAACTACGACGTCATTCCAGGCGTCGTCTACACCCAGCCGGAAGTCGCCTCCGTCGGCAAGACGGAAGAGGAGCTGAAGGCGGCGGGCGTCGCCTACAAGGTCGGCAAGTTCCCCTTCACCGCGAACGGCCGCGCCCGCGCCATGCTGGCGACGGACGGCTTCGTGAAAGTGCTGGCGGACAAGGAGACGGACCGCGTGCTCGGCGTGCACATCGTGGGGTTCGGCGCCGGCGAGATGATCCACGAGGCCGCCGTGCTGATGGAGTTCGGCGGCTCGTCGGAAGACCTCGGCCGCACCTGCCACGCGCATCCCACCATGTCGGAAGCCGTCAAGGAAGCCGCGCTCGCGACCTTCGCCAAGCCGATCCACATGTGATCGCCTCAGGCGGCTGCGACAACCGGCCGCCTGTCCTGTCCGCGTGAACAGGCGCAGCATGGCGGTCTCCAAGGAGGCCTTCATGCTGCCCGTGTCGAGACCCGTCTCGCTTCCCCATCCGCTGCTTCCTTCCGCCGACTGGGCGGACCGCTTCACGCTCGGCTTGCCCGTCGATGGCCTCACGGCGCGCGAGGCGGCGCGGCTCGCGCTGGAACATCCGCCGGGCTGGGTGCGCAGGCTCATGGTGCTGCGCAACGCGCTTGTCGCACCCTTCGGCCTGCGGCGTGCGGCCGGGGAGGCGGCGACGTCGGAAACGGAGATCGGCGGCTTTCCGGTGGTGAGTGCCAGCGACGACCGGGTGGTGCTCGGTTTCGATGACCGGCATCTCGATTTCCGCATCGTCATCGACGTGTGGCAGGACCGGCCGAGCGGCCAGACCTTGAGCGTGATGACGCTCGTCCACCGCAACAATCTCTTCGGCCGGCTATATCTCGCGGCCGTCATGCCGTTCCACAAGCTGATCGTGCGCCGGATGCTGTCCGGCATCGGCCACCGCGTCCTCACCTCACCGCGGTGAGCGTGAACCCTTCCTCGCGCAGCAATTCGACGACGCCTTCCGGGCCTGCCAGATGTAGCGCGCCGACGGCCATGAAGACGTTGCCCTCCGCCAGGAGCGGCGCGGCGCGTTCGGCCATCACGTGGTTGCGGTCGACGATGATGCGCTGCTCGAATTCGGCATAGGCCTTGGCGTCCTCGTCCGTCTGAGGAGCGACGGCGCGCATCATCGGCATGATCATGCCGGTATCGCCGGAAAGGTAGATCTGGCTCATCGTCTCGATGACGTCCTTCAGCGTATCGCCGAGCTCGATCGTCTGCACGAGGCCCTGCACCTGCGGTTCGAGCGGCAGGGAATCGAGGGCGGAGATCTGCTCGACCAGCGTTTCGAGGCCCTTGAGCGTCTTGCCCTGCGCCAGCGCATCCTTCGCGAGGCGCTGGTCGAGGAAGGCGGCGCCGGCCGCCTTGCGGGCGATCTCGCAGGCCGGCAGCGCGACGAAGCTCGCGATCATCCAGGGCTTCATGCGGCCGACGGCGGCGAGCGAAAGCCCGCGGCTCTTCAGGCCCTCCGTCAGCTTTTTCCTGTCTTCCTCGTCGAGGAAGTCGGTGATGGACCTGCCGTCGGTGAACATGGTGAGGTCGGGCCGGGCCATGATCGCCGCACCCGCCTTCTTCTCGTCGGCGATCTCGTCCGACTCGACGACGACCGTCGCGGCGGCGGCATAGGCCGAGCGGGCGGCCTGCGGCATCGCGAGCACGCGCGGATCGGTCACATGCATGGTGCCGAGCAGCCAGGAGGCGGGCCTGCCGTCCCTTTCGATCTTCCAGAAGATGCCCTTGCCGTTCGGCACGACTTCGGCCTCGGCGCGCAGCCTGGCGAAGCCGGCCGGATCGTCCTTCTCGTATTTGACGAGCAGGTTGTCGCCGCTGCAGACGGGGGGCTCCTGCGCCTGCGCGGGAGAAAGTGCCGCGAGCACGGCGAGGAACGTGAGGGCGACCAGCGCGTGGATCGCGGCCAGAAGCCAGAGGCCGAGATCAGCCAGCCGGTCGGCGAGCACCAGGCGGCTTTTGTGAAGAAGGACTGTCATGGCCGAACTCCCTGCATTTTGGCCGGACCCTAGCCGGGTCTTCCTCACAATCTCTTAATGAATTCAGGCGCGAGGATGGGCGCGGTCATAGATTTCGAGGAGCCGGGCGGAATCGACGCCGGTATAGACCTGCGTGGTGGAAAGGCTGGCATGGCCGAGCAGTTCCTGGATGGTGCGCAGGTCCCCGCCGCCGGCCAGAAGATGGGTGGCGAAGGAGTGGCGCAGCGCATGGGGCGTCGCGCTGTCCGGCAGGCCGAGCGCGCCGCGCAGCTTCTGCATCTCGCGCTGGATGATGGCAGGCTGCAGCGGCCCGCCGCGTGCGCCGCGGAAGAGCGGCTTGTCGCCCGCCAGCGGGAGGGGGCAGAGCTTGATATAGCCCTCGACGCCGTCGCGGGCGGGCGCGATCAGCGGCACGATGCGGGTCTTGCCGCCCTTGCCGGTGATGCGCAGGGACGTCGGGCTGCCGGAAAAATCGGCGGGCGTCAGCGACAGGGCTTCCGAGATGCGCAGGCCGCAGCCGTAGAGCAGGGTCAGCACCGCGGCATTGCGCGCGCGGATCCAGGGTTCCTCGGCCAGTTGTTCGTGGGCGTCGACCACGGCGATCGCCTGCCGGTCGGAGAGCGGCTTCGGCAGGGATTTCGGCTGCTTCGGCGAGCGCACGGCGGCCGCGCCCGCCGCATTGGCAAGGCCCTTGCGCTCGAGATGGCGCAGGAAGGAGCGCAGGCCCGCAAGGCCGCGGCCGAGCGTGCGGGCACCCGCGCCGTCGCGGCGCCGGGCGGCGAGGAAGCCGCGCAGGTCCGCCGGGCGCAGGTTGCCGATGTCCTTGAGGCGGGCCGGGGCGGCGAGATGCCGGGTGAGGAAGGCCAGGAACTGGCGCGTGTCGCGCTCGTAGGCTTCGAGCGTGTTGTCCGAAAGCCGCCGTTCCTCGGCAAGCGCGTCGAGCCAGCCCTGCCGCTCGGCCATGAGCGTCGGATCGGCGATGATGAGAAGATCGTTCATGTCCTGCCCTTGGCGTTTGCGGCAGGATCGGCGATTTGCGTTAGGGATTCGCTAACGTTCGGCCAAGGGGCTGGGCAGGGATGGCCGCCTTCCGCTAGACACGGATGGAGATGGCCACTCTTCTAATCCGGATAAGCCCATGCTGCTGCGTTCCATGTCCGCCGAAAACTACCGTTCGCTGCGTTCGATCCGCATGGATCTCGGGCGGGTGAACCTGTTCGTCGGCGAGAACGGGGCGGGCAAGTCGAACCTCTACCGTTCGCTGCAACTGGTTCAGGCGGCGGTGCGCGGCACCTTCGCCCACGAGATTGCGGCGGAGGGCGGCATGGCCTCCGCGCTGTGGACGGGCAAACGCCGGGCGAACGAGCCGGTGCGCATCCGGCTCGAGACGGAGCTTATCGACGAGGAGCGCGCGATCACCTTCCGCTACCGCGTCGAGGCGGGCCTGCGCCCGCCCAAGGCCGCCGCCGGCTTCGCCTTCGAGCCGCAGGTCAAGGCGGAGGAGCTGTCGGTCGAGACGGGCCGCCGGCCGGTGACGGTGATGAAGCGCGCCGGGCCGGGCATCTTGGTGCGCAACGAGACCGGCCGCATGGCCGAGCATCCCGAGCAGGCGCTGACCTCGGAGACGGCCGTCGCGCTTCTCGGCGATGCGGGCCATTATCCGGAGATCGGCACCTTCCGCCGCGCCGTCTCGCAATGGCGCTTCTTCCACGGCTTCCGCTCCGACCGCGATTCGGCGCTGCGCCGCCCCTGCCTTGCCGTCACCGCGCCGCTGCTCGACGAGGACGGGGCGAACATGGCGGCGGTCTTCGCGACGCTCGCCTGGACGCGGCAGGATACGGTCGATCTCGACAGGGCGGTGGCGGACGCTTTCGGCGGCGCGCGGCTTTCCGTTCCGGAGCCGGAGGAGTTCGCCTTCTACGGACTGGTCTTCCCGCAGTTTCCGCAGCGCGTCTTCCAGCCGCGCGAGCTTTCCGACGGGCAGATCCGCTTCCTGGCGCTCGCCGCCGCGCTGCTGTCCTATCGCACGCCGCCGCTGATCGCGCTCAACGAGCCGGAATCCAGCCTGCATCCCGATATGCTGCCGCCGCTGGCGGAAATGATCGCGCGGGCGGCCGAGACGAGCCAGATCTGGATCGTGACGCATTCCGAACGGCTGGCGCGGGAGGTGGAGAGCCGCTGCGGCGTCCGGGCGAAACGCGTCGTGCGCAACGACGGGGCGACCTGGATCGACGGCATGCGGCTGACCGGCGAAATGCCGGAGGACGACGAATGAGCGGACCGGCGATCTTTGCGGTTTTCTTCGATTGGCCGCGGAGGCATCTTCGCGGGCGATGAGCAGCGATTCGACCGACCTTTTCGGAGAAAAACTCTTCCCGCGCACGGTGCCCGTCCTGGTGCCGGTGCCGACGCCTGCGCCCTATTCCTATTCCGTGCCGGAGGGCATGGCGGTGGAGCCGGGCTCGATCGTGCAGGTGCCGCTCGGGCCGCGGCTGGTGGCGGGCGTCGTCTGGGACGGAACCGATGACGGCAAGGTCGACCCGAGGAAGCTGAGGCCCATCGAGAAGGCCTTCGACTGCCCGCCGCTTTCCAAGGAGATGCGCGATTTCATCGACTGGGTCTCGGCCTACACGCTGACGCCGCCGGGCCTCGTCGCCCGCATGGCGCTGCGCGCGCCGGCCGCCTTCGATCCCGAACCGATGATCGAAGGCCTGCGCTTTACCGGCCACCGGCCGGAACGGCTGACGAGTGCGCGCGAGCGCGTGCTGGAACTGGTCGAGGACGGCATCGCCTGGACCCGGTCGGGCCTCGCGCACGCCTCCGGCACCTCGGCGAGCGTCATCGACGGGCTCGTGAAGCAGGGCACATTCGAGACCGTGTTCCTCCCGCCGCCGCCGGTGGTGGCCGCGCCCGATCCCGACTATGCGGCGCCGCGCCTCGAAGGGCCGCAGACGGCGAACGCGGTGGAGCTTGTCGAAAGCGTCCGCAAGGGCGGCTTCTCCGTCTCGCTGATCGACGGCATCACCGGCTCCGGCAAGACGGAAGTCTATTTCGAGGCGATAGCCGAGACGCTGCGGCAGGGCCGGCAGGTGCTTATCCTGCTGCCGGAGATCGCGCTGACGGCAAGCTTCCTGGAGCGCTTCCAGGACCGTTTCGGCGCCAAGCCGGCGGAATGGCACTCGGACCTCGCTCCGCGGATACGGGAGAAGGTCTGGCGGCAGGTGACGACGGGTGACGTCAGGGTCGTGGCCGGGGCGCGCTCGGCGCTGTTCCTGCCCTTCGAGGACCTCGGGCTCATTGTCGTCGACGAGGAGCACGACCCGGCCTACAAGCAGGAGGACCGCGTCTTCTACAACGCGCGCGACATGGCCGTGGTGCGCGCGCGCATCGGCGATTTCCCGGCCGTGCTGGTCTCGGCGACGCCCTCGGTCGAAAGCCGGGTCAACAGCGATGTCGGGCGCTACCGCAAGCTGCACCTGCCGACACGCTACGGCGACGCGGCGCTGCCGGACCTGCACCTCATCGACATGCGGCGACACCCGCCGGCACGCGGCGGCTTCCTGTCGCCGGTGCTCTTGCGGGGTATCCAGCGCACCATCGAGAGGCAGGAACAGGCGCTGCTCTTCCTCAACCGCCGCGGCTACGCGCCGCTGACGCTCTGCCGGGTCTGCGGCCATCGCTTCCAGTGCCCGCAATGCTCCAGCTGGCTGGTGGAGCACCGGTTCCGCGGGCAGATCCAGTGCCATCACTGCGGCTATGCCGAGCGCACGCCGGAGGCCTGCCCGGGATGCGGCACCTTCGACCATCTCGCCGCCTGCGGGCCGGGGGTGGAGCGTATCGCGGAGGAGGTGGAGCGGCATTTCCCGGAGGCGCGCACCATCGTGCTCTCCTCCGACCTGATGGGCGTGAAAAGGCTGCGGCTGGAGCTCGAAGCCATCGCGCGGGGCGAGGCGGACATCGTCATCGGCACGCAGCTCGTCGCCAAGGGGCACAATTTCCCGCTGATGTCGCTGGTCGGCGTGGTGGATGCGGACCTCGGCCTGTCGAACGGCGATCCGCGCGCGGCGGAGCGGACCTTCCAGCTCCTCTCGCAGGTGACGGGCCGCGCGGGGCGCTCGGGCCTCAAGAGCCACGGCCTCATCCAGACCTACCAGCCGGCGCACCCCGTCATGCAGGCGATCGTCTCGGGCGATGCGGAAGCGTTCTACGACCGCGAAATCGGCGAGCGGGAGAAGGCGCTGCTGCCGCCGTTCGGACGGCTCGCCTCGGTCATCGTCTCGGCCGACAGCCGCGGCGAGGCGGAGGCCCATGCGCGCGGCCTCCGGCAGGCCGCGCCCCATGTCGATGGCATCTCGATCCTCGGACCTGCGGAAGCGCCGCTGGCGCTGATCCGCGGCCGCCACCGCTTCCGCCTGCTGGTGCACGGCCGGCGCGGCAGCGACATGCAGGCCTTCCTGCGCACCATGCTCGCCAACGGGCCGAAGGAACGGGCCTCGCTGCAGGTGCAGCTCGACATCGATCCGCAGAGCTTCCTGTGAGCTGGCATGGTTGACAAAGAGTTGTGCGAAGTCGGCCGGCACGCTTCTGCCTCTTGCGGCTGTGCGCTAGAAAGCGGACGGGCATCAACGGGAGAGACGCCGAGATGGAATTCTACATCCCCACCGAGACGGGCGAGCTCCTGGCGTTCTGCGCAGCCATCGCGACGGCGCTCTTCGGGCTCTTCGGCCTCTTCGCGCCGCGCACGGCGCTGAAGCTCGCGGGGCTTCAGATCCGCGAGGACAGCCGCGAGGGGCTTGCCTTCGCCCGGTCGGCCGGCGGCTTCTATACGGGGCTTGCGGTCGTCGCGCTGATGATGGCGCAAAGCTGGATCTACATGGGCATCGGCGGCGGTTTCGCACTCGCCGCATTCGGCCGCCTTCTCTCCATGGTGTCGGATGCGTCCTTCACGGCGAGGAACCTGCTGGTGCTCCTCGTGCAGGCGGTGCTCGCCGCCCTCCCGCTCGGCTATGTCTTCGGCTTTTTCTGACCGTAAAAGCGGCCCTCGGTGCTGCGAGGCGACATAACATAGTCCGCCCAGTCAACTTTTACTCTCACTGTGGCCGACTTATGGCGCATTCCTGCGCCGCGCGTGTTGCGAGTCCGGGTTTCCTATGCTAGACGAACCGCGAAATTCAGAAAAAGCGGGCGAAAAAGCCTGTGGGAACTGAAGATTACCGCAACGATTTCAGGGAGTTAGGACTGTAGCTTCGCTACCGCCCTGCGCTCTGGATGAAAAGAAGAGAAGCTTGTGCCCGTGGCAGACACATCCCAGCTCGTTTCCGGTGTTGCAGAAAGATACGCGTCCTCGCTTTTCGAACTCGCGCTGGAAGCTGGCTCTGCCGACAGCGTCGGGGCCGATCTCGACCGTTTCCAGACCCTGATCGACGAGAGCGCAGACCTGAAGCGGCTGATCGCCAGCCCCGTCTTCTCCGCCGAAGATCAGACCAAGGCCATTTCCGCGATCGTCGCCAAGGTCGGCATCACGGGCCTCGTGGCAAACTTCCTCAAGGTGGTTGCGTCAAATCGCCGCCTCTTCGCCGTTCCGGGCATGATCAGGGCGTACCGCGCCATCGCCGCCCGCCAGCGCGGCGAAATCACGGCCGAAGTCACCTCGGCCCATGCGCTGACCGCAGCGCAGGAAACTGAATTGAAGGCGGCGCTGAAAGGCGTCACCGGCAAAGACGTGGCGGTTGCCGTCACCGTCGACCCGTCCATTCTCGGTGGTCTGATCGTCAAGGTCGGGTCCCGCCAGATCGACACCTCCCTTCGCACCAAACTCTCTACCCTTAAGCTTGCACTGAAAGAGGTCGGCTGATGGATATCCGCGCCGCGGAAATTTCCGCAATTCTCAAAGATCAGATCAAAAACTTCGGCAAAGAGGCGGAAGTCTCGGAAGTCGGCCAGGTGCTCTCCGTCGGTGACGGCATCGCCCGCGTTTACGGCCTCGACAATGTTCAGGCGGGCGAAATGGTGGAGTTCCCCGGCGGCATCCGCGGCATGGCGCTGAACCTTGAAAGCGACAACGTCGGTGTCGTTATCTTCGGTTCGGACCGCGACATCAAGGAAGGCGACACCGTCAAGCGCACGGGCGCCATCGTGGACGTGCCGGTCGGCCCGGAACTGCTCGGCCGCGTCGTCGACGCGCTCGGCAACCCGATCGACGGCAAGGGCCCGATCAATGCGAAGGAGCGTCGCCGTGTCGACGTGAAGGCTCCGGGCATCATCCCGCGCAAGTCGGTGCACGAGCCGATGTCGACCGGCCTCAAGGCCATCGACGCCCTCATCCCGGTCGGCCGCGGCCAGCGCGAGCTCGTCATCGGCGACCGCCAGACCGGCAAGACCGCCATCATCCTGGACACGATCCTGAACCAGAAGGCGATCCACGACAACGGCCCGGAAGGCGACAAGCTCTTCTGCGTCTACGTCGCCATCGGCCAGAAGCGTTCGACGGTCGCCCAGTTCGTGAAGGTGCTCGAAGAGCGCGGCGCCCTCCAGTATTCGATCATCGTCGCCGCAACGGCTTCCGACCCGGCGCCGATGCAGTACCTCGCCCCGTTCGCCGGCTGCGCGATGGGCGAATACTTCCGTGACAACGGCAAGCACGCCCTCATCGGCTACGACGACCTTTCCAAGCAGGCCGTCGCCTACCGTCAGATGTCGCTCCTGCTGCGCCGTCCGCCGGGCCGCGAGGCCTATCCGGGCGACGTCTTCTACCTGCACTCCCGCCTCCTCGAGCGCGCCGCAAAGCTCAACGACGAGAACGGCGCCGGCTCGCTGACCGCTCTGCCGGTCATCGAAACCCAGGGCAACGACGTTTCGGCGTTCATCCCGACCAACGTGATCTCGATCACCGACGGCCAGATCTTCCTTGAGACGGACCTGTTCTACCAGGGTATCCGCCCGGCTGTGAACGTCGGCCTGTCGGTTTCCCGCGTGGGCTCGTCCGCCCAGATAAAGGCGATGAAGCAGGTCGCCGGCTCGATCAAGGGCGAGCTTGCCCAGTACCGCGAAATGGCGGCCTTCGCCCAGTTCGGCTCGGACCTCGATGCCGCGACGCAGCGCCTGCTCAACCGCGGCGCCCGCCTGACGGAGCTCCTCAAGCAGCCGCAGTTCTCGCCGCTGAAGACGGAAGAGCAGGTCGTCGTGATCTTCGCCGGCGTCAACGGCTACCTCGACAAGCTGCCCGTCAACCAGGTCGGCAAGTTCGAGCAGGGCCTGCTCGGCTACATGCGCTCCGAGGGCAAGGACATCCTCGACAAGATCCGCACCGAAAAGGCGATCAGCGACGACACCAAGGGCAAGCTCAAGGCTGCCCTCGATGCCTTCGCCAAGTCCTTCGGCTGAGGCTGACGGTTCGAGCCCTGCGCGCCCTCGGCGCGCGGGCGGCCCACGAATTTTGGATTGACGCATGATCCGGCCCGAAAACATTCCGGGGGATCATGTTACAGGACGGAAAACGGATGCCTTCACTTAAGGATCTGAAAAACCGGATCGCCTCCGTCAAGGCGACGCAGAAGATCACCAAGGCGATGAAGATGGTCGCCGCGGCGAAGCTTAGGCGTGCCCAGGAGGCGGCCGAGGCCGCCCGGCCCTATTCGCAGCGCATGAGCGCCGTTCTCGCCAACATCGCCCAGGCCGTCGGCCAGGACGACAGCGCGCCGCGCCTGATGGCCGGCACCGGCAAGGACGATGTCCATCTGCTCGTCGTCTGCACGGCCGAACGCGGCCTCTGCGGCGGCTTCAACTCGCAGATCGCGCGCCTTGCGCGCGACCACACCCGCAAGCTTCTGGCGAGCGGCAAGACGGTCAAGATCATCTGCGTCGGCAAGAAGGGCTTCGATATCCTGCGCCGCGAATTCGCTTCGCTGATCATCGACCGCGTCGACCTGCGCGACGTCAAGCGCATCGGCTTCGAGAACGCCGACCAGATCGGCCGCAAGGTCATCTCGCTGTTCGAGAAGGGCGAGTTCGACGTCTGCACGCTGTTCTATTCCGAGTTCAAGTCGGTCATCTCGCAGATCCCGACCGCGCTCCAGCTCGTCCCGGCCTCCGCCCCGGCGGCGGTTGCCGAAACGACCGGCGCCACCGCGATCTACGACTACGAGCCGGATGCCGCCGCCATCCTCGGCGACCTCATCCCGCGCAACATCTCCGTCCAGATCTTCCGGGCTCTGCTCGAGAACGTCGCCGGCGAGATGGGCGCCAAGATGAGCGCGATGGACAACGCGACCCGCAATGCCGGTGAGATGATCAACAAGCTGACGCTCAACTACAACCGTCAGCGTCAGGCTCAGATCACCAAGGAACTCATCGAAATCATCTCGGGCGCTGAAGCGCTCTAAGGACCAGGACAAAGAGGGTAAGAGACATGGCTAAGGCAGCTACCCCGAAGGAAACCGCAGCGGAAAAGAAGCCGGCTGCGCGCAAGCCGGCAGCAAGGACCGCTGCTGCAACCAAGGCCGCAGCTCCGGCAGCTGTCGCCGCCGGTGCCACCGGCCGCGTTACCCAGGTCATCGGCGCCGTTGTCGACGTGGCGTTCGAAGGCGCGCTGCCGCAGATCCTGAACGCGCTGGAAACCGACAACAACGGCAACCGCCTGGTTCTCGAAGTCGCCCAGCACCTCGGCGAGAACACCGTCCGCACCATCGCGATGGACTCGACGGAAGGTCTCGTGCGCGGCCAGTCCGTCGTCGATACGGGCGCCCCGATCTCCGTTCCGGTCGGCGACGAGACGCTCGGCCGCATCATCAACGTCATCGGCGAGCCGGTCGACGAAGCCGGCCCGCTGGCAACGACGGCCAAGCGCGCCATCCACCAGCCGGCTCCCGAATATGTCGAGCAGTCGACGGAAGCCCAGATCCTCGTCACCGGCATCAAGGTCGTCGACCTTCTCGCGCCCTATGCGAAGGGCGGCAAGATCGGCCTCTTCGGCGGTGCGGGCGTCGGCAAGACCGTTCTCATCATGGAACTGATCAACAACGTTGCCAAGGCGCACGGCGGTTACTCCGTATTCGCCGGTGTGGGCGAGCGCACGCGCGAGGGCAACGACCTTTACCACGAGATGATCGAGTCCAAGGTGAACGTCGATCCGCACGAGAACAACGGCTCGGCCGCCGGCTCCAAGTGCGCCCTCGTCTACGGCCAGATGAACGAGCCGCCGGGCGCCCGCGCCCGCGTCGCCCTGACGGGCCTCACCATTGCCGAGGACTTCCGCGACAAGGGCCAGGACGTTCTGTTCTTCGTCGACAACATCTTCCGCTTCACGCAGGCCGGTTCGGAAGTGTCGGCGCTGCTCGGCCGTATCCCGTCGGCCGTGGGCTACCAGCCGACGCTCGCCACCGACATGGGCGCCCTGCAGGAGCGCATCACCACGACGACCAAGGGTTCGATCACCTCGGTCCAGGCCATCTACGTTCCGGCCGACGACTTGACCGACCCGGCGCCGGCGACCTCGTTCGCCCATCTCGACGCGACGACCGTTCTGTCGCGCTCGATTGCGGAGAAGGGCATCTACCCGGCCGTCGACCCGCTCGACTCGACCTCGCGCATGCTCGACCCGATGATCGTCGGCGAGGAGCACTACGAAGTCGCCCGCAAGGTGCAGGGCACGCTGCAGCGCTACAAGGCGCTCCAGGACATCATCGCCATTCTCGGCATGGACGAACTGTCGGAAGACGACAAGCTGGCCGTCGCCCGCGCCCGCAAGATCGAACGCTTCCTGTCGCAGCCGTTCCACGTCGCCGAGGTCTTCACCGGCTCGCCGGGCAAGCTCGTCTCGCTCGAGGACACGATCAAGGGCTTCAAGGGCCTCGTCGACGGCGAATACGACCACCTGCCGGAAGCGGCCTTCTACATGGTCGGCTCCATCGAGGAAGCCGTCGAGAAGGCCAAGAAGCTGGCTGCGGAAGCTGCTTGACGAGCGACGGGCGCCGGCCTTGCGCGGGCGCCCGCTCCTGACCCGTGAAACCAGAAGAAGTGAATGGTCATGGCCGACAGTTTCAACTTTGAACTCGTTTCTCCCGAGCGCCTGCTGGTTTCCGGCAGCGTCAGCGAAGTCGTCATTCCGGCGACCGAGGGCGAGATGACCGTCATGGCCAACCATGCGCCGACCATGACGACGATCAAGCCGGGCATCGTCACCGTGAAGTTCGCGGACGGCAAGAAGGACCGCTACGTGGTCTTCGGCGGCTTTGCCGACATCATCCCGACCGGCTGCACGCTGCTCGCCGAGTCTGCCGTCCATGTCGATGAATTCAATCGCGAAGACATCGCGCGCCGCATGGAGGCTGCCCGGTCGGAGCTGGCGAGCGCCTCTTCGGACGAGCAGAAGTTCGGCATCGAGACCTATCTTGCCGAACTGACGACGCTGCAAGGCATCGTCGTACCGGCCTGATCCCGGCCGGCATGCAGAGACATCGAACCCGCCTCCGGCGGGTTTTTTGTTGCCGCCTTGCGTCTTGCGGCCGGCAATAAGCTCTTTACCTTATGCGTGAGAATACTGACCCGCGCGACACGGAAAAGTCGCGGGATTTTCTGTTTGTTCATGCCTGGTGTGTTGAGTGTTGAGGGTTTTTTTGATTTGAGCGGGCCTTTTGGTCCTTGAGCGGGATGGAATGGATGAGCAGCAAGATCGTACCCGTCATCATG
>NZ_JBJIEP010000019.1:0-112645 GCF_046557955.1 Shinella agrisoli | reverse complement strand
ATGCGGCGCGTGGCATCGCCGAACACGGCGATGGAGTCCCCCTCGTAGCGGAAACCGGTATAGTAGTCGCGAACCGTACGTTGCTGCATCGGCAGGCACATATTTTCGCGGCAAAGGCCAAGAAAGGGAATGCCGCTGCGCCTGGCTCCGAGCCGGGTGCCTTCGGCCTGCCAGTAGTCGATATGCGATGTCATGAAGGCATCGACCGGTGTGCGGGTGCGCAGTTCGCGCACGAGGTGGTCGCCAAAGATCTGAAGCTGCTTCCATGTTCGCGCATACCGATCGCCCTTGAACTTCTGGTATTCGGTTTGAAAACGCATCTCCGGCGGGCACCACGCCTTCTGCACGTGACCGAGGAACTCGTTGTTTATATAAACCCAGTTCAATTCTGTTCTATTTCTCAGCTGCTCCAAGTCTTTGCTAAAGAGAGGGCGCATAAGCGCGACCACCGTGGGCCGCCCCGGCACGTAGCCGGCGAAATCGGCCCTGCCGACGATGAACCGGGCGGCAAAGCGCGGGCCGGCGATGCGGCACGCCGTCACCAGCGCGGCGATCTTCAGCTTCTCGACGGAACGACGCACGCGGGCGTCCCAAGGCAGATCCTGCATTCGTTCTTCCTGGCGTACGGTGCCCATCAACGGCCGGCTATCCTTCTTCCATTGCTGCTGCCACACCCGCTGCTTGGCAGAAGCCTGCCGCTCGACGCCCGGTTCGGCGGCGGAGCCGCCCCGCTTCCCAAGCCGACAAACGGCCCCGCATGCGATGAGCGAGCCAACTGCGGCCAGAACGGACATCCTCATCTGCTATCCTTTTGATGCATCGGCGATCTCCGACCGGGGGCGCGAAGACCGACGCACGCGCCCCCGGAAGACAGCCGCCAGGCTGCATCGTCCGCTCGCCGGGGGGATGGTGGCGGACGATCTGCTATTCCTCTGTCGACGGAGGACGTTCGTTGTCGTCGCTGACGGGCGGAACGGGTTCGCAATAAGCCGCGCCGGGGGCCTGGTGCAGCCAGGAACCTAGGAGGCGTGCGTGTCTGTGGTTGGTCGGCAAAGTGTCGATGCTTTTCCCGGAGCGGCATTTTTGTAAACGAACGTTGCCGAAGGGCTTGCAGCAACGTTCCGTTGCAAAATTCTCCGAGACGAGGCCGCGGAGGGGTTATATTCGCGAACAGCAATCGGACATCTGGCCTGTATGAGCACTCGGACCCACATACTGATCGTCGACGACGACCCCGAAATCCGTTCCCTTCTCGCGCGCTATCTCGGCGAGCAGGGTTTTCGCGTCACCACGGCAGCCGACCGGCGCGAATGCGAAAGCCGGGTCGCGGACAGCAATCCCGACCTCATCGTACTGGACGTGATGCTGCCGGACGGCTCCGGCCTCGATATCTGCCGGATCCTGCGCGACCGGCGTCCGTACGTTCCGGTGATCCTGCTGACGGCGTTGAAGGAGGACGTCGACCGTATCGTCGGACTGGAACTGGGCGCGGACGACTATCTTCCAAAGCCCTTCAACCCGCGCGAGCTCGTCGCGCGTATCAAGGCGGTGCTGCGCCGCTCCACGCTCGATGAGCCGGTGCGGGAGGAGGCTACGGTCTACGAGTTCGCCGGCTTCGAGGCCGATCCCGAGCTGCGTCGGGTCGTGGGACGGGATGGCGGCGAAATCGACCTGACGGGCGCGGAATTCGATCTGCTCAAGGTCTTCCTGGAGCGCCCGGGCCGGCTCCTGTCGCGCGACCAGCTTCTCGATCTCACGTTACCAATCTATGGTCGTTATACGGGATTGCGCATCTGACCCCCCACATCGTCGGCTGCCCTGCCGTACGGAAGGCAATCAGTTGGATGAACGTCGACAGGCGCGGAAGGGCTATGATCAGCCAGAATCTACCAATTGAACGACTGGCGCGCCTGAGGCGGATGCGTAGCCTGGCGCGCTTGATGGATACTGCGCTTCGCATTCCTGGTACGCGTGTCTCGCTGGGCGCGGATTCCGTCCTCGGGCTGGTCCCCGGCATCGGCGATTTCGCGGCTGCCGCCGTCAGCCTCATCATCATCAACGAAGCGCGCCGCCTGGGCGTACCGAACGATAAACTCCTCAAGATGCTGCTCAATGTCGGGTTTGACACGGTGGCGGGAAGCATGCCGTTGCTTGGCGACGTCTTTGACGTCTATTTCAAGTCCAACCGTCGCAATCTTCAACTCGTGCTGGATCACTTCGGCCTCGATCATGCGGACCTCGATCGCTAGGTACCGATAACCGTCATCTCGCCGCCGAAGGCGCGGGCGACGGGCTTGCCGACAGCAGCAGCCGAACACCGAGGCCCTGCCGCACCATTCCGGTGAACCGCTCCTGCCATGCCAGCAGCGCCGGCCAGCGATGAGGAACTGGCCGAAACGGTCGCAAGCCCCACCTATCTAGCGGGTGAACTGTTCGGGTCCCCATCAGCACAACTAAAGTCGCTTTCCCACTACTGACCCGCAACCTTGAGCTTGGCTTGTTCGAGTGACCAGTATTCCATGTCGAAAAGATCGGCCTCGCCTATTGGGGTAAAGCGTCCATAGCCTTCCGCTGCATTGATTGCCCGCGTCGCCTGCTCGCAGAGGTCCCCGCCGATTTTGGCTGCCTTTGCGCTGGCGCCGACGGCGTAAATTCCCTGGTTGCGGACAAGAATGATGCGCGGATAGACATCCAGCATGTGTTTGGGCTCGGTCGTGCGCTTGGCGTTGCGCGCGAAGTAGGCTTTGTAGCGATCGGCATAGGCGGCAAGCGCTGCGTCGATCGCGGCTTCATCCGCACCCTGCTCGATGATCATCGGCCAGGGCTTGATACGGATGACGTGATCAGGGGTGACGGTGCCACGCAGGCTGATCGCTTCCATATTCTCCTTGCCGGCATGCTCGCGGATCGCGGCGGTGGAGCGGTAGTCGAGAAAGGCAGCCTTGGTAAAGGGCGAGCCATCGCGGACAAGAGCCTTTTCCAACCGCGCCCGTAGCGCCAAATCTTCCGTGCCGTCGCTCGGCTGCGGACCAGGAAGCGTAACGCCCTTACGGGAAAGCTCTTCCTCCGCCATGGTGATGAATTCGATCATCAGTTCATAGGAGAGGCGGGCATCGTCCGCAAAGGTGAAGAGGCCGTGGTTCTCCAGCCAAAGACCCTGGCAGCTGGGATACTCACGATAGATACGGTCGGCGACGATCGAAAGGTCGAAGCCGGGCATGACATAGGGCACATAAGCGAGGCGGGCGCCGTAGATGCGGTGCACGGCCTCGCGCATGTCGGGCTGGTCGGCAAGCGCGAGGATCGCCGTCGCATGGGTATGGTCGACGAAGGCGAAGGGCAGGAAGGCGTGCAGCAGCGCCTCGACGGAGGGGTTCGGCGCGTCCGCCTCGATGAGGCTCGCGCGCAGCAGGGCGACCATGTCCGGGTCGGAGAGTTTCGGGCCGTTGCGGGCCTCCAGCAGCGGGGCGAGGCGGACGGCCGGCAGGCCCGGCGCCTCAATCGTGTCGAGATCCCAGCCGCTACCCTTGATGTGCATGAGCGCTTCGCCGTCGGCCGCCGTCACCTTGACGGAGGTGTTGCCGCCGCCGTGCAGCACGAGGTCCGGGTCGCCGCCGATGATGCGGGAGGTGTAGATGCGAAGGCCGAGGGCCTCGCTCTGTCCCGTCGCGCGCGCGGCCTCCACGTAGCGGGCGGCGTCCTCGTCGTTCCAGCGGCTTTTCATGCGGATTGTCCTGTTCTTGAAATGAATGCGGCGGGCAGCCGGAGCCGCCCGCTGCTCGTGCGTTATCAGAAGTCGAAGTTGGCGATGTTGTCCTTGGTGAAGACCGTTCGCTCCGGCAGGAGGATGATGCCGTTGCCGTCGGCCTCGTAGTCGTAGCCCTGCACCTTGTTGGCCGAGACCTCGACCGTGCCGACGCCGGGGATCTCCAGCTTGTCGCCGACCTTCATCGGGCCGTTCTTCAGCACGTGATCGGCAACGAAGACCGAGATCTTGCCCTGCTGCGTGACGTCCCACAGGCCGAAGCGCTGGATCGTGCCGCGCTCGATATAGGGGCGCATGACGTTCGGCGTGGAGAAGCCGACGATGGTGACGCCCTCGGCGCGCTTCAGGTTCTCCGCTGCCTGCGCGGCGGCCGGAAGGGCGTTGGCGTCGGGCGCAATGATCGCGTCGAGGTCCGGATAGGTCTGCAGGATACTCTCGGCCGTCTGGAGCGACTTCTGCGCGTCGTTGTAGCCGTACTGGGTGGTGACGATCTCCCAGCCCGGATGCTCCTTGGCGATCTTCGCCTTGGCGGCTTCCGCCCAGGCGTTCTGGTCGGTCACGGTGGGGCTCGAATAGAAGAAGGCGACCTTGGCCTTTTCCTTCGTCACGCCTTCGGCCGCCATGTCGACCAGCAGGCCGCCGAGCTGCTCGGGCGTGCCCTGGTTAATGTAGTAACTGCGGCAATCCGGGTTGACGTCGCTGTCCCAGGTCATGACGAGCACGCCGCGGTCCATGGCGCGCTTCAGCGCGGGGCACAGGCCGTCCGGCGAGACGGAGGAGACGATGATGGCATTGTAGCCTTGGTTGACATAGTTGTTGATGAACTGCACCTGGCCGGAGACGCTGGGCTCGGTCGGGCCGTCATAGGTGACCTTGACGCCCAGCTCCTCGCCGGCCTTCGTGGCACCGGCGCCGCCGGAGGTGAAGAAGCCGACACCCACCAGCTTGGGGATGAAAGCGATCTGGTTTTCGGCATGCGCGGTGCCCGAGGCGAGCATAGTGCCGGCGGCGAGCGCGGCGGCGAGAGCGCCGGATTTCAACATGGACTTGATCATTCTCATTCTCCTCCTGAAGTGACTGCCGCCCGGGATTTTTTCTGTTGCCGGGCGACGGCGATGAAATCGGCCAGCATTGCGCTTCCATGGCGCAATGCGACCGCGACAACCAGCAACCCTCCCGAAAGCGCGCTGGAAATCTGGCTGGGGACGCCGGCCGCCTGCAGGCCCTGCTGCAGGTAGCCGATGACGAAGGTGGCGATCAGGGTGCCGAGGATGGAGCCCTGGCCGCCGTAGATGGAGGCGCCGCCGAGCACGGCCGCGGTGACGGCGGGCAAGAGCGTCGCCGAGCCGAGGTCGACGCGGGCCGAGCCGAAATAGGCCGACATGACGAGGCCGGCGATGGCCGCCGAAACGCCGGTAATGACATAGGTGATCGTCTGCACGCGGCCGACCGGGATGCCGGCGAAGCGCGCTGCGCTCTCCGACTGGCCGGACAGGAAGACGGCGCGGCCGAAGCGGGTGAAGTGCAGGAGCACGACGAGCATGAGCGCGAGCGCGAGAAACAGCGCGAGCGGCGCCGGCAGGCCGAGGACTTCGGCATAGCCGAAAGCGTTGAAGGCGTCCGGGAAATTGCCGATGCCCTCGTAGCCGCCTGCGCCGACGAGGCCGGAGGCGACCGTCGCCGTGCCCTGGAAGAGATAGAGGCTGCCGAGCGTGACGACGAGCGGCTGGATCTTCGACAGGTGGATGACGGTTGCGTTGAGAAGCCCGCAGAGCGCGCCCGAGACGAGCGCCAGCGCGATCGAAAGCGGCAGCGGCACGCCGTAGAAGGTGGCGACGCCGAAGACGATGGCGGCAAGGCCGATCACCGAGGCAAAGGAGACATCGATGCCGCCGGCGATGATGACGAGGGTCAGCGGCAGAGCGACGATGCCGATCTGCACGAAGTCCGACGTGCCGTAGACGAGGTTCGCGACATTGAGGAAGCGCGGGTTGACGAGGCCGAAGACGAGAAGTTCGGCGGCGAGCATGGCAAAGAGCGCGGTCTCCCAGCGGAAGATGAGCTTCTTCATCGGCCGGCCTCCACGGTCTTTGCCGTTGTCGTTTCGGCGGGTTGGGCGGGGCCGCGCTCGTGCACGGCGTAGCGGCGGGCACGGATGCGCCGGTCGATGATCTGGCGGATGCGCCCGTCGAGCAGCAGCACCGAGAGCAGGATCGCGCCGGCGATGAAGTCGTTCCAGTAGGCCGGGATCTTCAGGAAGACGAGCGCGCTGTCGATCGAGGTGATGAAGATGACGGCGACGACGACGCCGGCGACCGAGCCGGTGCCGCCGAGCAGGCTCACGCCCCCGAGCACGTTGACGGCGATGGCTTTCAATTCGATGCCGTTGCCGGCCTGGTTGGGGATGAAGCCGATCTGCGCGGCGAAGACGAGGCCGGCGAGCGCGGCGCAGAGGCCCGTCGCGACGAAGGCGGTGAACTGTACGCGCCGGACTGGCACGCCGAGATGATGGGCGGCCGCGCGGTTGTCGCCGACGGCGTAGAAGTAGCGGCCGAAACGCGTCTTGCGTAGCACGAGCCAGACGAGGACGACGAGCACGAGCACGACGACGGTCAGCGCCGAGAAGCCGAGGCCGAGATTGCCGGCGAGTGCCTTCAGGCTCTGCGGCAGGTCCTCGATCCACCGCCCGCCCGTCAGCACCAGCATGATGCCGCGATAAAGGCCAAGCGTGCCGAGCGTGGCGACGATGGAGGGGATGCCGAGATAGGCGACCATCAGCCCGTTGAAGGCACCGGCGGCCGCCCCCGTCATCAGGCAGAAGGCGATGGCGAGCGGCGGGCCGACGCCGGCATTCAGCGACAGGCCGAGCACCGCGGCGCTGAGGCCCAGCACCGAGCCGCTGGAGACGTCGATGTTGCGCGTGACGATGACGATCATCGTGCCGAGCGAGATAAGCATCAGCACGAGGCTGTTGGAAACGACGACCGAGGCCGTGGCGCCGGAAAGATAGCCGGGTGCCGCTGCACCGATGGCGGCATAGGCGACGGCGAGGATGACGAGGAGCGTTGCGACGCGGTTACGCGCAAAGAGGTCAAGCATGGCGGGCCTCCGAGGCGCCGAAGGCAAGGCGCGCGATGGCGTCGACCGAGATGTCGTCCGTGAGTTCCCCGCCGGACTGGCCGAAGGCCATGACCTCGACGCGGTCGGCAAGCTGCTCGATCTCGTCGAAATCCGACGAGATGAGGATGATGGCGACGCCGTCGGCGGCGAGCTTGCGGATGAGCTCGTAGATGTCGTTGCGGGCCGCGACGTCGACGCCGCGCGTCGGCTCGTCGAGGATCAGTACCTTCGGCCGGGCGGACAGGCACTTGGCCAGCAGCACCTTCTGCTGGTTGCCGCCCGATAGGCCGCGCGCCTCCTGGCCCGGGCCGGTGCACCTGATACCCATGCTGGCGCGGAAGCCGTCGAAAACTTTCCGCTCCGCGCCGGGGCGCAGGAAGAAGGGCAGGCGATGCACGAGGTAGGACGAGACGTTCCAGAAGAGCGGAGCCTCGAGGAAGAGGCCGTGCTGCTGGCGGTCCTCCGGCAAGTAGACGAGGCCGCGGTCGATGCAGATGCGCGGCGAGCGCTTCTTCAACTCCGCGCCGTCGAAGACGACGCTGCCGGCCGCCTGGGGACGCAGGCCGAACAATGTCTCGGCGAATTCCGTGCGCCCCGCGCCGACGACGCCGGCAAGGCCGAGGATCTCGCCGGCCCGAACGTCGAGGCTGATATTGCGGAAGCCCTCGCCGCTGAGGCCGCGCACGCTGAGGCGCGGCTTGCCGATCTGCGAGACCTTGCGGCCGGCGCGGTCCCGGCCGGGGGCGTCCGCGATCTGCACGCGGCTCATGGCGTCGATGATCTCGGCGTCGCTGTAGCCGTCGAGCGGGCCGGAAAGCACGACGACGCCGTCGCGCAGCACGCTGATCGTGCCGCAGATCTCGCGGATCTCGCGCAGCTTGTGCGAGATGAAGAAGATGCCGACGCCCTGCGCCTGCAATTTGCGCACGCGCTGGAAGAGCGCGCTCGTCTCGAAGGGGGTAAGCGCTGAGGTGGGCTCGTCGAGGATCAGCACGCGGGCATCGCGCACCAGGCCGCGCAGGATCTCGACGATCTGCCGTTCGGCGATCTCGAGGGCGGCGGCCTGCGCGTCGAGGTCGAGCGAGACGGAGAGTTCGGCGACGAGCCGTTCGACGCGCGGGCGCAAGGCCTTGGGCGAGGCGGCAAGACCGAGGCAGACGTTCTGGAGGACGCTCTGGTTGGGCAGGATGTGCGCCTCCTGCGGCACCAGATAGAGGCCGAGGTCCTGGGCAAGGGCGGGTGAGGCGTGGGCGAGCGCCCGGCCGTTGATCTCGATCGCGCCGGAATTGGCGGGGATGACGCCGGACATGATCTTCATGAGGCTCGACTTGCCGGCGCCGTTGCCGCCGAGAAGCGCATGCACCTCTCCGGCCTGCAAGGCGAGCGAAACGCCCTTCAGCACCGGAACGGCACCGTAGGACTTCCAGATGTCCGTCAGCTTCGCGACCCTCCCGGCCGCCGGGCTATCCGTCATTCTGCACCTGTTCACATGTAACTTGTGTCAATCATGTGATCATAGTGATCCGCGGTCGTCAATATGCTCGCATCATCCAACGCAACCGCGAATGACTGATATTGCGCTGCAAAATATGATTTACCAGCAAAAATCAAGGAATTGCGGCCGCAAAGAATTTTTCGCCGCATGGATGCGTTGACGTATCAAAAGTTTTTTTGCTATTCAAATGATCAGAAATCGACCGAGGGAGCCGCTTGCATGGCGACGGACAACGGGGAATGGAGTTATGCCGATACGGACGAGGAGATCCTCACCCGCATCGCCTGGTATTACTACAACGACGGGCTGACGCAGAACGAGATCGGCGAAAAGCTCAACATGTCGCGCATCAAGGTCTCGCGCCTGCTCGAAAGCGGCCGGCGCTCGGGCATCATCCAGGTGCGCATCAATTCGCGCTACCAGGGCTGCCTTGCGCTGGAGCGGCAGATCAAGGAGCGCTACGGGCTGCTCGAGGCCTATGTCGTGCCGCAGCTTCCCGATCAGGACCCGAGCGACCGGCTGGGGCAGGCGGCCGCGCAGTTCCTCATGCAGCGGCTGCAGACCGACGACCTCCTGGCGGTCGGCTGGGGCGCCACCGTCTCGAACACCATCCAGCGGCTCGGTCATCTCGCCAACGAGCGCAATATCGGCCTCGTCAGCCTCACCGGCGGCGTCGGCACCTATGTCGACGGCATGCGCACGGCCAACTGGGGCAGCGGCGTGCATCTGGTGCCCGCGCCGCTCGTCGTGCGCGATCCGGACGTGGCGCGCAACCTCTCCTCCGAGCCGGCCGTCGCCAACCTCCTCGACATGGCGCTCAACGCCACCTACCAGCTCGTCGGCATCGGCGAGCTTTCCGCCGCCTCCACCGTCGTGCGCTCCGGCTATGTCAGTCCCGACGAAGTGGAGCCGCTGCGCCGCAAGGGCGCGGTCGGCGATATCCTCTGCCAGTTCTACAACGAGCGCGGCGAACCGCTCGACCTGCCGCTGCACGACCGGGTGATCGGCGTAAAGCTTGCGGCGCTGTCGCGCGCCGAAAAGGTCGTGGCGGCGGCGGGCGGCATCCACAAGGTCGGGGCCATCCACGCGGCGCTGCGCGGAAAATTCGTCGGCATCCTCATCACCGACGAGACGACGGCCGCCGGCCTCATCGAGATCAAGGACTGAACCCATGACGACTTCCTACCTGCTGGCCGTCGATGCCGGCACCGGCAGCGGCCGCGCCGTCATCTTCGACGAGAACGGCAACCAGATCGCCAGCGCCCAGCACGAATGGTGGCACAAGGCCGATCCGCGCTTTCCCGGCTCCATGGATTTCGACGTCGAGGGCAACTGGTCGCTGCTGTCGCGCGCCATCCGGCAGGCGATATCCGAAGCCGGCATCCGCGCTGCCGATATCCGCGCCGTCAGCGCCACCAGCATGCGCGAGGCCTTCGTCGCCTATGACCGCAGCGGGCGGGAAATCTGGGCCTGCGCCAATGTCGACAGCCGCGCCGTCAGCGAAGTGCGCGACCTAAAGCGGGACTTTCCGGGCCTTGAACGCGACCTCTATGCCGAGACCGGCCAGACCTTCGCGCTCGGCGCGCTGCCGCGCCTCCTCTGGCTGAAGCGCAATCTACCTGACATCTATGCCCGTATCGACCGGATCAGCATGCTTTCCGACTGGGTCCTGGCGCGCCTTTCCGGCGTCATCGCCAGCGACCCCTCCAATGCCGGCACCACGGGCCTATACAGCCTGACGAAACGCGACTGGCTGCCGGAGGCGATGGCGAAAGCCGGCATGCGCGACGACATCTTCCCCGAAAGCGTCGAGCCCGGCACGCTCATCGGCCGCGTCACGCAAAAGGCTGCCGACGAGACCGGCCTTGCCGCCAGCACGCCCGTGATCATGGGCGGCGGCGACTGCCAGAGCGGCGCGGCGGCGATCGGCGTCGTCAACGAGGGCGACTGCGCGGTGCTCGGCGGCACCTTCTGGCAGCAGGTGGTCAATGTCGGCCTCGACGTCTCCGACCCGTCGATGGACCTGCGCATCAACCCGCATGTCGTCACCGGCCTCAACCAGGCCGAGGCGATCAGCTTCTTCGTCGGCATCGTCATGCGCTGGTTCCGTGACAGTTTCGGTGCGGAGGAGGTGGCGGCGGCAGGCCCGGGGGGCGATGCCTACCGGCTGCTGGAAGAAAAGGCGGCGGACGTTCCCGTCGGCGCCTACGGCATCATCCCCGTCTTCTCCGACGTCATGCATTACGGCAACTGGTATCACGCCGCCCCCTCGCTGCTGAATCTCTCCATCGACCCGGAAAAATCCGGCAAGGCGGCGATCTTCCGCGCGCTGCAGGAGAATGCCGCCATCGTCGCGGCCCGCAACCTCTCGGCCATCTTCACGCTGTCCGGCAAGACGCCGGACAAGGTCGTCTTCGCCGCCGGCGCGTCGAAATCCGCCCATTGGTCGCAGATCCTTTCCGATGCAACAGGTCTTCCAGTCGTCACGCCGGTCGTCAAGGAGGCGACGGCGCTCGGTTGCGCGGCCGCCGCTGCGATCGGCATCGGCCTTCGCCGCGATTTCGCCGAGGCGGCGGAGGTCTGGGTGCGCTGGGACAGGCGTTTCGAGCCGAACGTCAAGCACAAGGCCATCTACGACGAAGCCGGCGAGCGCTGGGCGTGGGCCTATGCGCTACAGCGCCAACTCGTTGACGAAGGCGTCACCACGCCTATGTGGAAGGCGCCCGGCCTTTGACCTTTCATTGATGAACAACTTAGCAGGGATACCAACATGCTCATCCAGATGGTCAGCATCAACGTCAAGCAGGGTCATGCCGCAGAATTTCTGGAGGCATTCCGCATCAACTACGAAGGCACCCGCCAAGAGCCGGGCAATCTGCGCTTCGATGTGCTGCGCAACCCGGAGGACGATCACAGCTTCACGATCTACGAGGTCTTCAAGTCCCCGGAGGCACTCGACGAGCACCGTAAGACCCCACATTATCAGGAATGCGTCCGCCGGATTGATCCGATCCTCGCCGGCCCGCGCACGAAGACCTTCTATCGTGTCGAGATGGCAGATTTTATGGGGGTGTGATCTTCTGGTTGGCGCCAGCCGCTCAGAGAAGCACGATACGCGTTTTATGTTGCGATCGACAGGACTTCTAAAGTCGCTGGCCGAGGCCGCGATCGATCTGCACCAAAGCGGGTGCCACCTCCGACAGCAGCCGCTCGCCTGCCTCCGTCGGCGAGACGTTCCGCGTCGTGCGGTTGAGAAGGCGGATTCCCACCCGCTCTTTCAGAGCCGGATCCTGAGCCGCGTGGCGATGTCGTATGCCTCACTCCGCGACGTCGCACTCGCCTATGCCGCCGCCGAGATCGGGAAGATGCCGGATCGTTGCCCGGGCAGGAGTTCCTGATCGGTCCGCTCCGGCGCGGTGAGCCAGTTTCTGCGCAAATGCTTCAGCGATATCAAGCAAGCCGAGATCGATACCGTGTTGGTAGCCAAGGCGTGACAGGTGGCGCGCGAGTGCGCCGGTCGCGAGGTTTCCCGCGGCTCCCGGCGCATAAGGGCATCCGCCCAGGCCGCCGGCCGCGCTGTCGAAGACGCCAATGCCCTGTTCAAGCGCGACATCGACATTGGCGAGCGCCATGCCCGACGTATCGTGGAAATGGCAGGCGAGCCGTCCGGCGGGTATAACCCCGACAACCGACCGCAGCATGGCGTCGACGCGCTCCGGTACCGCGCGGCCGATCGTGTCGGCGACGGCGATCTCCGCGCAGCCGATCTGCGCGAGCCGCTCCGATACCCTGGCCACGGCCGCCGGTGCGATCGCGCCTTCATAGGGGCATTCCACGGCGCAGGAAACATAGCCGCGAACCGGAAGGCCGCTGGCCTTCGCCAGGGCCAGCACGGGCATAAAACGCTCGATGCTTTCGGCGATCGTGCAATTGGTGTTCTTCATCGCGAAGGCTTCGGATGCGCTTGCGAAGACGGCCAATTCCTGCGCACCGGCAGCGATTGCGGCGCGTGCTCCCTTTTCATTGGGAACGAGCGCGGATAGTTCCAGCCCCTCGCGCCGGATCGCCCGCCGCATGACCGTATCGTGGTCGGCCATCTGGGGCACCCATTTCTCGGAGACGAAGGCTGTCGCCTCGATGCGGCGAAGGCCGGCAGAGGCAAGAAGGCGAATGAGTTCCACCTTGTCGTCCGTTGAGATCACGCCTTTTTCGTTCTGCAGGCCGTCGCGCGGGCCGACCTCGACGATGGTTATGTCGCGGCCGGTCGTCATCAATGCACCGCCGCATACATGATCTTCTCCTCGGTCGCCTCCTCGATGGCCAGTTCCTCGACGATGCGGCCCTGCCGGGCAACGAGGATACGGTCCGATATCGCGAGGATTTCGGGCAGGTAGGATGAGATGACGACCACGGCGGCGCCGGCATCCGCAAGCCTATGGATGATGTCGTGGATCTCCGCGATGGCGCCGACGTCGACGCCGCGCGTCGGCTCGTCGAAGATGATCAGTTCCGGTGCCTGGATCAGGCCCTTGGCGATGACGACTTTCTGCTGGTTGCCCCCCGAAAGCTCGACCACCTTCGCATTTTCCCGGATGGCGCGGATGCGCAGCCTCTCAATCCACTCGGCCGCATCGCGCCGGGCCTGCGCCATGGTGACGATGGATGCCGGGTTGGCTCTCTTCACGAGCTTGCCGTAGAAGATGTTCTGGGCGATGCCCATCGTGTCGAACAGACCGTCGAGCTTGCGATCCTCTGTGATATAGGCGATGCGGTTGTTGACAGCGCTGCGCGGCACGTTGAAGCGCACGGCCTTGCCGTTCAGCCGGATGCGGCCGCCGTGGAAGAAGTCGCGCTTCAGCACGCCGGCGGCGATTTTCATCATCTCCGTGCGCCCTGCGCCGACAAGGCCGAACATGCCGGTGATCTGGCCGGAAAAGACGGAAAGCGTGGCGCTGCGCACCGCCTTGCCCATGGAGACGTTTTCGAGCGCCAGCACCTTGCGCCCGGCCGGGCGGCCGGTGCGTTTCGCCGGATTGCCGTAGAGCTCATCCTTCAACTGGCGGCCGACCATCGCCTGGACGATGCGGTCGCGGGTGAAATTACGGGTATCGTCGGTGACGACGAGTTCGCCGTCGCGCAGGATGCTGATGCGGTCGGCGATCGCCAGGGCTTCTTCCAGCGCGTGACTGATGAAGATGATCGATCCGCCCTCGGCCTTCAGCCGTTCGACCAGCGCGAAGAAATGCTGCTTTTCTTCCGGCGTCAGCGTCGCCGTCGGCTCGTCGAAGATGAATATCCGGGCATTGTGCTGCACGGCGCGCGCGATCTCCACCATCTGCTTCTTGGCGGCCCCGAGCGAGGAGACGAGCGCCGTCGGTTCCACATGGAAGCTCAGGCGCTGTAACTGCTGCTGCGCCTTGATATTGATGCCCCGCAGGCGGTTGAAGAAGTTTTCCTCGCCGAGGAACAGATTCTGGGCGACGGTCATCGAGGGGATGAGGTTCGTCTCCTGGAAGACCATCGCGACGCCATGGGAGAGGGCGTCACCGGGGGAAGCGAAGCTGCATGGCACCCCTTCGATCAGCATTTCCCCGGCCGTGAGGGGATAGAGGCCGGCCAGAACCTTGGTGAGGGTCGATTTGCCTGCGCCGTTTTCGCCGAGCAAGGCATGCACCTCGCCCTTGCGAAGGGTGAAGTTCACGTTTCTGAAGGCCGCGACGTTGCGGAATTCCTTCGTGGCGCTCCGGAACTCGACGATGTCGGTCATGGTATCTCCCCCGGCGCCGCGTCGAGGCGGAGGAGCGTGCCCGCGCCGCGCGAGGCGGCGTAGAGCGAGCCTCCGATCTCGGCAATGGAGGCTATGCCGTGCACCTTGCCGTCGGCGCGCGAGTGATAGCTTGTCACGGGCTGCAGGGCGGCGTCGAGACGGACCACCATGCCGTAGGAGCGCGAGGGCGCCCAGGGCTTCATGATACCCATCTGCCGCACGGAACCGGATTGCAGCGGCTGCTCCACGGAGCCTCTGTCCGCGAAATCAGGCCCGATCCAGGCTTCGGATGGGATGGTTGCCATCATCTCCGTGCGATAGTCGTCCTCGCGCAGCACGAGTTCGGTCAGTTGCCGCCGCGGCGCGAAGAGCGCCAGCCAGTAGCCGCCGGAGGCGGGCGCGAGGCGGGCGGGATAGGCCGGCAGATCATGCAGCACGGGAGAGGGGCGGGAAGCGCCGGGCCTGACCGTGATGATACGGTGACGCCAGCTTTCCGTCACGGCGATCGCCCCGTCGGGCAGCCGCGCCAGACCATAGGGGAAGGCAAGGCCGCTTTCGAGGATGTCGGTCCGGCCGCTGGCGATGGAATGGCGGATGACCAGGCCGCTCGCGCCATGGCTCATCAGGTCGCGCTTCCAGTCCGACACCGCATTCTGGCGCGAACCGACGGCAAGCAGCAGCGTGTCGTCGTCTTCGAAGAGTCCGGCGGTGAGGCAGGCGGCGTGGTCTTGCGGCAGGCCAATCGAGTGGACAGCGCCGGCTTCGTCGATGACGGCAAGGCCGGCGCCCTCGACCGCAATGGCAAGGCCGCCGGAGGGGCGCGCGGCAATCATGCTGATCGGGCCGTCGAATTCACGGACGAGGCCGGCGGTCCGGGATTGCAAGTCGACACGGAAAAGACTGTTGTCGCTGGAGCAATGCAGCGCGCCCTCGGCGGATGCGGCGAGATTGTCGATCGCCGGCAGCTCCAGCACGCGCTCGGCCGTATCTAGACGCGTGTTGGGCTTGAAGACGCCATCCATCGGCGGGACGCTCAGGCCATCCTCGTCGCTGCCGCCGAACAGTTCGGAAATGCGGGAGAAAATACCCATCAGTCCTTCCCCCAATAGTCTTTGCGCGCCGTCCAGCTCGGGTCGGCTTTCGGCAAGCGGATTCGCCCGATGCGGTTGTTGGAGACACCTCCGAGATATAGATAGCCCTTGTGCTCGCAGGTCGAGGTTATCGACGGATGGTTCTCGCCGACCTCGTCCCAGAGCACGTCGAGAATCGCACCGCTTTCCGAAATCTGCACGACGCAGCCGCGATTGACGTTCGGAAAAAGCCATTCGTCCGAAGCGATGCGGCGGGCCATGCGGCGACGGAAACCCGGCTTGCGCATGGCGAGGTCGAAGGTGGGCGTCCTGAGGCCGAGCAGCGCGACCCAGTAGGTGCCGTCCGAGCCGCGGTTGATGTTGTCGGGATAGCCGGGAAGATCGGCGATAAGCACGGCGCGCTTGCCCTTGTCCGGGCCGTCGAACCAGTAGCGCGAAATCCGGCAGGCCCAGGTTTCGGCGAAGAGCAACGACTGGCCGTCCCGGCAGATGGTGATGCCGTTCGGGAAGATCAGGCCGCGCAGCAGCGTGCGGGTCTTGCCGGTGGCGGGGTCGTGGCAGATCAGCCGGCCGTTGCCGCGGCCTTCGAGCGCATCCACGACCCAGTCCGCCATTTCGTAGCGGATCGTCGCCTCGCTGAAGAAGATGCGTCCGTCCGGCGCCACGTCGAGATCGTCGGGAAGGCGCAGGCGTGAATCGTCGATCACCGAGAGCCAGCTGCGGTTCGTCTCGTCCGTGACGCGGGAGACCTCGCCGGCCGGCGAGACCTTATAGACCCCCATGCCACCGACGCAGGTCAGCAGATCGCCATTCTCGGCAAAGGCAAGGCCCAGCGGATGGCCGCCGATGCGGGCGAAGATCTCGCTTTTTCGGTAGTCGGGCGCGAGGAAGCGAACGATCGTGCCGTGGCGTGTGCCCGTATAGAGGTGGTCGTTACGATCGAGGATCACGTCCTCCGGCCCCTCGACCTCGCCCATGCCGATGGTCTCGACCTCGGCGAGCCCGTCATTGAGCGCGAACGGGTCGCTTGCGGATGTCGCGCGCTTCGGCAGTTCGAGGTAGGTCGGCGATACATAGACTTTGCTGAGGATCTTGCCGCGGTTCTTCACCCATTTCGCGTCGAAGAGCACGGCGAGGATGAGAATCAGGCCGAGCAGGAGCTGGTTGACCGAGCCGGGCGTGGAGAGCCGGATCAGGCCGTTGGTGAGGATCAGCACAAAGATGGCGCCGATGAGGGCGCTGCCGACCGAGCCCCGCCCGCCGCCGAGCGAAACGCCGCCCAGCACGACGGCGGTCAGCACCTGGATCTCGAGGCCGATGCCGGTATCGGCGCCGGTGCTGCCGAGGCGCGCGGCGAAGAGAAAGGCCGCGCTCGCCGTCAGGATGCCGGACGAGACATAGGCCATGCAGACCGTGCGCTTGACATTGATGCCGGCATTGTAGGCGGACTTGCGCGTGCCGCCGACGGCTCGGAGCCGCCAGCCGGGTCTCAGGCGTGACAGGGTGATATGGATGGCGACGGCGATGGCGGCAAAGATCACGAAGGAGATCGCGACGCCGTAGATGTCGCCGAAACCGAGATAATCCCAGGCGGGCGAGTCCGGCATGCTGCCGACGATGGCGCTGGCGAGCCGTGGGAAGATGATGTCGTAGATCGCGCGGTAGATGACGAGCGTCACCAGCGTGGTAATGAAGGCGCGAAGCCTGAGATAGCCGATCAGGATGCCGTTGAGCAGGCCGCAGGCGACCCCCGTCGCAAGCGTCATGGCGAGGGCGGCGGGGAAGGGCAGGGCGAGCACGTTCATGCCGACGAGCGCGGCGAGCACGCAGAGCGCGAACATCGAACCGACCGAGAGGTCGATCCCTCCGGACATGATCACGATGGTCAGTGCAAGAGCGATCAGGCCGAATTCTGCGAGCTGGCGCGAAAGGTCGGACACATAGGCGGCGCTGAACAGGCCCGGGATGATCGCGGCCATGATGATCGTCACCACCAGAAGGGCGGCGACGGGAATGGCGCTGTCGATCCAGCTCTTGGACAGGATTTCCCCGACGAGGCGGCCGGAGAAATACCTGTAGCGCAAGCGGGTCAGCGCGTTGCTGTTCGCCATGGCCTTGATTGCCTCAGTTCAGTTCTTCCAGAGTCCAGCAATTGCGCTGGTTGACATTGGCCTTGGTGATCAGGGTCAGCGGATTGAAGTACATGGTCTTGGTCTCGCCCGCAGGGCTTTCGGACGTCAGCAGACGAACGATTTCCTGATTCAGGAGATCGCCTTGCAGGGGAACGTTGTAGCTGATGTAGAGGTTGAAGAGACCCTTCTCCACGTTTTCGCAGCCGACCCGGTTGCCGCCGCCCGAGGTGACGAGGAAGACCTGGTCGCTCTTGCCCGCTTCCTTGATCGCCGAGGCCGTGCCGGTGTCCTGGTTGTCCCAGATGCCGATGGCGCCGCACAGATCCGGATGCTGCTGGAGCACCGTCGCCATGATCGAGCGGGCCTTCTCAGGGTTGTATTCCGTCGCCTGCTGGGAGACGACCTCTATGTCCGGATGCGCGTCCAGCACCTTGTAGATGCCGTCGAGCTGGAACACGTCGGAGGCCGCCGTCGGCACGCCGGTGTCGATCGCGACCTTGGTCGAGATGCCCTTGCCTGCGTCGCATTTCTCGACGATCGCCTCGGCGGCCTTGCGGCCGATCTCGGTCCAGTCGGCGCCGACATAGGAATCGGTCGTGGTGTTGGATTCGAGATTGATCTGGACGATCTTGATGCCGGCCGCCTGCGCCTGCTTCAGGAGACGGGCGTAGGACTGGATGTCCGGGTTGTGGATCACCATCAGGTCAGGCTTTTCCGATATCAGCGACTGGATGGCCTTGGTGCCGGCATCCGTGCTCCAGGCCGGGTCCCGAATCTCGAACTGGTAGCCGAGACGGTCGGCCTGCTTGCGCATCTGCGCGGCCCAGCCCTCGGTCAGGTCGAAACCCATGGAAAGCGGCACAAAGGCAACCTTCTTGCCCTTCAGTACGGTGTGAAAGCTCGTGCTGCGCGGGTTTTCGAGGCCCTTGTCCTGTGCCGCCGCCGGGATCCCGGCAACGAGAATGGCGCTCGCGCATGCGATTGTCTTCAGGAATGCGGTTTTCATGTTCTCCTCCCAGTTCGAACACGGTCTAGCGGTGCGGTTACAGGTCTCCCTGTTGCGACGTCTGTTCGTCGCGCGGATTGACGATGGAGTCGGCGACGATCGCCAGCAGCAGGACCACGCCCTTGACGAGGTTCTGAATCGTGTAGTCGATGTTCATGATGGTCATGCCGTTCAGCAGGATGCCGACGAAGACGGTACCGAGAATGACGTTGCGCACGCTGCCGTGGCCGCCATTGAGACCGATGCCGCCAAGGACGACGACGAGCAGGATGTCGTAGATCATCGTCGAGTTGAAAAGCCGCGCGTTGATGGCGGCTGCCGAGGACGACAGGATCAGGCCGGCGATGTATGCGACGAAGGCGCTGATCGCATATTGCGCGACCACCATCGGCCGGAAGGGGACGCCGGTGATGCGCGCGGCGTTCGGATTGTTGCCCATCGCATAGATCATCCAGCCGAAGCGCGTGTAGGTCAGCAGGACATGAAAGAGCACGCAGAGGCCGGCGAATCCGATGATCGTCACCGGGATGCCGAGAACGCTGCCCTGGCCGATGACGCTGAACCAATCGGTGTCCGGCGGGACGTTCTGCATTTCCAGCGTGAAGAAGAAAGTGCGGCCCGTGCCGTAGATCACGGATCCGGCCGCGAGCGTCGCGAAGATCGGCGGCACGTCGCCGAAGGCGATCAGAGCGCCGATCGTGATCCCGGCAAGGATCGCAAAGGCCGCCCCGATGAGCAGGGCGAATTCGAAGGAATAGCCAGCCCGCGTGATGACGAAGGCCCAGGAAACCGAAACGACCATGATCGCGATCATCGACACGTCGATGCCGCGCGCGATCACCACCAGCGCCATGCCGAGCGCGAGGATGCCGAGGATCGAGACGCTGCGGATGAGCACGAGCAGGTTGCCGGGGCTGAGGAAGCTCGGCAGCAGCACGGAAAAGAGTACGAAGGCGAGAAGCGCCAGCACGAAGACGACGCCTTCCTGGCTGCGCAGGAGGTGCATCCGGAGCGGAGGGCGGGCTTCGTCGCTGGCGGCAGGTTTGTTCATCGCTCTCAGCTCTTGCCGTTGCGCAGGGAGTCCAACATTTCCTTGGCACGGTCGACACGCACGTCGTGATTGGCGGCAAGGGCTTCTGCGATCGTTTCGATCTCCTCGCCCGCGGCGCCTGCCACGATGGCGATGTTGCGTGCATGCAGCGCCATGTGGCCCTTCTGTATCCCTTCGGTCGCCAGTGCGCGGAGGGCCGCCATGTTCTGGGCGAGGCCGACGGCGACGGTGACCTCCGCCAGTTCCTGCGCGGTCTCGACGCCGAGGATCTTCAGCGCTGCACGGGCGGTGGGATGGGTTTTTGTCGCGCCGCCGACGAGGCCGAGCGCCATCGGCATCTCAAGCGTTCCGACGAGATTGCCCTTTGCGTCCATCTCCCAGCGGGTCAGCGACGTATAGCGGCCCGAACGGGCCGCCCAGACATGGGCGCCGGCCTCGATGGCGCGCCAATCGTTGCCGGTGGCGACCACGATGGGGTCGATGCCGTTCATGATGCCCTTGTTGTGGGTCGCCGCGCGATAGGGGTCGACAAGGGCGAAGGCGCAGGCCTCGACGATGCCGCGGGCGATGCGTTCGCCGGAATATTCCTCGGTCTTCAGTGCATCCGGCGTCAGCGACACCATGGCGCGCGCCAGCCGGAGGTCGGCATAATTGGACAGGATGCGAAGGCGCACGGTGCCACCCGTGATGGTTTCGATGAGGGGCGCCACGGTCTCGGCCATGGTGTTGACCGTGTTCGCGCCCATGGCATCGCGCACATCGACGAGAAGATGCACGGCCAGCATCGGGCCGACGAGGGTGTCCTCGAAGATATGCACCTCGATGTCACGGCAACCGCCGCCAAGCGAGATCAGCACCTTGTCGCGGGCATTGGCCGTCGCCATGATCGCTTCGCGTTCACGCAGCACCCTTGCCCTTGCGGCATGGGGATCGGATATTTCCAGCACTTGCACCTGGGCGCGCATAATTGGACCGGTGCTTGATGTTTGAAAGCCGCCGCACTTGCGGGCGGTGCGCGCCATGAAGGAGGCGGCGGCGACGACGGAGGGCTCCTCCACCGCCATGGGCACCAGGTAGTCCCGGCCGTTGACGGTGAAATTGGTGGCGATGCCGATCGGCAATTCGAACGTGCCGATGACGTTCTCGATCATGCCGTTGGCAAGGACAAGGGGAAGTCCGGCATGGCTGAAGGTCTGCGTATCCGTATCGGCAAGCGACACCGCATCCGCAACCCGCGCAAGTCGTTCGGCGGGCGAAAGGTTGCGCATGTTCTCCAGGCGCGAGTTGATGGACGGGCGCGCTGCGCCTCGGTTCACTTCGGCCAAAGCCGCCTCCCAAGCGAAATACAAAATCCTCTTGAACGATTTATGATCGGCTTGATAGCGTGATGAAAAGGTACGGTTTTAAAAAATTGTCTGTAACTGTACCCATTGGAGGACATCCTGACAGCCAAAGGTGGACCAAGCTCCAAGGGAGTCACGTTGGCGGAAACGGTCGTCGAGAGGCTGCGGGAGGAGATCGCTTCCGGTGCCCTGCCGGCCGGCAGCCGCCTGCTGTCGATCCGCAAGGCGGCGGACGTGCTGGGCGTCTCCAAGAACACGGTCGTGGAAGCCTACGACCGGCTGGTCGCCTCGGGTCTGGTCGCGGCACGAAAGGGGTCAGGCTTCGTCGTCGTCCATACGCCGGAGACGGATGGCGCGCAGCGTCTGAAGCATGTGGCCGAAGCGGTCGACATCGCCTCTCTGCTCAGCGCGCAACTGGAGCAGAGCTTCCAGATCCGGGTCGGCGACGGCCGGCCGCCGCCCTCCTGGACGGAGCAGTCGGAAATCAGGCGGCACCTCGGTTCCTACGGCCGCGCGCTGCCGGCGGATGCGGATGCCTACGGATCCGCGCTCGGCTTCCTGCCCTTGCGGCAGCAGATCGTCCGGCGGCTCGCTGTGCGGCAGATAGCGGCACGCGACGACAATGTTTTGATGACCTTCGGCGCCAACCATGCTCTCGATCTGGTCATCCGAAGCATGCTTTCGGCCGGCGACACCGTTCTCGTCGATGATCCCGGCTACTATCCGCTGTTTGCCAAGCTCGCGCTGGCGCAGGTCCGCATGGTCAGCGTGCGCCGCACGCCGGACGGTCCCGACGTCGCCGATTTTACCGCCAAGCTCGCAGCGGAGCGGCCGAAGCTGTTCTTCACCCAGTCGCTGGGACACAATCCGACCGGCGGCTCGATCACGCTGCCGGTGGCGCATGCAATCCTCACGGCCGCGAGCCGGCACAACCTGACCATCGTCGAGGACGACCCCTTTGCCGATCTTCCGCTGGCTTCGGCGCACCGGCTGGCGACGCTGGACCAATTGAACAACGTGATTTCGGTCGGTACGTTCGCAAAGACGCTGTCGGCCAGCTTGCGCTCCGGCTTCATCGTGGCGCGGTCGGATCGCATCTCGGCGCTGGCGGAGCTCAAGATGCTCACCACGGTCAACAGCTCGGGCCATGTCGAGCGATTGTTGCACAGCCTCATGTCCGACGGTCACTACGACCGCCATCTCAAGCGGCTCTGGCAGCGGATCGAGGCGGCCTCGCTGCGTGTGCAGGGCAAGTTGCACCAGGCCGGCTGGCGGACCTTTTGCGACACGATCGGCGGCTACTACCAGTATCTGCTCTTGCCGCCCGGCGCGAACGACATCGACCTTGCGCGCGAGGGTGCAAAGGAGAGCATTTTCATCGCGCCGGGCAGCGTTTTCTGCATCGACAAGCAGAATCCCCTTGCAAGGGGTATTCGCATCAACGTTTCGCGTGCCGACGAACCCAGATTCTACGATTTCCTATTGCGCGCACTTTAAGTGGTCCAATCAGGATGTTCGAGAATTAGGGTACCGTGAGGCCCCTGTGCGGCAGCCGGTGCCGTTGATGAAGCCGTGCGTCAATTTCGGCGTGGATGCGCGGAAGAAGCCGTAGATAAATTTCCCGCCAGACCGTGGGGATCGTACCGGCGATCACTCCGCGGCCTTCAGGTGGCGATCCAGCCAATCGGCTTCCTCGGCCAATATGTGCAGGATGGATTCGCGCGCACGAAAAGCATGTCCCGCAGCGCTTCCGAAATCAATTGTCCTGCAGGAACGAATGGGGGGATTTACGCCGCTCGCCGGTATGCCGGAGAGTGGCCGGATGGCGGTCTTGCGACGATGCCATCCGGCTGTCATGTTTCCAGCGTTGTGCCGGTTCAGGCGGCAGCGCCTTCGGCTTCGTCTTCGTGCTCGCCGTCATCATCGTCGCTGCCTTCGGCTTCGCCGGTTTCCCAGCTCAGCTGAAACTCGATTTCGGCGTGGCCTTCCTCGATTTCGTAGGCGATCGAAGCGATGGCGTCCTGCGGAACGACGACCTCCTCGTCGTCGAGCCGGATCGAGTAGCCTTCGCTCGATTCCAGCACGTCCGCCAGCCGGCGGAGCTCCGCAACGAATTCCGTGACGGAATATTCCTTTTCGATCTCGCGTTCGGCTTCCATGGCTAATCCTCTGTCTAGGGGTTGGCGAGGACATGAAATCGTTGGAATGCGAATTCGGGATGAAGGTTTGACGGCAATCAGGTGATATGATTTCAGCTGGAATTTAAAAGCTGCTCCGGATCTCCCAGGCGGACAGGACGTTCCCGCCGGAGACGTCAATCCCCGGCGGCATATTCAGTATATGCCGTGGAAGTCAGCTCGGGTCGTCGCGGTGGACGTCGTGCACGGTCATGCCGATCGATTCCGGCGGCTTCTCCAGCCAGCGGCGATGCTTCAGGGTCTTCCTCGTGTCCTGATAGCCGGAATCCCAATGCTCGCGCATGGACGTGCCGGAGAATTCGTAATCCTTGGCGTCGCTCTCATAGACCTTCTGCTGGTAGATGAGGTGGACGATGTTGATCTGCGGCACGTCCTCCATGGCGGCGAGGAAGCTCCGGTCGTCCTGCGTCAGTGCCTCCGGCGGCACGCGCAGCAGGGCCTGGTGCAGCTTCAGGCGCAGGTTGTGCATGCGCCGGAACGTGTCCGTGTTGTTCCGCGTCCGGCTGGAATACATGATATCCTTGTGCCGGGCGAGCACATCGGCCATGTCGCGCGGCAGGATGCCGCGTGCGCTGAAGAGGTCGACCTGGAAGACCAGCGTATCGTGCACGCTCTCCTGCTCCAGCAGGTATTGCAGGGGCGTATTGGAGACGATGCCGCCGTCCCAGTAGTATTCGTTCTCGATGAGCACGGCGGGGAAGGCGGGCGGCAGCGCGCCCGAGGCCATGATGTGCTCCGGCCCCAAAGCCTCGATATGGCTGTCGAAATAGCGGTAGTTGCCGGTGCTGACATTCACCGCGCCGACACTGAGCCGATGGCGGCGGTCGTTGAGCACGTCCCAGTCGATCAGGCGGTCGAGCGTTTCCCTCAACTCGGACGTGTCGTAGAAGCTGGTCGCTTCCGCCGCGCCCGGAAACTGGAACCAGGGATTGATCCGGTGGGGCGTGAAGAAGCCGGGAATGCCTGCCGTCATCGTCATCAGCGAACTGGCCTGGTTGCGCAGCTTGCGGAAGATGTCGCCTTCCGGCGTGAAGTGCCAGATCTTGCGGCGCGAGATCGTCTCCCAGAAGTTGCGCAGACGGTCGAGACGGTTGCCTTTCGTGTTGCCGGCGATGATCGCGGCATTCACCGCGCCGATCGAGACGCCGGAGAGCCAGTTCGCTTCGATGCCCGCCTCGTCGAGGGCCTGGAAGACGCCGGCCTGGTAGGCGCCGAGCGCGCCGCCGCCCTGCAAGACCAGGCCGACCGACTGGTAGGCAGACAGGAGATCGGCGATGTCGGGCGTTTCGGATCTGCGCTTCGGTTTCGACACGGCCTGCTCGTCCATGGCTGCGCTCCTCAGTCCGTTTCGCCCATGTAGTCGTGCACGACCTCGCCGAGCCCCAGCGTGAGGTCGGCGACGAAATGCACCGCCGAGACGATCTCCAGGACCGGCAGGCGGGCGACGTCGGCGACGACATGGCGAAAGAGCTGGAGGTCGGCCGGTCCCGTCCAGGCGCCCTTCACGACGATATCCTCAAGATGGTAGCGCACCAGCTCGCAGATGCGCGGCTTCGCGTCGACATGCGGGATGATCTTGACAAGGAAGTTCGACTTGCCGAGCGAATGAGCCACTTCGGCGGGATCGGCCGGCCGGTGCTTGTAGCCCATGGTCGCGATGGTGCAGAGCACGGAGCCGTAATGGAGCGTGCCCACGATCACTTCGCCCTCATGCGCGAGCTTGGGATAGGCGAGCTTCTTCGGAAAGCCCCAGATTTCCCGCCCGCCGGCGATCGGTGCGTCGTCGTCGAGATACATAGCGTGCACGTAGACGCCCTCCTCGCCCTCGAAACGGACGGGGATCACCTGGCCGGATTCGGTGTAGTCGCCGAAGCCGGCCGAATCCGGCATCTTGATGAACTCGTACTTGACGATGGGATCGACAATCTCCAGCGGTTCCGGCACGACCGCCCGCAAGGCGTCCGGATCGGTGCGGTAGCTGATGATGACGTATTCCCGGTCGATGAAGCGATACGGCCCCGGCGGATAGGCGGGGTTGGTCAGCGGCATGGCGTAGGCATTGCGGACATCGGCGGCTTTCATGTTTTTCGTTCCCAGGAAGGAGAAATCGGTAGGCCGGCGCTCAATGCGCCGTCCAGCCGCCATCGAGCGAGAGGATGGCGCCGGTCATGGAGGCTGCTTCCTCGCCGGCAAGGTAGAGGGCGAGGCCAGCAACCTGCTCGACCGTCACGAATTGCTTGGTCGGCTGTGCCTCCAGAAGAACGTCGCGGATGACCTCCTCCTTGCTGAGGCCGCGCGCTGCCATCGTGTCCGGAATTTGCTTCTCGACGAGAGGTGTCCAGACATAGCCGGGGCAGATGGCATTGACGGTGATGCCGTCCGTGGCTGTTTCGAGTGCTACGGTTTTCGTCAAGCCGGCGATGCCGTGCTTGGCTGCCACATAGGCGGATTTGTAGGGCGAGGCGACGAGCGCGTGGGCCGAAGCGAGGTTGACGATGCGGCCGAAGCCGCGCTGCTTCATCGCGGGAAGGGCGGCCTTGATGGAATGGAAAGCGGCGACCAGGTTGATCTGAATGATCGCCTCCCATTTCTCGTCCGGGAATTCCTCGATCGGCGCGACATGCTGGATGCCGGCATTGTTGACGAGGATGTCGCAACCGCCGAAGCTGTCGAGCGCAAGCTGCACCATCCCGCCGATTTCGGCACCGGAGAGCATGTTGGCCGGCGAATAGAGGCAGCGCACGCCGAAATCCGTTTCGATGCCTGCGCGTTCCGCCTCGATGGCGGCGGCATCGCCCAGACCGTTGATGACGATGTTCGCGCCGGCGGCGGCAAAGCGCCGGGCGATGGCAAGGCCGATGCCGCTCGTGGAGCCGGTGACGATGGCGGTTCGGTCGGTGAGGGCTTTCTGCGGGGGCGCGTCGTTCATCGGATTCTCCACGGTCGCAGGCGGGGCCGTCTTCGCGTGATCTGGAGCACATCGACATTTCACGGAGATGACAGAGCGATCCTGCTCGGTGCGATCGCATTGACTGCGATTGCCCAGCCGCCGCCCATGTCACGCCCTTGTTAATTTAGCCGGTTACGACGCAATCGAAAGTATAGCGGCCGACAGTTGAACGACTTCCGTATCCGGCGTGGCTCAACGCGCCGATGATCATGGAGAGCCGGCCGGATCCGGGCCATGCTCGTCATACCCCAATGGAGTCCAGCATGAGATCATTCTTCTCTCGCGTCCGTACAGCCTCGCGTAAGGCGATAGGCTTGGCCGGCCTCGCCGGACTCTTGACCGTGGCATTCAGTCTTGCTGCCCATGCCGATCCCATTCTGGGCGCCGGCTCGACGTTCGCTGCCCCCGTCATTCATCATTGGTCGCGCCAGTATGAGGCGGCGCGTACGGAAGGCGGCGATTATACGTCTCCGGACTGGCGGGTCGATTACGAGCCGGTGGGCTCGCTTGCCGGCATCATGCGCCTTGCCCAGCCCGAGGTGGATTTCGCCGCGACGGATGCGCCGCTGTCGGCGGAAGAGCTTCACAAGCGCGGTCTGACCCAGTTTCCCATCGTCATGGGCGGTATCGTGCTGGTGGCCAATATCGAGGGGATCGGTGGCGGTGAACTCAGGCTGTCGGGCCCCGTCATCGCCGATATCTATCTCGGCAAGGTGACGAAATGGTCCGACCCGGCCATCAAGGCACTGAACCCGGAGGTTGCGCTGCCGGACGCCGCGATCGAAGTGCTGCACCGCGAGGACGGCTCGGGCTCGACCCTCGCCTTTACGAGTTTTCTGGCCAAGGCCAGCCCGGAATGGGCGCAGAAGATAGGCGCGGCCACGCTGGTCGAATGGCCGCGCGGCAAAGGCGAAAAGGGCACCGGCGGCCTTGCCAACCTGGCGGCGGCGACGGAGAACAGCATCGCCTATCTTGAATATGGCCAGGTCGTCCGCCTCGGCCTTCCCTACGCTGCGCTGCAGAACCACGCTGGCGCTTTCGTTCAGCCGGCCGCGGAAAGCTTCCAGGCCGGCCTCGAGGCTTTCGCCTGGGACTCCGCGACAGGTTCTCTCGGCGTCACGACCGGCCCTACGGGCGAAAAAGCCTATCCGATGACGGTCGTCACCTATGCCGTCGTGCCGAAGGACCGCGGCATGGGGCGCATCCACCGGGTGCTGGACCTTTTCCGTCTCGCCTTCCGCCATGGCGGGGACGAGGCGAGCGCCCTCGGCTACGTCCCCGTCCCGCCGGCGCTGGCCGAAAAGGTCGAAGCGTACTGGACCGCAAATCTCGGCTCCGTGAACAACTGAACCCCGGCGACGACGCAATTCCATCAGAGCAATTATTCCATCAGAAATGAGTTCTCCCATGGAAATAGATATCTTCAAGGACATCCTCGTGCCGGTGATCGGTGGCCTCGGCATCTTCATGCTGGGCCTCGAATTCATGGCCAACGGCATCCAGGCCCTCTCCGTCAACCGCATGCGCGCGTTCCTCGCGAAGGCTGCCGGCACGCCGATCAAGGGCGTGATGGCCGGAACGCTCATCACGGGCGTCATCCAGTCCTCGACGGCGATGACCGTCATGGTGGTCGGCCTCGTCAATGCCGGCGTCGTGGCGCTCAGGCCCGCGATCAGCGTCATCATGGGCGCGAATATCGGCACCACGCTCGGCAACGGTCTGATCGCATTGCCGCTGGGGCCGCTCGGGCTGGTCTTCGCCGGCATTTTCGCTCTGGTCTACTGCTTCGCCAAGAGCGAAAAGGTGCGCAATATCGCGCTCGCCTGCATGGGCTTCGCGCTGATCTTCTACGGCCTCAACCTGATGACCGGCGGCCTGAAGCCGCTGCGCAACATGCCTGAGGTGATGGAGCTGCTGCAGACGCTCAAGGCCGACTCCTACGGCAACCTGCTGAAATGCGTGCTCATCGCGGCCGGCGTCACGGCGATGATCCACTCTTCTTCCGCCACCATCGGCATCGTCATGGGCCTTGGCGCGGCCGGTGTCGTAGACTGGACCACGGCGGTCGCCTTCTCGCTGGGCGCCGACCTCGGCACCACCATCACCTCCTGGATGGCCTCGCTCAACCTTTCCAGGAACGCCAAGCGCGCGGCCTACGCCCATATCTCCTTCAACATCATCGGCGTGTGCATCACCGTTCCGCTGTTCTTCGTGTCGATCAGCATCCTGCAATGGGGCATGCAGGCTTTCGGCTTGGGCGACCCGGGTGTGCCGGTCGTCGTCGACGGCAAGGAGACCTTCCCGCTGGTGCCGGTGGCCGTCGGCCTCTATTCGACGGTGTTCAACATCTTCAACACTGCGCTCCTGTTCCCCTTCGTCGGGGTGTTCGAGCGCGTCCTGTCGCGCATCGGCCATAGCTCGGCCGAGGATATCGAGGACTATTCGACCCCGAAATTCCTCAGCAGCGAAGTCGCGAACGATTTCGCGCGCGCGGTGCCGGCGATCCAGCAGGAGACCGCCCGTCACCTCCAGGCCGGCGCGGTGTTCCTCGACATCGCCCGCGGCGACAAGAAGGCACCGTCCGATCCGGGCGAGCACTACCTCGCGACGGACATCCTCAGCCGGGACATCCGCGCCTACACGGCGAACCTCATGAAGGAGGACCTGCCTTACGAACAGTTGGATCTGATCGCCAGCCTGATCGAGGAGGCAGACTTCACCGCCGCGCTGACGGAACAGATGCATCAGGTTGCCCGCCGCGTGAAGCGTGAGAAATTCTCCTCGCAGGCACAGGCCATCGTGGACCTGGCGCTCGACAAGCTCGATGCGTCGCTGGGTGCGATCATGCCCGATCACGGCATTCCCGATCCGAGAATGCCGGCGGGGCATGTCAGCTTCCCCGAGGTGGAGGAACTGCGCGCCCGCACGCTGGCGCTCGGGCCGAATGCCGGTGCCGGCGAGCGGGGCACGATTCTCGCGCTTCTCGGTTCCATAGAGCGGGCCGAGCTGCTGATCCGCCGTATCGACGCCGAGCGCAAGTCCGTGAACCGCCAGACCGTTCTGGCCCGCGCCGCCGCCCGAACGGAGAAGCGGGAACGGCCGCTCGACGACGGCGGCCTCAGCCCGGTACCGGCCGAATGATCGACCCCGTCGTCGAACGCCGCGGCTATCCGGCTGCGTTGATTTCGGAGCTCTTAGTGCCGGGACTCGCCGGAGTGTTTCCGCGGCTTTCGGATTGCGGAGGCACGCCATTCGTTGTTTCTCTCCACTGCCGGACGTAGCATGCGCCGGCCGCGGCATCGAAGAAAGGGTTGTGTGTGAGCTTCGGCATGGCGCTGGCTGGGCGGGCGTCTTCGCAAGCTTCGCGTGGTGTGATCGGCATCGCTCACGACCGGGTACCTTACAGGCAATGACTTTTGGAGATAGGCCGTTTTTGGCATCGGAGATCGAACTGAAACTGGACATGACGCCCGAGGCCGCGGAGGCGCTTCTATCTTCCGGTCTCCTGCCGGCAGAGCCTGCCGTATCGGAGCTCAGGGCGATCTATTTCGACACGCCGGAGCAAGAGCTTGGCGCCGCCGGCTTCTCGCTCCGGATTCGCCGGACGGGCGACCGTCGCATCCAGACCGTCAAGGCCGTGGGCGAGAGCGTGGCCAGCCTCTTCGTGCGTCCGGAATGGGAGCAGACCGTCGAGGACGATGTGCCTGTCCTCGACGACACGACGCCGGTGAAGGCGCTTCTCGGCGCGCGAGCCGGAATGCTGCGCCCCGTGTTCGAGATCGCCGTCACGCGGCTGACATGGCCCGTCGTCTGGCAGGGGGCGCAGATCGAGCTGGCGCTCGATCGCGGCGAGATCGTCGCCGGTGACAGGTACACGCCTGTCTGCGAGATCGAACTGGAGCTGAAGGCGGGCGATCCCGCTACTCTTTTTTCCTATGCGCGCCGAATCGACGCCCAGGCGCCGTTGCGTCTCGGCGTGTTCACCAAGGCGGAGCGGGGTTACAGGCTGCGCGGCCCCGCCCTCATCGCCGCCGCGGCCGAGCCGGTCCATCTGTCAGAGGATATGGGGGTGGAGAATGCATTTCGCGCCATCGCCGGCTCCTGCATTCGCCAGTTCAGGCTGAACGAGGCGCTGTTCGAACGCGGCAACGTGGAGGTGGTGCATCAGGCGCGGGTTGCTCTCCGGCGCCTGCGCTCGGCGCTGACGGCGTTTGCGCCGGTGGCCGGGGACGATGCGCTGGAGCGCCTGAAGGACGGGCTGCGCTGGCTCGCCGGCGTGCTGGGCGCGGTGCGCGATCTCGACGTCCTGATACCGGAGCGGCGGGATGCGGCGGAACGCGCGGCCCTTGAGCAGTCGCGCCGCAAGGCTTTCGACAAGGCGGCCGCTGCCCTCGCTTCGCCTCGGGCGCGGGCGTTGATGTTGGACCTGTCGGAATGGCTTGCCTGTGGCGATTGGCGCCATCGCCCTTCTTCCGCGGAAATGCGCGCGATGCCCTTGCGCGATTTCGCGATCTCCGCGCTCGGCCGTTTGCGGCGGAAGGTGAAGAAACACGGCCGCGACCTTGCCGATCTCGACGACGAGGCACGCCATAGGTTGCGCAAGGACGCAAAGAAACTGCGCTATGCGGCCGAGTTCTTCGCCTGCCTGTTCCATGGCAGGAAACAGCAGCGCCGCTACGGTCATTTTCTCGAAACGCTGAAAACGTTGCAGGATGCGCTTGGCATGCTGAACGACAGGGCGAACACATCGAGACACCTCGCCGAGGCCGGCGTCATTCTCCCCGAAACGGAGGTGCCGGAAAGCAGGGCGGACGAGGCGAAGATGCTGAAGGCCGCGGTGGAGGCGTATGACACCTTCTGCGACGCCAGACGCTTCTGGCGCTGAATGAAGCGGCGGCCCGTTCCATAAAGCTTTCACATGGCCGTCAAGGCCGGCCGCTATCTGCTGGCCCAGCCGGGCGTCCTCGTCCGGCCCGGATTCGCTGGTGCCGTTTTCCGCCGTCACCGTACCGGCAGAGCCTCGCGCCGACTTCGTCACGGTCGTCCATGAAGTGCTGTTGGAAACCAAGTTCGCGCCGCGTCGCCTTGAGCTGGACAGGTAATGCTTCGATATAAAGCCTTCAGTGGCCGGCCAGCCACCGATGGCGGATTTCTGCTCGTGTCATGATCTCCCAATGTCGGCCTGTTGCTATCAGGGCGAATGGATAGTGACACGTCATTCGGCCTCCTGGCCTGGCTTCAGACGGTGGCGGGATTGCTCGTGCGGCCGGTTTGGCTGTAGCCTCGCATCCGATTCCCCACGCGAAAGCCAATCCGACATTCCAGCGCCTGTCCTTTTTGTGGAGGATGACCATGCGGTCAGAGGATATCTCATGACACTTCACCAGTCGGAGCGCAGCTTCACACCGTCCGAACTGCTGCGCAGCAGTGCCGAGTCCGCGCTTGGAGTCGAGCCTGTCGACATGTCGCCCGCCTTCATGGAGACGCCCGTCTTCTCAGGCCGGATGCTGTTTCGGGAGGTCCAGCCCGGACTCACGGTCACAGCGGACGACGTCACGTATCTCGTCGATCAGGACCTGGTCGTGAGTGTCGAGCCTTCGCTTGTCTGTGGGCTCCTGCTTGAGGGCGAACCGGAGGCAATGATGATCGGCGAGCAGCATCGTGTGGCCAAGTCCCTGCATCGCCCTGTTCTCGTCGGCTATGGGAAACGCAATTCGTGCCGGTGGACACCCGCCGTCTCACGCAGGAGCTCCAGCGCCGGTTTCATGATCAAACCGAGCTTCTTCGACCGTTTTGCGAACGACCTTGCCGACGATGGCCTTGCGGTCTTGCACGACTTTCTTACCAGTGATTTTCGCATCGAAACCCTTGCGCGCTCACCGAGCCTAGTTGAGCGTGCGAGGATGACCTTGAACCACCCCTACAACGGCCAGCTCGGCGAGCTTTTCCTTGAGAGCAACACGCTTTTCCTGGTTACAGAGGTTGCGGATCAGTTGAGCCGGCAGGGACAGCTGGTGGCAACCTTGGGTAAGCGCCACTACGATCGCGTCATGGAGGCGCGCGACATTCTCGACGGCAATCTGATCTCGCCTCCCACCACGCTGGAGCTCGCGCGGCGGGTCGGCGTGAACATCACGACGCTCCAGGCAAACTTCAGGACGGTTTTCGACACGACGATCTTCGGCTACGTTCGCGAACAGCGCCTGACCATGGGGCGCATCCTTCTCGCCGAGCACGGCTTGTCCGTAGCGGATGCCGGACGGAAGGTCGGCTTTTCAAGTCCCTCCGCATTCGCTGCGGCCTACAAAAGGCAGTTCGGGCATCCGCCGACTTCCGAGCGCTCGGCCCGCTTCGATTAATTGCGTCGCGCGACGATCTTTCAACGCCGCGCGACGACTGCCACGTGGCGGAATTTTGGCTCTCCGGTTAAAGATGAGTAATAGTTTCAACTTAATTCCATCGGTCTGCCAACAGTAGAGCCTGTCGCCGCCCGATGGGTATCGGGGGCCGAACATTGTCATTTCAGACCACTCGCCGCGCCGTCCTCTCCAGTACAGCTCTCGCTCTGTTGCTCACCGGCGGCATCACGTTCACGGTGAATGCACAGGAGGGCGGTGAAGTAACCGTTCTCGATTCGATTGTCATCACCGGCCGGAAACGCGATGAGACCGAGGCGCGCCTGCCTATGTCGGCGGTCGTCCTGACGGAGGATGAGGTTCGAGCTTCAACGCTTGACAGCGCCGCGGCGATCGCTAGGTCGGCCCCTGGGACCAACTTCATCGACTTTGCCCGTTTCGGAGACGGCTACCTGACCATGCGCGGCATTGCGACCATCGGAGTGGCTCAGAACCCGCTGGATAGCACCGTCGGCATTTCCATCGACGGCGTTCCCACGAGCCTGTCCTGGCTCAACGCGCCGATACTCGACCTTGATCGCGTCGAGGTGCTGCGCGGGCCGCAGGGAACGACTTTCGGGCGCGGCGCCATGGGCGGCTCGATCAATGTCGTGAGCAAACCTGCGGACGGAACACGCGAGTTCAGGCTGGATGCCGAAGGCGGCACGGACGGCTACGGCTTCATCCGGGGGACTGCAGGCGGCTGGATCGTTCCCGACGCCGTTGCGGGCCGGGGTGTGGTGCGCTTCGAGAATTTCGACGGTGATATCCCCAATACAGTGATCGGCGGCACCGACGGCGGAGCGAGGATCGGCGCGGCGCGCGGCACGCTGCGCTTCACACCAGACGATACCTTCACCATCGACGTCACCGGAGGCTTCAGCCGCAATCAACGCCGCGATCCATCGAACATTCTATTGGAGGTCCCGGACTTTCCCGTGAGCGGATCAGACGTCCGGCCTTTCAACCAGCAGAAGGTCGCTCACGGTTCGGTGACGGTGAGCAAGGATTTCGACTCCGCGCGGTTCACCTCGACGACGAGCTATCAGGACATCCGGCTGAAGAGCGACAACGATTCGACCGATTGCCTGCTCTTCAGTGCGATCACCGGGTTTCCATGTTTCGTCTTCAACAATCCGGCAAGGGATTACATTCGCAACAACGAGCATGAAAGGGTATTCAACCAGGAGCTTCGATTGAACTCCGCGGAAGGCGCACCCTGGCAGTGGGTGGTCGGCGCCAGCTATTTCCGGTCGGACTATTCCTTCAAGCGCGACATGCATGCCGACTACGTGCCGATCGGCAACGGCAGCAACGACAACGACATCACCAGCCAGACCGCTGCAATCTTCGCTGACGCCAGCGTCCCGCTCGGCGAGCGCTGGGAGGTCTCGGGCGGACTACGGCTCGCGCATGACCGTCAGGAACTGAACGCCCGCTACACCTCCAACGGCACCCTTGGGCTGATTCCAGCATTTTCACAGGACGACAGCGTCTCCGACACCTATCTGACCGGTCGCCTGGCACTATCCTACAGGTGGACCGAAGATATCATGACCTATGCCTCGGTCGGGCGAGGATATGCATCCGGCGGTTTCCAGAAATCTACGGACTATGCGCCCCTTGGCGTCGCCGCGCTGCCCTTCGATCCGGCCACGTCATGGACCTATGAGGTCGGGGTCAAGGCCCAGGTCACCGACGATCTGCGTTTCAACGCCAATGTCTTCTACAACGACGTCAAGGACGGACAACTCAGCTTCTTCAATCCGTCGACGCTTACTCTCTACTATGCCAACCAGGACTACCGCAGCTACGGCGTCGAAGCCGGTGTCACCGCGACGCTCCCAAACGGGCTCGAGCTGACAGGTGGCTTTGCCGCCATCCAGTCGGAGTTGGTCAACGTGTCGGCGGGTTCGGCAGCGGCCGGCGCAATCGAAGGCAACAAGGTCCCGCAGATACCGTCCTTCTCTGCCAATCTCGGCATAAACTATCGCGTGGACGCGGAGAGTATCGGAATTCCCGGAGAGTTCACGGCTTCGGCGAGCTACCAGTTCGTCGGCACCCGCTACACGGACTTCACCAATACCGGCAAGATGGACGCCTATCATATCGTCAACGCGCGTCTTGGTTGGGAGAGGGGCAATATCAGCGTCTACGCCTTCGCCAACAATCTGCTCGATGAGCGGCCAGTCCACTATGCTGCACCGGTACAGCCTGGGGCAACCGTCGCCTATGTCGGGCGCGGCCGGATTGTCGGCCTCGGCACCAGCATAAAATGGTGACTTCGACCGTGGACAGACAGGGACTGACTGACGTTATCGAGCACGTCAACGACGATCATCAGGACGAGCTCCTGAGTATCGCCCAGGTATTCATCGATGCTGATGCCGAACGGGCGACGTTGCTGGACGTAAGCGATTCTGGTCTGAAGCTGCAGGTCGATACACCGGCCGGTAGCCGCAGCCATCTGCATGCGTTCTCGATGACCGGGGATGCCGAGGACAAGATCCTGTTTCTGGCCTACCAGGCCATGGTCAGGCAACGGAAACTACCTCCAGGGACCAAGACGCGCTATTTCCGTTTCGTTGAGCGGCAGACGCTGAGCGCCAACATGCTGCGTTTGGTGTTCACCACCGATAGGCCGCTGCCCGCTAACGAGCCCGGCTATGCGTTCTTCTTTTCGCTCAAGGCGCTCAGGCCGACCCGTCAGAACAAGGACGTCGAGTACTCCGACATGCCGTTGATGATGCGGCTGTGGTTTCGCGGCATGCTGACGGTGATGAAATGGCTCAAGCCGACAGCGCGCAGGAAACTGCTGAACTCGATGTACAGCAAGTCGAAGTACTACACCCTGCGTGCCAGTTTTCCCGCAGAGAATGACGACAGCGCGCATCGCCTCGCCTGGATCGACGTCTACACGCACGGCGATTCACCGGGCAGCGTGTGGGCCAGAAGCCTGGCACCCGGAGACATGGTGAAAAGCACGGCCGAGTACCGCGAAAAAACGGACCATGTTCACGAAGGAAGGGTGCTGTTAATCGCCGATGAGACGGCTATGCCCGCTCTGGCGGCCGTCCTGGAAAATTGGCGCAACCCGCTTCCTCCCACACTGGTACTGATCTCCAGGAGCGAAGCCGAGCAGGACTATGTTGATGCTTCGCTCATTCCCGAAGACAGCCAGGTCTACCGAATTGTGGCCGATGGCGAGGAACGAAAGGAGCGCGTCGAAGCTCTGTTGCGAACGCTCGGTCCTCTGGATGCGGCTTGGGGAGCGCTGGAACACAGCGACGCGAAGATGGTGCGCGTGTTTCTTCGAACTCGGCACTCGCTTGCGGCCAGCAACAACCGGGTGCGTGGGTACTGGAAGCTCGGCGACGATTAGAAAGTCCCGCGTCGGTATCTTCATGTTCGCCAGGAATCTGGTACCAGGACCCGCCACGGCCCTTTGGAACCCGCGATGATACAGAACTTCTATCGCTCTTGGAGGGCCAAGCGTGCCCCCAGGGCGCAATAGCTCCAGCCGAAACCGCGAAAACTACGCAGCTCAGCAGGCCGACCAACACGAAGATAATTCCTGGAATCGTCAGTTGCAGCGCGACGATATCGACCGCATGATCGCCTACGTCTCCGACAAGCTCGCCTGGATCGAAGAGGGGAGGGGCCGCCTCCGCGCTTCGATCACTATGCGAAATCGCGCTGAGGCTCGCGAAACCGGGCGATATCCCGTGAAGGAGGCAGGCCGAACAGCCGGGCATATTCCCGGCTGAACTGGGTCGGGCTTTCGTAGCCGACGCCGTAGGAGACCGCGGTGACGTTTCCCGCGCCGGCCATAAGCATCGAGCGGGCCTGCAGCAGGCGTATGCGCTTCTGATATTGCAGCGGGCTCAGCGCTGTGACGGCCTTGAAGTGGCGATGGAAGGCGGAGACGCTGAGCGCCGTCATCCCGGCCAGCGCCTCGACGCGCAAGGGCTTCGCGAAATTCTCGCGTATCCACCGGATCGCGACGGAAATCCGCGACAGGGCCGTGTCGGGCGTTGCGAGCGGCATGGGGGTGATCCTCACCTATAACGCCAGCCCGCAGAAGGCCGAGGAGGTCGTCGGACGCATCGCCGCGAATGGCGGCAAGGCGGCGGCACTGCCGCTCGACGTCGCGGACAGCGCATCCTTTCCCGCCTTCCGCGCCGCTGTCGAAGAGGTGCTGAAATCCGTCTGGGATCGCACGGACTTCGATTTCCTCGTCAACAATGCCGGCTTCGGACTTTACAGCCCGATCGAGACGGTGACCGAGGCGGAGTTCGACGGACTGTTCAACGTCCATCTGAAAGGGCCGTTCTTCCTCGCGCAAACCCTGCTGCCGCTGATGGTCGATGGCGGCCACATCGTCAACATGGTCAGCGCGACCTCCCGCGTGGCGACGGCGGGCGTCGCGCCCTACGCCAGCTTCAAGGCCGGACTGGAGGTGCTGACCCGCTACCAGGCCAAGGAGTTCGGTCCGGGCGAACGCGATCGCGCCAGGACCGATCCGCACCGAGCTCGGCGGCGGGCTGAACGCGGAATTCGAGACGCTGCTTGCTGGGCAGACCGCGCTCGGCCGCGTCGGGGAGCCCGAGGAGGTCGCCGGCGTCGTCGCTAGCCTGCTGTCGGACCGGAACCGCTGGGTGAACGCCCAGACGATCGAGGTCAGCGGCGGCTACATCATCTGATCGAAAGGGAAAACCGCATGACCGAAGCGGTGGAGATCACCACCTTCCGCCTTGCGGACGGCATCGACATGGAAGACTTCATCGCCGCCAATGCGGACATCAACGCCTGGCTCGAGACGCAGCCGGGATTCCTGTCGCGCCGCATCTGCCAGCGCGAGGATGGCATCCAGATTTCGACAGCGCCTGCACCTTTTCCGGACCGGGGTCGAAGACGGTCAGGCGGTTGCCGGTTTCCACCAGCCGTGTGCCGATGGCGCCGCCCATGGCGCCCGCGCCGATCAGCGCTACCCTGTTGCTCATGCCGGTGTCTCCTCCAGTTCGGCCGCGATGGCGCTGACAATCGCCTCCAGCGACGCATTGATGTCGATTGTGATTGGACGTTCGTCTGGTGTTGGCGCCTCGAGGGCGTCGAACTGGCTGTCGATGAGGGTCGTGGGCATGAAGTGGCCGGTACGGGCGGCCATGCGGGCGGTGATGAGCTGCTTCGTTCCGGCAAGATGGACGAAGATGACGGGTGCGCCGGCCTCTTTGCGGATATGATCGCGGTAGCGGCGCTTGAGGGCCGAGCAGCCGAGGATGAGGGTGCCGTGCGGGTCGGCAAGCGTCCGGCCGACGAGGGTGAGCCAGGGCCAGCGATCCTCGTCGGTGAGCGGCTCGCCGCGGCGCATCTTGGCGATGTTTTCCGGCGGGTGCAGGTCGTCACCGTCGAGATAGACCGCATCGAGGCGGGCGGCGAGCGCGGCGCCGACGGCCGACTTGCCGCAGCCGGCGACGCCCATCAGGACGATGCGCCTGTGTGCGGAGGCGTTCGGCATCTCAGAGCGAGGCCGTGATGCCGCCGTCGACATAGAGTATGTGTCCGTTCACGAAGGAGGAAGCGTCGGAGGCAAGGAAGATGCAGGCGCCGACGAGTTCCTCGACCTTGCCCCAGCGGCCGGCCGGCGTGCGCTTTTCCAGCCAGGCGGAGAAGGCCGGGTCCGCGACGAGCGCGGCGTTGAGCGGCGTGTCGAAATAGCCCGGCGCGATGGCGTTGCATTGCAGGCCGTATCTGGCCCAGTCCGTCGCCATGCCCTTGGTGAGGTTGCCGACGGCGCCCTTGGTCGCGGTATAGGGGGCGATGCCGGGGCGGGCAAGCGCGGTCTGCACGCTGGCGATGTTGATGATCTTGCCCGCGCCGCGTTCGATCATGTGGCGCGCGACGGCCTGGCCGACATTGAAGACCGTGGAGATGTTGGTCTTCAGGATGCGCTCGAAGGCATCGGCGGGGAAATCCTCCAGCGGCGTGCGGTGCTGCATGCCGGCATTGTTGACGAGGATGTCGATGGCGCCGGTCCCCGCCTCGAAGGCGTCGATCGCCGTGCGCACGGCCTCGTGGTCCGTGGCGTCGAAGGCGAGCGTTTGCCTTGCGCCGAGCGCGTTTGCGGCCGCCGCCAGCTTGGCCTCGTCGCGGCCGTTGAGGATGACCTCCGCGCCGGCCGCGGCAAGTCCTTTCGCCAAGGCGAGGCCGATGCCCTGCGAGGAGCCGGTGACGAGGGCGCGCCTGCCCGTCAGGTCGAACAGCTGGATGCTCATGTCCCCTCCTTAACCGAACGCGATCTGCGTCTTCATCGATTGCCCCTTGTCCGAGGCGATCTCGAAGGCCTTTTGGGCCTCGGCAAGAGGCAGCGTATGGGTGATCAGCGGCTTCACGTCGATGAGGCCGCCCTGCATCAGCCTCACGGCGACGGCGAACTCCTCATGGAAGCGGAAGGAGCCGCGCAGGTCCAGTTCCTTGGCAGTGATCGCCATCATGGGAAGGCTCATCTCGCCGCCGAGGCCGAGCTGGACGATGACGCCGCGCGGGCGCAGCGCCTGGATGCCGGCAACGAGCGCGGGCTGGGCACCCGAGCATTCGTAGAGGACGTCAAAATATCCCTTGTCCGCACTGAAGCCGGCAAGCCCGTCGCGGTCCTCCGACAGGTTGATCGTGCGGTCCGCGCCGACGGTGCGGGCAAAGCCGAGCGCCTTTTGCGAAAGGTCGGCGGCGACGATCTCGGCCGCACCCGCCCGCCTTGCGGCGAGGATCGACAGCGTGCCGATCGGCCCGCAGCCGGTGACGAGCACCCGCTTGCCCAGCATCTCGCCGGCCCGGCGCGTGGCGTGCAGCGTGACCGACAGCGGTTCGGCCATCGCCGCCTCCCCGGCCGAAAGCCCCTCGGCCTTCACGCACTGGCCGGCCTTGGCCACCAGGCGCTCGCGGAAGGCCCCCTGGATATGCGGGAAGGGCATGGCCGAGCCGTAGAAACGCATGTCGAAGCAATGGTTCGCCAAGCCCTTCAGGCAGTAGTCGCACGCCCCGCACGGCCGCGAGGGCGAGACGGCGACGAGATCGCCGACGGCAAGGTCAGACACGCCTTCGCCGAGGGCCGCGACATGGCCGGCGACCTCATGGCCGAGGATCATCGGCTCCTTGAGCCGCACCGTGCCGAAGCCGCCGTGGTTGTAATAGTGCAGGTCCGAGCCGCAGATGCCGCCACTTGCAAGGCGGATCTCCACCTCGCCGGAGCCCGGCGTCTCCGGCTCCCGCTCCTCGACGCGCAGGTCCCTGGCCGCATGGATGACGATCGCCTTCATGGGCCTCTCCTTAAAGAACCGGCGTCGGCAGCGGCCGGCCGGCGAAATGGGCCGACAGGTTGTCGAAGACGAGCTGGCCCATGGCCTTGCGCGTCTCCACCGTGCCGGAGGCCATGTGCGGCTGGAGCAGCACGTTGTCGAGCGCGAGGAAGCGCGGGTTCAGGTTCGGCTCGCCCTCGAACACGTCGAGCGCGGCCGAACCGAGCGCCTTGCTTTCCAGTGCATCGAGCAGCGCCGCCTCGTCGATGTTGGAGGCGCGCGAGATGTTGATCAGCATGCCCTCGGGCCCCAGCGCCTCGATGACCTTCCGGCCGACGATGTGGCGCGTCTCGGCCGAGGCGGCAAGCGTGACGAAGAGGAAATCCGAGCGTTCGGCAAGCGCTACCGGATCGGCGATGAAGGTCCAGTCCCCGGCAAAATCCTTCGGGCCGGTATCGCTGTAGGCGATGTCCATGTCGAAGCCGGCGAGACGCTTGGCCACCTCGTAGCCGATGCGGCCGAGGCCGAGCACGCCGGCGCGCTTGCCGTGCACGCGGCGCTTCAGCGGATAAAGGCCCTTCGTCGCCCAGTCGCCGCTCTTCACCCACGCCTCGCCGCCGATCACGCCGCGCGCCGCGGCCAGCATCATGGCGATGCCGAGATCGGCGACGTCCTTGGTCAGCACGTCCGGCGTGTTGGTGACGCGGACGCCGCGCTCACGGGCGGCGGCAAGGTCCACCGCATCATAGCCGACGCCGTAGACGGAGATCACCTCCAGCTTCGGCAGCGCCTCGATCAGCGCCCGGTTCGCCCCAAGCTCGCCGCGCGTCGCGATCCCGCGGATGCTCCCCCCACGCTCCGCCAGGAACGCCGCCTTGTCCGAAGCCTCGAAATACCGGTGCATCGTAAAGGCCGCGTCCAGACGCTCCTCGTCCCACGATGGGTAAGGGCCGACTTGCAATAACTCGATCTTCGGCATGGGGGCTCCTTCGGGGAAGTTTTGTTATCGATAACATAATCCGCTTCGAGGAAATGTCCAGCCCTATTTTACCTCGCTATGCCGTGCAGAAACCGCCCCAGCGGCGTGACGCTCGCCTCCTTCCGCATGGCCGGCTCGCCCTACCTCTCGCTGAAGAGCGCCGCCGCCAAGGCCCGCACCGTCGCCTCCATCGGCGCGGATGCGGCCTGAACGGTCCGCGTGGGGATAATGCAGCCTCCGCGCCGGGGCTGCTTGCGAAGGGACAGCGCGCTGCGCTACGCTATGGTAACGATAACGAGGCAGGAATATGCGGAGCGGCAAGGCCCCCACCATGGCGGACATAGCCCGGAAGACGGGCGTTTCCCCCATGACCGTGTCACGTGCCTTCAAATCCGGCAGTCTGATCAACAAGGATACCCGGGACGTGATCCTGAAGGCGGCCGAGGAGCTCGGCTACGTCTTCGATTCCACCGCTTCCAATCTCAGGTCCCAGAAGACGGATTTCATTGCCGTCACCATACCCTCCATCAACAATGCGAACTTCGCCGACACGGTGGGCGGGCTTTCCGAGACGCTGAGCGCGCAGGGGTTCCAGATCCTACTCGGCTATACCAACTACGACACCGAGGAGGAGGAGCGGTTGATCGAGCAGCTCCTGCGCCGCAAGCCGCAGGCAATCGTCGTCACCGGCGGCAAGCACACCGCGCGCGCGCGAAAAATGCTCGAAAAAGCCAATGTGCCCGTGATCGAGACCTGGGACGTGCCGGCCGATCCGATCAGACATTTCGTCGGTTTCTCGAACGCGGATGCCGTACGCAGCATGGTCGATCATTTCGTGGCGGTCGGCTATACCCGCATCGCCTTCATCGGTGGTGATGCTAGCCGCGATACGCGTGGCAGCGACCGCCGCCTCGGCTTCATCGCCGCGCTCCGCGACCATGGCCTCGATGCATCGCGGCTGATCGATGCCGGCGCGCCGCCGATCTCGATGCGGGAGGGCGCCAATGCCATGGCGCGGCTGCTTGCCGAGTATCCCGATACGGACGCGGTGATCTGCGTCTCTGACCTATCGGCCTTCGGCGCGCTGACGGAATGTCAACGCCGCGGCATAGAAGTGCCGGAGCGCATCGCCATCGGCGGTTTTGGCGATTACGAGATCGGCGGTATCAGCGTGCCCGCCCTGACCACGATCGATGCCCGGGCCCGGGAGATCGGCGAACGCACCGGCCACCTGATCCTCGACCTTATCGACGGCCGGGCCGACGTCACCCACATCACCATCGAACCGGAGCTGATCGTGCGCGGCAGCAGCCGCTGATAAGTCCTTTATCGCACTTTTCTGTCGATCTGCGATGCGGAAGAAAAAGGCCCGCCACTGGGGCGGGCCAAGTCGCTCGGGGAGTAACCGAGCGGGGGATATAAGTTTGCCGAACTTTCATCCCGACTGGGAGTTGGCACGTTTACCCGCAGCGGCGAGGGCGAGTCCGGCGAGCACAAGGGTCACGCCTGCGGCGAACAGCAGTCCCAGCTTGTCACCGAACAGAAACGCGCTGGCGCCGATGCCGAAGACAGGCTGCAGGTATTGGACGCTCGCGGCGATGCGGGCGGGAACGACCTTCAGGAGGTGGAGCCACAGGATCAGCCCGATCACGGTGACGACGACGCCGAGATAGATGATGGCCGCCAGAGCCTGCGCCGTGATGTCGACAGGCTGCCGGGCCATTTCCCAGCCTGCAAGCGGCAGGACCGTCACCAGCCCGACGAGCATGTTCCATGCCGCCACGGGCATCAGGCCGTACTTCTCCGTCAGTTCCGCGCTCCAGATGTAATAGGCCGCGATGCCGGAGGACGAGATCAGCATGAGGACGACCCCGGAGACCGTCGTCCTCGACATGTCGTCGACACCCGGCCCGCTGCCGACGGCGACAAGGGCGATCCCGAAGAAGGCGGCCAGGAGGCCGCTCCATTGCAGCGGCGTGACCGGCTGCCTGAATCGGATGGCGGCCAGGATGACGATGAACAGCGGGATGGTTGCCGAAAGGATGGTCGCAACGGAGGACGACGTGCCTTGCACGCCGAAGGACTGCGCGACGTTGCCGAGCGTGATGCCCATGACGCCGAGGCCGATGATGGGAAGAACTGCCTTTGCGGGAACCCGCAGTTCCCGTCGAGCCAGGAACATCATGAGCGGCACGGCGACCATGAAGCGGAGCGCCGTCAGTGTCATGGGGGGAATGCTGCCGAGGCCGAGCTTGGTGATCGGGATCGACAGCCCCCACATCAGCGCCAGCAGGAACATGGCTCCGACGCTCCTCATCGAGAGGGAGCCTGTCGAGGTGAACGGTTGCGGCGTGACGGTTACGTCAAGGGAATTCTGTGACACTTCCAGGGCCTTGCGGATTGGCACTCGCTTGCGACTGTGTCATGTGTAGGCCGGGATTTACCCGTCCGACAAACCATTTGTTCTCACAGGACGCGTGATTTCAGATCACGCATATGCCCATGGCCGACCAGCTTCCCCCGCTCCAGACGCTCCGGGCCTTCGAGGCAACGGGCCGGCGCCTGAGCATGACGTTCGCCGCACAGGAGCTTCACCTGACCCACGGTGCCGTGAGCCGACAGATCAAGGCGCTGGAGGATTATCTCGGCGTGCCGCTCTTTCGCCGTCTGACCGCAGGATCGAACTGACCGAAGCGGGGCAGGCCTTCTTCAGCACCGTGACGCGGCTCTTGTCGGAACTGGCGCGTGAGGCGGAGGCGTTGCGCCGAAGGAACGACACGTCCCGTCTGGTCGTCAATTGCAGCGTTTCCTTTGCCAGCAAGTGGTTGACGCAGCGCCTTCACCGCCTGATGGCAACGTCTCCGGACCTCGACATCCATCTGGAAGTGACCGATGCGCCCGTGGATTTCGCGGCAGGCCATGTCGACGTGGCGCTGCGCTACGGAGACGGCGATTATGCCTTCGCGGCAGCCGAGCGCATCATGAACGAAACGGTCTCTCCGGTGTGCTCTCCGGACTATCGCGACCGGATGGGCGGGCTCCATGCGATGGACGATCTGGCGAAATGCCAGCTCATCCATGAGATCGGGATGACCACGACATGGGAGCGGTGGTTCGCGATGATGGGGCTTCCGTATCCGGGCAGGCGCGGCCCCGGATACAGCCATGGCAGCATGTCCATCGATGCGGCCGTCCGCGGGGTGGGCGTCGCGCTCGGCCGGAGCGTCCTCGTCGCGGAGGACCTTGCCGCCGGCCGCTTGATACCGCTCTTCCCGCAGGCGAAGCTTGAGGTCGCATGGGGCTACGACCTGATCTACAAGATCGGCAATCAGGATCACCCGAAGGTCCGCGCTTTCCGGGATTGGATTTTGCGGGAGGTACGGGAGTTCACGCGAAGCATGCAGGGCTGACGCGGGATCCGGATGTCGGCCTCGTTCAGGCCGGCCCGTCCGCGGGTCAGGCTTCGAGATAGGACGAAATGATCGCCGCGATCTCGGCCTGCGGATCGCCGGCGGCCTGCGGCTCTTCCGGCAAGGTCCCGGTGCTTTGGCTGCCGGCGGTGCTGAAGGCCGTCGCCGAAGCGCCGGAGCCGCGCGGCAGGGCGTCGATCTGCGCCGAGGTCATCGCGGAGAGCTGGCCGGGCGTGAAGGCGTTCGCCTGCTCGGCGGTAAGTCCGGCGAGCGCTGCCGTGCTCAGCCCCGAGATGGCATTCGCGCTCAGCGCGAGGATGTGCTCCACGGAGAAGGTGCCGAGGTCGTCGGCCCCGAGGGCGGCGGCCTGCGTTGCCGTCAGCGCGCCAACCTGGTCGGTCGAGAGCGCCCCGACCTGCGTCGCGCTCATGGCGCTCACCTGGCCGTAGGTGAGGGCTGCGATCTGGCCTGTGGTCAGCGCCGCCACGCTCTCCGTCGAAAGCGCGCCGACGACCGCGGAAGAGAGACCCTTGATCGCGGCGGCGCTCATCGCCGCAAGTTCCTCGGTCGAGATCGCCTGCATCTGCGCCGGGGTGAGGCCGGCCGTGCCCGGCACGCTCAGCGCGGCGATCTGGGCAAGCGAGAAGGCTTCGAGCTGGTCGACCGAGAGCGCGGCCACCTGGGCGCTGCCGAGGCCGGCGATCGCCGCCGTGCCGAGCGCGGCGATCTCGGCGTCCGAAAGCGTCGCCACATAGCTTGGCGGCAGGCCCTTGATGGCGTTCGCGCCGATCGCCGCGAGTTTGTCCGTGGAGAAGGTGTCGAGCGCTTCGCTCGAAAGGCCGCCAAGCGCCGCCGCGGTCAGCGCCGCGATCTGGCTCGTGGAGAAGGCCTCGGCCTGCTCGAAGGTAAGGCCCGCGGCCTGCATGCCGGTAAGGCCGGCAATGCCGCTTGCGCTCAGCGCCGCGACCTGTCCCGGCGTCAGGGCCGCGATGTCCTCGACGGCAAGCGCCGCCACCTGCCTTGAGGTGAGCGCCGCGACCTGCGCGGTGGAAAGGGCGGCCACCTGGCCTGGACTGAGCGCCGCGATCTGGCCCGTTGTCATCCCGCCGATGCCGTCGGGGCTGAGGGCCTCCATCTTTTCGGGAGAGAAGCCGGCGAGGATCGCCGCCGACAGGCCGGAGATCGCCACCGCGCTGATCGCTGCGATCTCGGCGGTCGAAAACAGCGCGATGTCGCCGGAGTCGAATGCGGCGATCTGGCGCGAGGTGAAGGCGCCGATCTGCGTGGCGGTGAGCGCCTCCACCTGGTCGGCATTGAGCGCGGCGATCTGTTCGCTCGACAGGCCGGAGACGCCGGCCGTGCCGAGCGCGGCGATCTGCGCGGTCGTGAGCGAGGCGATCATGCCGGTCGAAAGGCCGAGGATCGCCCGCGGGCCGATCGCGGCCATGTCGTCGGCCGAAAACAGCGCAAGGTCATCCGCGCCGAGCGCCGCGATCTGCCGCGAGCTCAGCGATCCGACCTGCGTGCTCGTCAGGGCTTCCGCCTGCAAGGTGCTCAAAGCCGCGATCTGGTCAGTGCCGAGCGCTGCGATGCCGGCCGTGCTGAGGGCCGCGACCTGCTCGGGGGACAGCAATGCGATGTCGTCGGTGCCGAGGGCGGCGACCTGGGTGGAGCCGAGAGCCGCCATCTGCAGTGTCGTCAGGGCCTCGAGCTGGTCGCCGTTGAGGGCGGCGACCTGGGCGCCCGTCAGGCCGGCGACATTGATCGCGGCGACTTGGGCCGTGGTGAGGGCGGCGATCGCCGCTGTCGGAAGGCCCGCGACCGCGCGCGAGCTGATCGCGGCGATTTCGGCGGGCGTGAAGGTTTCGAGGTTCGCGGTGCCGAGCGCGGCGATCTGCGACGAGTTCAGCGCGGCGATCTGCGCGCCCGTCAACGCCTCGGCCTGGGCCGCAGAAAGGGCGCCGATCTGCGCGCCCGTTAGGCCGGCGATGCCTGCCGTGCCGAGGGCCGCGATCTGCTCGGGCGAAAGCGCCGCAATGTCGTCCGTGCCGAGGGCCGCCACCTGCCTGGAGCCGAGAGCGCCGATCTGTTCCGGGGTCAGCGCCTCGATCTGCGCGGTCGTAAGGGCCGCGATCTGGTCGCTCGTCATGCCGGAAAGGCCGGCCGGGCCGAGCGCCGCGATCTGGCTCGTCGTCAGCGAGGCGAGCATGGCCGTCGACAGGCCCGAAATCGCGCCCGAGCCGATCGCGGCCATGTCGGCAACGGAGAACGTGCCGAGCTTGTCCATGTCCAGCGCGGCGATCTGGCGTGCGCTGAAGGCGGCGACCTGCGCCGGGGTGAGGGCTTCGGCCTGCGCGGTCGTGAATGCGGCGACCTGCTCGGGGGAGAGGCCGGAGATGGCCGCCGTGCTGAGCGCGGCGACCTGCGCGGGCGAAAGCGTCGCGATATAGTCCGGTCCGAGAGTGGCGATCTGCCGGGCGCCGAGCGCGCGGACCTGCTCCGGCGTCAGCGAATCGAGCTGCTCGCTGGTAAGCGCCGCGATCTGCCGGGGCTCCAGCCCGCCGATGACGGCGGTGCTGAGGGCGGCGATCTGGGCCGTGGAGAGCGAGGCGATCGCCGCCGTCGAGAGGCCGGCGATAGCTTCCGCGCCGATGGCGGCGATCTCCCGGGTCGCGAAGGTGGCGATCTCGTCGGTCGAGAACGCGGCGAGTTGCGTGGCGCTCAGGGCGCCGATCTGGCCGGTCGTCAGCGCTTCGGCCTGCGCCGCGTTGAGCGCGGTGATCTGCTTCGTGGTGAGCCCGGCGATGCCGGTGGAGCTCAGGCCCGCGATCTGTGCCGTCGAAAGGGCCGCGATGGCGTCGGTCGAGAGGCCGGGCATCGCGCCCGACGTGATGGCGCCCATCTCCTGAACGGAGAATGTGGCGATGTCGTCGGGCCCCAGGGCGGCAAGCTGCCCGGAGTTCAGCGCGGCGATCTGGACCTTGGTGAGCGCCTCGGCCTGGGCGGTGCTCAGGGCCGCGATCTGCTGGGTGGTCATGGCACCGATGGCGGCGGCGCTCAGGGCCGCGATCTGCGCGGTCGAGAACGACGCGATCGTCGCCGCCGACAGGCCGCGGATCGCGCTGGAGCTGATCATCGAAATATCCTTCGTGGAGAAGGCGGCGATGTCGTCGGTGCCGAATTCGGCGATCTGCTCGGAGTTGAGCGAGCCGACCTGGGCGCTGGTCAGGGCCTCGGCCTGGCTGGTGCTGAGCACCGCGAGCTGCTGCGAGGTGAAGCCGGCGATGCTGCCCGCGTTGAGCGCGGCGATCTGCGCTGTCGAAAGGGCGGCGATCTTGTCGGTCCCGAAGGCGGGAATCTGCGCCGAGGTGAGCGCCGCCATCTGCTTGGTGCCGAGGGCGCCCATTTGGGCCGCGCTGAGGGCGGCGATCTGGCCGGATGTCAATCCGGACACGCCGGAGGCGTTGAGCGCGGCGATCTGCGCGGTCGAAAGCGCAGCGACGTCGCTGACGTTGAGGGCGGCGACCTGTCCGGAGGAGAGCGCCCCGATCTGTGCGGTGGTGAGGGCTGCGACCTGCTCGGAGCCGAGGGCGCCGATCTGGTCGGGACGCAAACCGGCGATGGCCGCCGCGCCGAGGCTGGCGATCTGTTCGGAGGAGAGCGCCTTGATGTCATTGTCGAGCGCGGCAGCCTGCGCGGCCGTAAGCGCCCGGATCTGCGCGGTGGAAAGCTGGCTCACCTGGAGCGAGCTCAGCGCCTCGATCTGGTCGGGCGTCAGTCCCGAGAAGGCGCTCGTGCTCAAGGCAGCGATCTGCGCGGAGGTGAGCGAGGCGAAGGTATCCGGGGCGAGGCCGGAAATGGCGCTCCTCGTGAGGGCGGCGATCTGCTCGGACGAAAGCGCCCTGATGTCCTGGGGTTCGAGCGCGGAAACCTGCGTGGAGGTGAAGGCGTTGAGCTGCGTCGTGGAGAGGGCCGCGATCTGGGCGGTCGAGAGCGCCTCGACCTGCGCCGCCGTCATGCTGGCCAGCGCGGCGCGGCTGAGGGCTGCGGTCTGGGCGAGGGAAAGGCCGGCAATGGCCTCGCCGCTGAGGCCCGCGATGGCCTTGTTGGCGATCGCGGCGATGTCGGCCGTCGAGAACGTCGCGATGTCCGCCGCGCTGAGGGCCGCGAGTTGCGCGGACGTGAGGGACTTGACCTGCATCGAGGTCAGCGCCTCGATCTGCGCCGTCGTCAGCGCCTCGATCTGGTCGGGTGTCAGGCTGCCGATCACGTTCGTGCCGATGCCCGCGATCTGTGCCGTGGTCAGCGAGGCGAGGAAGGCCCCGTCCATGGCGGTGATCTGCGCCGGCGTGAGGCCGCCGATCTGAGCGCCCGTCAACGCCGCGATCTGCCCGGAGGAAAGCTCGGCGAGGGCGGTGCTGCTCAGGCCCGGAATGGCCTTGACGCCGATTGCCGCGATGTCTGCGGTGGAGAAGGTCGCAATGCCTTCCGCTCCGAGCGCCGTGATCTGCCTGGCGCTCATCGCGCGGATCTGGTCGGGCGTGAGCGCCTCGATCTGCGCGGTGCTGAGCACGCCGATCTGGCTGGTCGAGAGGCCGGCGACGACGTTCGGGCTGAGCGCGGCGATCTGTTCGGGCGTCAGGGCGGCGATGGCCGAGGTGGGCAGGCCCGTGACGGCCTTGCTGTTGATCGCGGCCATGTGGGCGGGCGAAAGCGCCGCCAACGCATCGGGGTCCATGGCGGCAAGCTGCCCGGATTTCAAGACGGCGATCTGCGTGGGCGAGAGCGCTTCGATCTGCAGGGCGCTCATCGCGCGCATCTGCGCGACCGTGAGGCTCGAAAGGGCGGCGGTGGTGAGGGCGCCGATCTGGTCGGCCGAAAGCTCGGCGATCGCGGCGCTGGCGATGCCGGAAACGGCCCGGCTGTTGAGCGCGGCGATGTCCGCCGTCGAGAAGGCGGCAAGCGCTTCCGGAGACAGCGCCGCAAGCTGTGCGGCATTCAGGGCCTTCACCTGTGCCGGCGTGAGGGCTTCGATCTGCTCCATGTCGAGGGCGGCGATCTGGGCGGATTTGAGCGCGCCGATCTGGGCGGCGGTCAGGGCCGTGATCTGGTCGGTGGAAAGCACGGCGAGCGCATCGGCGCCGAGGCCGGCGAGCGCGCCGTTCTGGATGGCCGCGATGTCGGCGCTGGAAAAGCCCTTGAGGGTGTCGGGATGCAGGGCGCCGATCTGCGCTGCCGACAGCGCCTTGATCTGGGCGGGATTGAGCGCTTCGACCTGATCCGCGTCGAGCATGCCGATCTGCTGCGTCGTGAGGCCTGCGACCGCCTTGACGCTGAGCGCGGCGATCTGCTGCGTCGTCAGGCCGGCGATGGCCTCGGGGCTGAGGCCGGAAAGCGCGCTTGCCGAAAGCGCGGCGATATCCGCCGCGGAGAAAGTCGCGATGCCGTCGCTGTCGAGGGCGGCGATCTGCTGGGCGGTGAAGCCCTTCATCTGGCTCGGCAGGAAGGCCTCGATCTGCGCGAGGCTCATGCTGCCGATCTGCGTGGCCGTGAGCCCCCTGACGGCGGCGCTGCTCATGGCCGCGATCTTGCTGGTGGAGAGCTGGGCGATGCTTTCGGTGGCAAGGGCGGTGACCTGCCGGGCGTCGAGGGCGGCGACCTGGGCGGCGGTCATCGCTGCGGCCTGTTCGGGGGTCAGCGCCGCGACCGCCGCCGTGCTCAGCCCGCGCAGAGCCTTGGTCGATATGGCGGCGAAGCTCTCGCCGGGCAGTTCCGCGATTTCTTCGGGGCTGAAAGCCGCGATCTGCGCCGCGCTCATGGCGGCGACCTGCGCCGGCGTCAGTGCCGCGGCCTGTTCGGCGCTGAGCGCGGCGATCTGCGCGACCGTCAGGCCCTGGATGGTCTGCAGGCTGAGCGCGGCGACCTGGGCGGTGGAGAATTCCGCAATCGCGCCGATGCTCAGGCCCGGCAGCGCCTTGCTGGAGATCGCCGCGATGTCCTCGGGTGAGAAGGTGGCAAGGCCATCGGCGCTGATGGCGGCGACCTGCTGCGCGGTGAGCACCTTGACCTGCGCCGGAGTCAATGCCTCGACCTGCCAGGTTTCGAGCGCGCTGATCTGCCATGGCGCTAGGCCGGTGACCGCGCCGGTGCTGAGCGCGGCGATCTGCTCTTCGGAGAAGGCCTTGACCGCTCCCTCGCTCAGCGCCGCGATCTGCGCGGGCTTCAGGAGGGCCACCTGCTCCGTCGTCATCGCCTCGATCTGTTCGGGTGTCAGGGCGGCGGCCTGGGACTGGGTGAGGCCCGCGACGGCAAGAGGGGCGAGCGCGCCGATCTGCTCGGCGGAAAGCGCGGCAATGGCCGCGTTGCTCAATCCCTGCACGGCCTTGTAGCTGATCGCGGCCATGTCTTCGGTCGAGAAGGTCGCAAGGTCCTGCGGGTCGAGCGCCGCGAGCTGGGCCGCGCTCAGCACCCGGACCTGGGACGCCGTCAGCGCTTCCGCCTGCTCGGGTGAGAGTTTGCCGATCTGTCCCGTCGTCAGGACCGCGACCTGGGCGGTCGTCAGGCTTTCGATCTGGCCGGCGGCATATCTGTTGAGCGCGCCGATCTGGTCCAGCGAGAGGCCGACGATGGCGTTTTGCGCGATCGCGCCGATCTGGCCGGCGCTGAGGATCTCGATGTCCTCCACCTCCAGCGCGGCGATCTGCCGGGACGAGAACGCGCCGATCTGGCTGGTGGAAAGGGATGCCACGTCTTCCGTCGACCAGCCCTGGATCGCCGATTCCGTGAGCTGCCGGATCTGGCTGATGCTGAGCGAGGAAACGATCGACGTCATGGCAAAGTCCTGGAAAAAGGAAACGAAAGAACACCAAATCCACGTGTTCCGGCAGCTTGCTCGATACAGGGATGAGCTTGCCTGAACCTGAAGGTACGCCTTCGTCCGCCGGGCCCGGCGACCGGCTTTCCGGCGGCCGCGTGCCGGGAGCCGGCGGCGGCATTCCTCCGCGATCCTTTGCGGAAGATCGCGGCAAGCCGCACGGCCGTGCGGGTGTCGGGACGTCAGAGGGCGGCGGAGACCTTCAGCCCCTCGTAGACGGCCTCTTCCGCCGTGCGCGGGGCGAGGCTGTCTCCGATGACATGCAGCTCCGGCACGAGGCCGTGCAGCGAGGCCGCCAGATCGTCGGCCGGCGCGTGGCCGAGACAGAGCACCAGCGTCTCCACGTCCTCGAAGAGGATCGGCTGGTCGCTGGCCGTGTGCTGCATGTAGACCGTGCCTCCGTCGCCGCCGTAGAGCCGGGCATAAGGCGTGACGCGCACGCCGATGCGGTGAAGCTCGGCGGCGATGTTGTCGCGCACGTAGAGCGGCAGAAGCTCGCCGGGATGGGTTCCGTTGACGGCGAGGTCGACGCTGCAGCCCTCGTTGGTCAAAAGCTCCGCGATGCCGGGGCCGATCCAGTCGCAGCGCCAGTCGGCGACGACCACGCGGCTGCCGGTCTTGACCCCTCTGCGCAGCACCTGCCAGGCGTCGACCACCTGGATGCTGTCGTCGATCGGGATTTCCGGCCGGTAGGGCCTTGCCCCGGTGGCGAGGACCACCGCGTCCGGCCTTTCCGCCTCCACCAGCGCCCGGTCGACGCGCACGCCGCGCTGGATGCGGACATTGGCCAGCTCCACCTCGCGGGCGAGGTTGGTGACGATGCCGCCGAACTCCGCGCGGCGGGGAAGCTGCTGGGCGAGCAGCGCCTGTCCGCCGAGCTGGCCGGCCGCCTCGTAGAGCGTCACCCGGTGGCCGCGCGCCGCGGCGACGGCGGCGGCTTTCAGCCCCGCCGGCCCGCCGCCGATCACCATCACCGATTTCGGCCGGGCGGCCGGCGCCAGCGTGCCGAACTTCAGCTCGCGGCCGGTTTCGGGATGCTGGATGCAGGAGATCGGCACGCCGCGATGGAAATGGCCGATGCAGGCTTGGTTGCAGGCGATGCAGGCGCGGATGTCCTCCGTGCGGCCCTCGCGCGCCTTATCCGGCATCTCCGGGTCGCAGATCATCGCCCGCGTCATGCCGCACACATCCGCCGCCCCGCCTGCGATCACCGCTTCTGCCTCCTGCGGCTGGTTGATGCGGCCGGTGACGAAGACGGGGATGCCGAGCACCTTGCGGAACCGCGCCGCATCGCCGGAAAGATAGGCCGCGCGATAGGCCATGGGCGGCACGATGTGCACGGCCCCGCCGAGCGAGGCCGAGGTGCCGGCGGTGATGCTGACATAGTCCAGCATCGGTTCCAGCCGGCGACAGATTTCCAGCGCCTCGTCGTCGGAAAGGCCCTGCTCGTCGCGCTCGCTGCTGCTGATGCGCATGCCGATGACGAAATCCTCAGACGTCGCCGCCCGGATCGCTGCCAGCGCCTCGACGGCGAAACGCAGCCGGTTCTCCAGCGTGCCGCCGTAGCCGTCGGTGCGGCGGTTGACGCGCGGGTTGAAGAACTGCGCCGGCAGATAGCCGTGGCTCGCCACGAATTCCACCCCGTCGACGCCGGCCGCATGCATGCGCCGGGCCGCCGCTGCGTAGCCGGCGACGATCTCGTCGATCATGCGCCGGTCGAGCGCGCGCGGCATGACGCGAAACCGCTCGTTCGGCGAAACGGACGGAGCATAGGCGACCGTCAGAAGGCCGTCGCCGCCTTCCATGATCTCGCGGCCGGGATGGAAGAGCTGCGAGAAGAGCACGCAGCCCCCGGCGTGACAGAGCTCGGCGAGCCGGCGGTAGCCGTCGATGCACTCGTCCTCGGTCGCCATCAGCATGTGCGAGGTGTAGCGCGCCGTCTCGTGCACGCCCGCCACCTGGCTGACGATCAGCCCGGCGCCGCCCTTGACCCGCGCGGCGTGGTAGGCAAGGAGCGCGTCGTTGACGAGGCCGTCGGTCGGAAGCGTCGTGTCGTGGCCGCTCGACATGATGCGGTTCTTCAGCGTCACGCCGCGGATTTTCAAGGGCTGGAACAGGTGCGGGAAAGCGGATGGCGCGTGCGCCATCGTCTCGCCGGCCAGGGCGACGTCGGTCATCGGGGTTCCTCCTCCCGTCATGCTCTTGCGGTGCAGGCGGCGTCAGACGCCGCCTGCGACCATGGTGTAGATCTTGCGGGTCTGCTCGTGGATGGTCCATTCCCCGCGCCAGCCATGCGGCAGCACGAACATCTCGCCGGCGCCGATCTGCCGGGTGGTGCCGTCGCCGTTGTGCAGGGTCACGCGGCCGCAAAGCAAGTGGCAGATTTCGGCGTTCTGGCTGCGGTCGGCCGTGAAGCGGCCGGGCGTGCATTCCCACACGCCGGTCTCCAGCTTGCCGTCCGGGCTGGTCCAGAGCGCAATGGCCGCCTCCTGCTGGTCGCCCTCAATGGAGGTCGGCTTCGGCGCGAAGGCGCCGAGGTCGAGGGAAAGGAGGTCGCCGAAACTCTCGAAACTGATCATGGGAAGGGTCCTTCAGTGGCCGGTGATGCTGTCGGCGATGGCCGCGAGCCTCGATGTGCGCGGCAGGCCGGCGGATTCGCGCTCGTCGGCGATCCGGTAGAGCTGGTACATGGCGTGCACGCCGAGCCAGCGGAACGGTTCGGGCTCCCACTTGCGCACCGTGCGGTTGACCCAGGGAAGACCCGTCAGGTCCGTCTCCCGGCCCAGCACGAGGTCGGCGAGCGTGCGGCCGGCGAGGTTGGAGGAGGAGACGCCGAGGCCGACATAGCCGCCGGCCCAGCCGATGCCGCTCGCCCGGTCGAAGCCGGCGGTCGTGCACCAGTCGCGCGGCACGCCGAGCACGCCGCACCAGGCATGGTCGATCCTGAGCGGTTTCGTCTGCGGCAGCAGGCGGGTCAGGATGCCGTGGAGCGCGTCGATGGTCGCCTGCTGCGTGCGGCCGTTGACGTCCGTTTTCGAGCCGAAGCGGTAGGGCACGCCGCGCCCGCCCATGGTGATGCGGCCCTCGCGGGTGCGCTGGGCGTAGCAATAGGCATGCGCCGCATCGCCGAGCAGTTCGTGGCCTTCCCAGCCGATCTCCTTCCAGAGCGCGTCGGGAACCGGCTCGGTGACGATCTGGGCGCTGTTGAGCGGCAGCCAGGTGCGCTCCTCGCCGGGGAATCCGGCGGTGAACCCTTCCGTGGCGCGGATGATGACCGGCGCCCGCACGGTGCCGCGGTCGGTCGCAACGCGGCCCTTCTCGAAACCGGTGACGGAGGTGCCCTCGAAGATCGCAACGCCGAGGCCCTCCACCACCCGGGCGAGCCCGCGCACCAGCTTGGCCGGCTGCACGCGCGCCATGTCGCGGATGACGAAGGCGCCCTTCACGTCGGCGATGCGGATGCGCTTTGCCGCTTCCTCGGCGGAAAGCATCTCGATACGCTCGGCCGGCATCTGCCAGTCGAGATAGAACTGGTATTCCTCGCGGGCCCGGTCGAGCTGCGGCCGGTTGGTGGCGACGGTGAGGTTGTCGACGCGCAGGATGTCGGCGTCGATGCCTTCCGCCTCCGTGACGCGGATCACCTCGTCCACCGTGCCGGCCATGGCGCGCTGCATGTCGATGACGGCGCCGCGGCTCGAGGTCTTGAGGTACTTCTCCCGCGACCAGCCGAAGCCGCCGGAGAGCCACCCGCCGTTGCGTCCCGAGGCGCCGAAGCCGGCGAATTCGCGCTCGACGACGACGACGTTAAGGGAAGGATCGGCCTTCTTGAGGTAGTAGGCGGTCCAGAGGCCGGTGAAGCCGGCGCCGATGATGCAGACATCGGCCTCGCGGTCGCCGGGAAGGGCCGGGCGCCTCTGCGGAATGCCGCCGATATCGGCATACCAGAAGGAGATGTTGCCGTTGGTCTTGACGTCCATGGGATGTGCTTTCGGTTCAGGTCAGCGTCATGTCGGCGCTGGCGTCGTCGGGAAGAAGGATGAGATCGGCGGGCGAAAAGGCGATGTCCACGACATCGCCGATCGAGAAATCGGGCACGCCGAGCGGGCTTCGCACGACGGCGACCGTGCCGTCCGTCAGCCGCACCTCGTATTTCGAGCCGGAGCCGAGATAGATCGCCTCCGAAACCGTGCCGGACAGGCGGTTCTCGCCGGTGACGGCGTCGGCTCCGGGGCGTTTCAGCCCCACGCGCTCGGGCCGGAGCAGGATGACGGGCCGGGCGTCGCCCGGAAGGCGGCCATGCGCGACGACCTTCTGGTCGCCTATGGTCATCACCGTGTCGCCGCCCGAAACGTCGGCCGTGCCGCGCAGCACCGTGGATTCGCCGATGAAGCGGCCGACGAAGAGCGTCGCCGGATGGTCGTAGAGCTCGCGGCCTGTGCCGATCTGCTCGATGCGGCCGCCGTTGAAGACGGCGATGCGGTCGGAGAGCACCAGCGCCTCCTCCTGGTCGTGCGTGACGTAGACGAAGGTGGTGCCGAGCTCGCGGTGGATGCGCTTGATCTCCAGTTGCAGCCATTCGCGCAGCTTCTTGTCGAGCGCGCCGAGCGGCTCGTCCATCAGGAGAAGCGGCGGATCGAAGACCAGCGCCCGGGCGAGCGCCACGCGCTGCTGCTGGCCGCCGGAAAGCTCGCTCGGATAGCGGTGGGCGAAATCGGCCATCTTCACCATGTCGAGGGCGCGCCTGACGCGGCGCTCGCGCTCCTCGCCCCGGATGGCCCGCAGCGTCAGCGGATAGGCGACGTTCTTTCCCACCGTCATGTGCGGGAAGAGGGCGTAGTGCTGGAAGACGACGCCGATATTGCGCTTGTGCGAGGGCAGGCCCGTGACGCTCCTGCCGCCGATCTCCAGCGAACCGGAACTGATGTCGGTGAAACCGGCGATGAGGTTCAGCGTCGTCGTCTTGCCGGAGCCGGAAGGGCCGAGCAGCGTCATGAACTCACCGGGGCGGATGTGGAGGTCGATGTCGTTGAGGGCCGCGAAGGCGCCGTAGCGCTTGGAAGCCTTGCGGATCTCGATCGCCGCGCCGGCGGAGCGTTGGGGTGCGGTCATGGGTCAGGTCCTTCCGCGGCGCATGCCGAAGAGCAGGCCGGCGATGATGATGAGCGAGGTCGCCAGGAACAGCAGCGTGCCGACGGCGGCGACGGTCGGGTCGGCATCGCGCGTGATCGACGTGTAGATCTGCACCGGCAGGGTCTTCAGGTAGGGGCTGGTGATGAACAGCGCGACGATGATCTCGTCGAAAGAGGTGATGAAGGCGAAGAGCGCGCCGGAAAGGATGCCGGGCAGGATCAAGGGCAGCGTCACGGTGCGGAACACCGTCAGCCGTCCCGCCCCGAGGCTGGCGGCCGCCGTCTCAAGCCGGCGGTCGAAGACTTCGAGGCTCGCCTGCACCGCGATCAGCACGAAGGGGATGGCGAGCATCGTGTGCGCCAGCACGAAGCCGGTGACGGCGCCGACGAGATGCGTGTCGAGATAGACGGCGTAGATGCCGATCGCCAGCACCACGCCCGGCACGACCATCGGCGTGATCAGCAGGCCGCGGATCAGCCCGCCGGTGCTTGCCGCCGCGCGGGTGACGCCGAAGGCGGCGAGCGTGCCGAACACGGTCGCCGCCACCGCGACGATGAGCGCGATGATCAGCGAGTTGGTGAAGCTCGTCGTCCAGTCCGGGTTGGTGAAGAAGTTGCCGTACCATTGCCAGGAGAAGCCGACCGGCGGGAAGGCGAGCGACTTGTTGCCGTTGAACGACATGGGGATCACCACCAGTGTCGGCGCGAGCAGCAGCACGGCGACCAGCAGGCAGAAGAGGCCGAGGAGGACGCGCGGGAAGGAGGGCATCGGTTCAGGCCTCCCTGCGCGTTCGGGTGTGCTTCTGGCGCATCAGCGGGGCGGCGATGGCGAGCAGCACGAAGGTGGCGACGAGGAGGACCACGCCCATCGCGCCGCCGCGTCCCCAGTTGAGCAGGCTCAGCACCTGGTTCTGCACCAGCGAGGACAGCATGGTCGAGCGCGGGCCGCCGAGGAGCGCCGGCGTGATGTAGAAGCCGAGCGAGAGGATGAAGACGATGATGACGCCGGCATAGACGCCCGGCAGCGAGAGCGGCACGTAGATCTGCAGGAAGGCGCGCCAGGGCTTTGCGCCGAGGCTGCGGGCGGCCTGCAGGAGGCGCGTGTCGATGCCGCGCATCACCGAGTAGATCGGCAGGATCATGAAGGGCAGCAGCACCTGCGTCATGCCGATGATGACGCCGGGCAGCGTGCGGATCAGTTTCACCGGCGAGAGGCCGAGGCCGCGCAGGAACGAGTTGATGACGCCGGAATCCTGCAGGAGGATCACCCAGGCGAGCGTGCGCACCACGCCGCTCAGCCAGAAGGGCACGAGCACGCACAGGATGAGCGCGAGCCTGACGTTCCGGCCGACGATGGTCATGGCGTAGGCGTAGGGATAGGCGCAGACGAGGGAGACGAGCGTCACCCAGGCGGCGACCACGAAGGTCCTTTGCAGCACCGTCCTGTTGACGGCGGACTGGAAGAACCAGACGTAGTTGCCGATGCCGGGCGCGGGATCCGTGAAGGAGCGCCAGACGACGATCGCAAGCGGATAGGCGAGCGCGACGAGCAGCACCAGGACGGCGGGCGCTGCAAGCCACGCCGCGCCGCGGGGGCGGAATCGCGAAAGGAAGGCTGGCCGTTCGGAGCCGGCATCGAGGCCGGTCCGCGGGCCCTGGTCGGGCGTGGCGTTCAAGGACATCTCCCGTGTTTCAGGCAAGCCCGGCCGGGGCCGGGCTCGCGGACCTTCGGGGGCTCAGTTGCCGGAAAGAAGGGCGGACCATTTCTCGCCGGCAAGGTCGAAGTTCTTCACCCAGAACGGAATGTTCTGCTGGTAGCCCTGGGCGATGCGTTCCGGCGTCGAGGTGAGGAAGGCGGCCGTCGCCTCGTCCACCTTCGGCTTGGCGTCCATGTGGATCGGCGTGTAGGAGGTCTTTTCCGTCAGGATCTCCTGCGAGCGCTGGCCGAGATAGGCATTGATCAGCGCATAGGCGGCGTCCGTGTCCTTGACGCCGACCGGGATGGTCATCTGGTCCATGACGACGAGCCAGTCCTGCCAGACGGGCGTGTAATCGGCGCCGTTCTTCACGGCGGTCATGGCGCGGCCGGTCCACATCATGATCATGTCGGCCTCGCCGGATTCGGCAAGCTGCTGGGATTCGGCGCCTGTCTTCCAGTAGATCGTGTCGGGGCCGAGGTCGCGCAGCTTCTGGATGGCCTTCTCGATGTCGTCCGGCGTCATCGCCTTCGGATCGCCGCCGGCCGCCTTGAAGGCCTGCTCGAGCAGGCCGCCGGTCGGATCGCCGCTGCCGTCGATGGCGCGGATGCCGGGGAACGTCTCCGTGTCGAAGAAATCCAGCCAGCTCTTCGGCGGATTGTCCTTGTAGGTCTCGTTCTTGTACATGAGGACGACGCCGTAGTTCATCGCCGGGACCGAGCACTCGCCGACCTGGCCGGGCGGGATCTTCGAGACGTCGAGCTTGGAGAAGTCGAGCTTCTGGAACAGCGTGCCGCAATGGACGTAGGGCGGCAGGTCCGCGGTGTCGACCACGTCCCAGGTGACGTTGCCGGCATCCACCTGGGCCTTGAGCTTGGCGATTTCCGTCGGGCCGTCGTTGAGCAGCGTCACGCCGGACTTTTCCACGAATTCCTGAAGGGCGGCGACCTGGCCGTCCTGGTAGATGCCGCCGTAGGAGACGAAGGTCAGCGTCTTGCCCTTGAGCGAGCCTTCCTTCACCTCGCCGGCGACCGGCTTTTCCTGCGCAAGCACCGGCAAGGCCAGGGCGCACGTCATCGTCAGGGCAAAAGCCCTCGCAAGTTTTCTCATCCTTGTTACTCCCAGTAGCGCTCGCCTCAGTTGTTCCCGCCGCGGCTACGAGCCGGGCCGTGGCAGGTATTTGTCGAGGTCGTCCGCGACGCTGGTGGGCGGCGCGATCATCCACAGGACTTCGGCCGGTTCCGTGCCGGTGTTGACGGTCTTGTGCGGAACCGAGGTCGGATATTCGATGCTGTCGCCGGCCGACAGCACATGGCGTTCCTCGCCGAGGGTGAGTTCGACCTCGCCCCGGATCACGAAGAAGAGCTCGTGCGAATCCCCGTGGCTGTAGGGCTTGTCGCCCGTCGAGCCGCCGGGATCGAATTCGCCGATATAGACTTCCATGTCGCGGATCGGCCGCCGCGACAGGAGCATCTTGCGGTAGCCCTCGGCCGGCGGCAGCGCCGGGCGCTCGGCCTTGCGCAGGACGCGGCCGACGGGCGGGGACGCATCGTCGAAAAGGTCCGTCAGGCTGATGCCGAGCGCGCCGGCGATACGCATCAGCGTGCTGATGTTGACCCCGCTGAGGCCGCGCTCGAGCTGGCTCAGGAAGCTTGCCGTCGTGCCCGTGGCCTCGCCGAGCGCGCGCAGCGACATGCGGCGTGCCAAGCGGAAAGCCTTGACCTTCTCGCCGACGGCCCCCTGTTTCGCTGTCGCAGCCACGAAATCGTCCATGGGTCACTCCTCACTTAACAACATATTAAGTGGCGGGCGGATTAGCAACCGCGAAATCGGGCTGCCGCGTATTTTTTGTCCTTGCCGCTATGATCGGCGGAGCGCCGCGCCCGCCCGCTTCGTCAATAGGAGTTTCCTATCAAGCCATTCGAACCGTCCCCTTGATCAATCCTGACGAATGGCAAATACATGACTTATGGACACTCCTTTTATCGGTAAGAAATCCTCCGCGGCCGGCGGCTGGGGAGCGTTGAAGAGTTGCGGCAAGCGCCTCCTGGAGAGCGGCATGCCGCTCTCCGGCGCGCGCACCCTGCTGAAGGCCAACCAGCCGGACGGCTTCGATTGCCCGGGCTGCGCCTGGGGCGATCCCGAGCACGGCTCCTCCTTCGAATTCTGCGAGAACGGCGTGAAGGCCGTCGCCTGGGAATCGACGGAAAAGCGTGCGTCCCCCGCCTTCTTCGCCGCGCACACGGTCTCCGAGCTGCGCCGCCTGTCGGACTACGAGCTCGAGCTCCACGGCCGCCTGACGCATCCGATGCGCTATGACGCGGCGAGCGACAAGTACCTGCCGGTCGCCTGGGAGGACGCCTTCGCGGAAATCGGCGCCATCCTGAGGAGTCTCGGCGATCCCGACCGCGCCGAATTCTACACCTCCGGCCGCGCCAGCAACGAGGCGGCCTATCTCTACCAGCTCTTCGTGCGCATCTACGGCACGAACAATTTTCCCGACTGCTCGAACATGTGCCACGAGGCGAGCGGCGTGGGGCTGCGCCAGGCGATCGGCGTCGGCAAGGGCACCGTCCTGCTTGAGGATTTCGAGAAGGCGGACGCGATCTTCGTGATCGGCCAGAATCCCGGCACCAACCATCCGCGCATGCTCGGAGACCTGCGCCGGGCGGCCATGCGCGGCGCGCGCATCGTCGTCTTCAATCCCGTCCGCGAGCGGGGCCTCGAACGCTTCTCCGATCCGCAGGACAAGATCGAGATGCTGCGGGGCGGATCGAAGGAGATCGCCAGCCACTATTTCCAGCCGCAGCTCGGCGGCGACATGGCGGCCGTGCGCGGCATGGCGAAGGCCGTGCTCGCGGCCGAGGATGCGGCTGTGGCGGCCGGCCTTCCCTCCGTGCTCGACCATGCCTTCTTGGCGGAGCATTGCGCGGGTTTTGCCGACTACCGCGCCGCCGTCGAGGCGACGGGCTGGGCGCAGATCGAGGACCAGTCCGGCCTGACACGGACCGAGATCGAGCAGGCGGCCGAGGTCTACATGAAGGCCGAGCGCGTCATCTGCACCTGGGCGATGGGCATCACGCAGCATGTCCATTCCGTCGCGACGATCCGCGAGATCACCAATTTCATGTTCCTGCGCGGCAATGTCGGCAGGCCGGGCGCCGGCCTCTGCCCGGTACGCGGCCATTCCAACGTGCAGGGCGACCGCACCGTGGGCATCAACGAGAAGCCGCCTGCCGCCTTCCTCGACGCGCTGGAGAGGCATTTCGGCTTTACCGTGCCGCGCAAGCACGGCCATAACGTGCTCTCGGCGATCGGCGCCATGCTGGACGGCTCGGCGCAGGCCTTCATCGGCCTCGGCGGCAACTTCGCCCGCGCGACGCCGGACAGCGCCCTCGTGGAAAAGGCGCTCGCCGGCCTCAGGCTGACGGTGAACATCGCCACGAAGCCCAACCATTCGCATCTGATGCCGGGCGAAGTCTCCTTCATCCTGCCCTGCCTCGGCCGCACGGAAATGGACCTCAACTCGGCGGGCAATTCGCAGCTCGTCAGCGTCGAGGATTCGATGAGCATGGTGCACGGCTCGGCGGGCATCAACCGGCCGGCCTCGCCGCACCTGCTGTCGGAGGTGGCGATCATAGCCGGCATCGCCGAGGCGACGGTCGGCAACGGCATCGTCGACTGGGCCGCGCTCGCCGACGACTACGACCGCATCCGCGACCACATCGAGGCGACCATCCCGGGCTTCGAGGACTTCAACAGGCGCCTGCGCAAGCCGCGGGGCTTCCATCTGCGCAACGCCGCCGCCAACCGCGAGTGGAACACGCCCGCCGGCAAGGCGACCTTCTTCTCCGGCCCGCTGCCGGAGGAGACCGTGCACCAGCGGGCGAAGAAAGGCGAGGGGCGCTTCGCCCTCCAGACCTTCCGCTCGCACGACCAGTACAACACCACGGTCTACGGCCTCGACGACCGCTATCGCGGCGTCTATGGCGAGCGGCAGGTCATCTTCATCCACCCCGAGGACCTGAAGGCCATGGGGGCCGCGGCGGGCGACCGGGTGGATGTCATCAGCGATCACGACGACGGGATCGAGCGCGTTGCGGCGGACTTCCGTTTCGTGCCCTACGACATCCCCCGCGGCAGCATCGCGGGGTACTATCCGGAGCTGAACGTGGTCGTGCCGCTCGCAAGCGCAGGCGCCGAAAGCGATACGCCGACCTCGAAATCGATCATGGTGACCTTCCGCAGGCGCGAGGCCGCGTGAGCGGAGAGGCGCCCGATGCCGAGCGCTTCCTGGCGCTCGCCGCCCGGCTGCGGGAGGAGGATTCGCAATTGAGCCCGATCGGGGCGGGACTGCTTGCCGCCGCCCATATGGGCATCGCGCATGACAGCCGCACCTTCGCCCGCCTTCTCGGCCTTGCCCATGCGCTGGTGCTGCGGGAACTGGCCGCGCTCGCCGGGCGGGGCGACCTGCTGCACATCGAAAAGCGCGACGGACGGACGATGCGCACCCACTACGCCCTGGGAGACGGCGTGAAGCGCTACGCGGCGCTGTTGGCCTGAAAGCGGACGCGGCCTTGCCTCAATGCTGGTCGAGCACCCGCGTCAGGGTGAGGGCGGCGATGGTGCAGATCGCGCCGGAAATCAGGTAGCCGCCGATGAAGATGATGCCGAAGCTCGAGGCAAGGCCGAGCGCCACGAGCGGCGCGAAGGCCGCGCCCACGAGCCAGGCGAGGTCGGAGGTGAGCGCCGCGCCGGTATAGCGGTAGGCCTGCGTGAAGCGCGAGGAGACGGCGCCGGAGGACTGGCCGAAGGTGAGGCCGAGGATGAAGAAGCCGATCAGGATATAGGCATCCTGGCCCTTGCCGCCCGCGTCGAGCAGGAAGGGGGCCGAGAACGAGAAGATCGCGATCAGGATCGCGCCGAACATCAGCTGGTTGCGCCGGCCGATCCGGTCGGCGATGACGCCGGAAAGCACGATGCCGACCGCGCCGACCGCCGCGCCCGCCACCTGCACCCAGAGGAATTCCGCCGCCGACTGGCCGCCGTTGAGCGTCACCCAGCTGAGCGGGAAGATGGTCACGAGGTGGAACATCGCGAAGCTCGCGAGCGGCACGAAGGCGCCGAGGACCACGTCCATGCTGTGCTTGCTCAGCATCTCGAAGACCGGCCGGGCCTGGAGCTCCTGCGCGTCCATCGCGGCGCCGAATTCCTTGCTGGCGACGATGCGCAGGCGCGCGAAGAGCGCCACCACGTTGATGGCGAATGCCACGAAGAAGGGATAGCGCCAGCCCCAGGCGAGGAAATCCTCCTCGGAAAGGTTGCTGACGAAATAGCCGAAGAGAATGCTCGCGAGCGCGAAGCCGATCGGCGCGCCGAGCTGCGGGATCATCGCATACCAGCCGCGGTGGTTCGCCGGCGCGCTGAGGTTCAGCAGCGAGGCGAGGCCGTCCCAGGCCCCGCCGAGGGCAAAACCCTGGCCGAGCCGGAAGAGCGCGAGCAGGGCCACCGCCCAGTATCCGATCGTCTCGTAGCCCGGCAGGAAGGCGATCGATGCCGTCGAGCCGCCGAGGATCACCAGCGCGATCGTGAGCTTCGTGCCGCGGCCGTATTGGCGGTCGATCCACATGAAGACGAAGGAGCCGACCGGGCGGGCGAGGAAGGCGAGCGGGAACAGCGCGAAGGACATCAGCGTCGCGGCCACCGGACTGGGCGCGAAGGGGAAGATCAGCTTCGGGAAGACGAGGATGGAGCCGAGGCCGTAGACGAAGAAGTCGAAGAACTCCGACGTCCGGCCGATCACCACGCCGATGGCGACGCTGCCCGGGGAGAGCGGCTTGTCGTCCTCGTGCATGCGGCGGGCATCGCGTTCGAGACCGGACGATGTGGGGTTGATGGCCGAGCTCATGAACTCCTCCGCGCAGATTTGCGTCCTGTCGTTAGAATGTTGATCAATCCGCGCCCGATATCAAGGACAAGCGTTTCTGTCCGGAAGGGCGCGGGAAATTGACAACATGCATTTCTATTGCGCTAGTACAAACGCGCATCGACAGAAAGCCCCTAATTGACTACCGTACTGCGACAGAATGCTGCGCTGCGACGATGGACCTCATTCCCAAGCAAGTCCGTGCCCGATTATTGCCGACTAGACAGAACGCAAGTTGAGGCCGAAATGCCGAAGCAATTCAGTTTAGCCCGACGCTCCATCATTTCCGCCCTGATGCTTTTCACTTTGACGGGTTGCGATATGGTCGTCATGTCCCCGTCCGGTGATATTGCGGCGCAGCAAAGGGACCTGATCGTCATTTCGACGATCCTGATGCTGATCAACATCGTGCCCGTGATCTGCCTGACGCTCTTTTTCGCCTGGCGGTACCGCCAGTCGAACACGGCGGCCAAGTACGACCCGGAATGGCACCATTCCACCGGCCTCGAAGTCATCATCTGGTCGGCGCCGCTCGCCATCATCATCGCGCTCGGCGCCATCACCTGGGTCAGCACGCACAAGCTCGATCCCTACCGGCCGCTCGACCGGATCGACGCCGCGCGGCCCGTCACCGGGCAGACGAAGCCGATCACCGTCGAGGTCGTGGCGCTCGACTGGAAATGGCTGTTCTTCTATCCGGACTACGGCATCGCCACGGTCAACGAGATGGCCGCACCCGTCGACGTGCCGATCAACTTCAAGATCACCGCGTCCTCGGTGATGAACTCCTTCTATGTCCCCGCGCTCGCCGGCATGATCTACGCCATGCCCGGCATGGAGACGAAGCTTCACGCCGTCATCAACAGGGCGGGCGAATACGAGGGCCTGTCGTCCAACTACAGCGGCGACGGCTTTTCCCACATGCGCTTCAAGTTCCACGGGCTGGACCAAGCCGGTTTCGACCAGTGGGTCGCCCGCGTGAAGCAGAACGGCACGATGCTCAACCGCGACGCCTATCTGAAGCTCGAGAAGCCGAGCATCAAGGAGCCCGTCCGCTACTACGCTTCCGTCGATGACGGGCTCTACGACGCCGTGCTCAACATGTGCGTGCGCGCCGGCCAGATGTGCATGAAGGACATGATGCATATCGACATGATGGGCGGCGCGGGCGTCGAGAGCCATGAGAACAAGGCGAAGCTGGAGCACGACAACCGCCATGCGGTGTCGGCGGGCGGGGAGGCCGCGCCGGGCGCCACCTTCCCGGAAACCGGCAATCCCGCGCGCAGCGAGGAGCCGGCCGAAGGCGTCGAGGAGCGGCAGGAGGAGCCGGCCACGATGAACCACGACGCGCATCAGTCGCACTAGCACTTAAATCGTGCCCGCCGGCTGCGGCGGGGGCGCAAGGCCCTGGAAGAGCGGGCCGCATTCGAGAACGGTATTGGACGATCCCATGTTCGGTGACATCAGCCTCACGCAATTCCTCTTCGGGCGGCTTTCCTGGGAGGCGATCCCCTACCACGAGCCCATCCTCGTCGTGACCTTCGCCGTCGTGGCGCTGGGCGGCATCGCGCTGCTGGCGCTGATCACGAAGTTCAGGCTCTGGGGCTATCTCTGGAACGAGTGGTTCACGAGCGTCGATCACAAGAAGATCGGCATCATGTACATCATCCTGGCGATCATCATGCTGCTGCGCGGCTTTGCCGACGCCATCATGATGCGCATCCAGCAGGCGATCGCCTTCAACGGCAACGAGGGCTACCTCAACGCCCATCACTACGACCAGATCTTCACCGCCCATGGCGTGATCATGATCTTCTTCGTGGCGATGCCCTTCGTCACCGGCTTCATGAACTATGTCGTGCCGCTGCAGATCGGCGCGCGCGACGTCTCCTTCCCCTTCCTCAACAACTTCTCCTTCTGGATGACGACGGCCGGCGCGATCATCATCATGATCTCGCTCTTCATCGGCGAGTTCGCGCGCACCGGCTGGCTCGCCTATCCGCCGCTCTCGGGCGTCGACTACAGTCCGGGCGTCGGCGTCGACTATTACATATGGGGCCTGCAGGTGGCGGGCGTCGGCACGACGCTGTCGGGCATCAACCTCATCGCGACCATCGTGAAGATGCGCGCGCCGGGCATGACCTTCATGAAGATGCCGGTCTTCACCTGGACCTCGCTCTGCACCAACATCCTGATCGTCGCGACCTTCCCGATCCTGACGGCCACGCTCGCGCTGCTGTCGCTCGACCGCTATGTCGGCACGAACTTCTTCACGAACGACCTCGGCGGCAATCCGATGATGTACATCAACCTCATCTGGATCTGGGGCCATCCGGAGGTCTACATCCTCGTGCTGCCGGCCTTCGGCATCTTCTCCGAGGTGGTGGCGACCTTCTGCGGCAAGCGCCTGTTCGGCTATACCTCGATGGTCTACGCGACCTGCGTGATCATGATCCTCTCCTACATCGTCTGGCTGCACCACTTCTTCACGATGGGCTCGGGCGCCTCGGTCAACGCCTTCTTCGGCATCACGACCATGATCATCTCGATCCCGACGGGCGCGAAGATGTTCAACTGGCTCTTCACCATGTATCGCGGCCGCATCCGCTACGAGGTGCCGATGCTGTGGACGGTCGGCTTCATGGTGACCTTCGTCATCGGCGGCATGACGGGCGTGATGCTCGCCATCCCGCCGGCCGACTTCGTGCTGCACAACTCGCTGTTCCTCATCGCCCACTTCCACAACGTCATCATCGGCGGCGTGCTGTTCGGGCTGATGGCCGGCCTCGTCTACTGGTGGCCGAAGGCCTTCGGCTACAAGCTCGATCCGTTCTGGGGGAAGATGAGCTTCTGGTTCTGGCAGATCGGCTTCTTCTTCGCCTTCATGCCGCTCTATGTGCTCGGCCTGATGGGCGTCACCCGCCGCGTCAGCCAGTTCGAGGACCCCTCGCTGCAGATATGGTTCGTGATCGCCGCCTTCGGCGCCTTCCTGATCGCGCTCGGCATCGCCTCCTTCATCATCCAGCTCGTCGTCAGCTTCCTCAGGCGCGACCGGCTCCGCGAGACGACGGGCGACGCCTGGGACGGGCGCACGCTCGAATGGTCGACCTCCTCGCCGCCGCCGGACTACAACTTCGCCTTCACGCCGGTCGTGCACGACCACGACAGCTGGTACGACATGAAGAACCGCGGCTACGAGCGCCCGCTCGGCGGCTTCAAGCCGATCCACATGCCGAAGAACACCGGCACGGGCGTCATCCTCGCCGCGATCAGCGTCGTGCTCGCCTTCGCGCTGATCTGGTACATCTGGTGGCTGGCGATCGTCTCCTTCGTCGCCATCGTCGCGGTGTCGATCGCCCATACCTTCAACTACGACCGCGACTACTTCATTCCCGCCGAGACCGTGGCGGCGACGGAAGACGCGCGCACGAAACTGCTTGCAGAACGGACCTGAGCCCATGAGCGCGACCCAAGTCCAGGAAAACGAAAAACCGCAGTTCTACCTGACGGAAGAGCATCATCCGGAAAACAGCACCATGCTGGGCTTCTGGATCTACCTGATGAGCGACTGCCTGATCTTCGCCGTGCTGTTCGCCACGCACGGCGTGCTCGGCCGCAGCTATGCGGCCGGCCCGTCGCCGACCGACCTGTTCGACCTGACGCTCGTCGCCGTCAACACGGCCATGCTGCTCTTCTCCTCCATCACCTACGGCTTCGCGATGCTCCAGATGGAGCGCAACGCCAAGATGGAGACGCTGGTCTGGCTCGGCATCACCGGCGTCTTCGGCGCGGCCTTCCTGGCGCTGGAGCTCTACGAGTTCTACCACCTGATCCTGGAAGGGGCCGGCCCGACGCGTTCGGCGTTCCTTTCCTCCTTCTTCACGCTGGTCGGCACGCATGGCCTGCACGTCACCTTCGGCATCGTCTGGCTGGTCACGCTGATGGTGCAGGTGCACAGGCGCGGCCTGATCCCGGAAAACCGCCGCCGCCTGATGTGCCTGTCGATGTTCTGGCATTTCCTCGACGTCATCTGGATCGGCGTCTTCTCCTTCGTCTATCTGCTGGGAGTTCTCGGATGAGCGCGCACCCCACCCACGAAAGCGCCTCGCAGGCACACCACGCGCACAGCCACGGCCACGAGGCCGGCCACGGCTCCTTCAAGAGCTACATGACCGGCTTCATCCTGTCCGTCATCCTGACGGCGGTCCCCTTCTGGCTGGTCATGGCCGGCGTGCTGGAAAGCAAGCTGCTGACAGCCGTGCTCGTCATGGGAATAGGCGTCGTGCAGATTTTCGTGCACATGGTCTACTTCCTGCACATGAACCCGCGCTCGGAAGGCGGCTGGACGCTGATGGCGCTGATCTTCACGCTCATCATCGTGGGCATCGCGATCGCCGGTTCCCTCTGGGTCATGCATCACCTCAACACCAACATGATGCCGATGACCCACGAGATGATGAAGAACATGCCCTGACGGGGCGGCAGGGCAGAGGGAGTGCGATAGGTTACATGCCGCAGCCCTCCCGCCGTGCGCGCCTTCTCCTCACCGCTTTCCTGCTGTTCCTCCTCGCCGCCTTCCTCACGCTCGGCACCTGGCAGGTGCAGCGGCTCTTCTGGAAGCTCGACCTCATCGAGCGCGTCGAAGGCCGCATCCACGCCGAGCCGGCGCCGGCGCCGGGCCGGGCGGAATGGCCCGCCGTCAGCCGCGAGAAGGACGAGTACCGCCGCGTTACCGCCACCGGCCTCTTCCGGCATGACAAGTCGGCGCTGGTCCAGGCCGTGACCGAGCGCGGCGCGGGCTTCTGGGTCGTGACGCCGCTCGTCCTCGCCGACGGCTCGGCCGTGCTCGTCAACCGCGGCTTCGTGCCCTCCGACCGCAGCTCGCCCGCCGCGCGCGCGGCCGGCGAAATCGCTGCCGGGCCCGTCATGGTCACCGGCCTCCTGCGCATCAGCGAACCGGGCGGCGCGTTCCTGCGCTCCAACGACCCGGCGAACGACCGCTGGTTCTCCCGCGATGTCGCGGCCATCGCCGCGGCGAAGGGCCTGGGCGTCGTCGCGCCCTATTTCATCGATGCGGATGCGACGCCCAATCCGGGCGGCTTGCCGGTCGGCGGCCTTACGGTCGTTGCCTTCCGCAACAGCCACCTCGTCTATGCGCTGACCTGGTACGGGCTTGCGGCGATGAGCGCGGCTGCGGCCTGGCACGTCCACCGCCGCCGGCTGGCCTAGCCGTGATCCCGCAAAAAAGAAGCCCCGCACGAAGCGGGGCAGCGAGCGCCATGGTTTGGCTCCCAATGACGCGGGGAAGCTCGCGGGTTGCGCGAGTGCTATCCAAGTAGGGTTTCGGCCGCGCGCAGGGAAGGTCTGATTCCGCGAATCCGGTACGGTTGTGCAAATAAACTGCACATGCGGCAGCTTTGATCACGCCCATGCCCAGGAAACGGCCGGCGGCCGGGCCGGGGATGGTGCCTACCGGGCCGCCCCGAAGGCCTCGCTGATGGCGGCGTAGACGCGGATCATGGCCTGCGCACCGCCGGCGGCGATGTAGAAATCGCCGGAGGGAAGGTAGACGACCTGCCCCTTTTTCCAGGCCGTCGTCTCGGCGACGAGCGCGTTGTCGAGCGTGATCCTGGCGTTCTGCTCGTTGGAGCCGATCGCCGCGGCGCGGTCGAGCACGATCAGCCAGTCGGGATTCGCCTCCCGGATGAATTCGAACGAAACGGCCTCGCCGTGGGTGGCCGCCTCGACATCATCGACCGCCGGCGGCAGGTCGAGCGAGCGGTGCAGCCAGCCGAAGCGCGAGCCGGAACCGTAGGCCGTCACCTTCGGGCCGTTGGTCATGACGATCAGCGCCTTGCCCTTGCCGGCGACGGCGCTGCGGGCCTTCTCCACGGCGGCGTCCAGCTCCTTTCGCGCGGCCTTGGCCTCGCTTTCCTTGCCGAAGAGGCGGCCGTATGTCGCGATGCGCTCGCGCGCCTGGTCCAGGAGGTCGTCGCCGTTCATCGTCATGTCGATCGTCGGGGCGACCTGCGTGGTCGCGTCCACCTTGGGCGAGGAGCGGCCGCCGAGGATGATGAGATCGGGGGCAAGGGCGCTCAGCGCCTCGAGGTCCGGCTCGAAAATATCGCCGACCGCGACTGCGCCATCCTTCAGGTGGGAGAGTTCCTCGAGGTAGAGATTGGAGGGCAGGCCCGCCGGCTTGACGCCGAGCTTGTCGAGCGTATCGACGGCGGCGATGTCGAAGACCGCCACCGTCTCGACCGGCGTCTCGACCGTTTTGGGGCCTGCCGCCGTCTCGACCTGGATCTCGGCGGCGACGGCACTGCCCGCCGCAAGGAGGGCGGCTGCCAGCGCAAGGGATGTCAAACGGCGCTTCATCGCGGTCTCCGGGCAAAAGGGTTCCGGCGGGAATGCCCCGCCGGGAGCTGGTCTATCAGAACGTTGCGCGCAGCGTCAGCACGAACGAGCGGCCGGGCTGGTAGAGCGGCGTCACGACGCCGAATTCCTGGCCGTAGGTGGCGCGGTCCGCATAGGTCTCGTCGAAGAGGTTCTTCACCTCGGCGCGCAGCGTCAGGTTCTGGTGGCTCGGCGGCTTGTACTCGATGAAGGTGTTGACGACCTCGTAGGCCTTGAACGTGTCCTGGTATTCCGGCGCGATCTCCACGTCGCCGCCGACCGTAAGGCCCCAGTCGGTGAAGGTGTGGGCGGCGGAAATCGTGAAGATCCTGCCCACGGGCGTCGCAAGATAGGTGCCGGTATCGGAATCGGCCGGCCGGCCGTCGATCTGCGTGTCGATGTCCACGTATTTCACACGGACATAGCCGTCGCCCCAGTCATATCCCGCGCCGATCGAGAAGCCTTCGGATTCGACGTGCCGGCGTATGTAGGCGGAGCCGACGGCGTAGCGCGCCGCCCTGGCATTGTCGATGTCGGTCCGGAAGATCGAGCCTTCGAGCGAGAAGCCTTCGTACCTGGCGGCAAGCCCGAGCACGTAGTTGTCGGCGGTCGTGGGCACCGGATCCGGCAGATAGCTCCAGTTCGGGTTCATGATGAAGTTTTCCGCGAGCGGAATGCCGGCCCAGACATGGGAATAGCCGGCCTTTGCCGTCAGGAATTCGGGCACGAGGTCGTACTCGCCCGAGATGTTTCCGCTGAGGCCCGAATTGTCCCACTCCTTCTCGGTGGTGCCCGTGAACCACTGCCGGTCCGCGCGCCCGCCGAAGGAAACGCGTGCCCGTTCGAAGGGCTGCAGGCGCGCCTGGACATAGGCGCCGACATTGCTCGCCTTCTCGACGCCGGGCTCGAAAAGGTCGCCGAGCTCGGCCTCGTCGTTGTAGAAGTCTACGCCGGCCGTCACCGTGCCGATGTCGAAATTGAAGCGGTTCTCGAACTTGCCGTTGAACGTGCTCGTGGTGCCGGTGATCGGATAGCTCGACGGCGTCAGGCCGGGCCTGAGGTATACGGTGGTGCCGACCTCGGTCTGGCCATAGGCGAGCACCAGCTTCGGGTCCCACCAGCCCTCCGGCGTCTCGTCCGTATAGGTAAGGACGGTGTTCGTGCGCTTCAGGTCATAGTCGCGCAGGACCGGTTCGAAGGGCCTTGCGCCCGTGGTGTGGATCATGTTCGCGCGGAAGGGGCGGGCCGCGTCGTCGTTGATCCCTTCGTGGCTGATCTCCACGCGGTCGCCGCTTTCGAACTGGTAGGAGACCTTGCCGATGCCGCTCAGGAAATGCGTGCCGGTGCCCAGCACCTCGCTGCCGTTGCCGGCGGAGAAATTGTCGCCGCGGCCGAGGTTGAAGTAGCCGAGGAACTCCAGTCCGTCCTGCCTGCCGTAACCGGCAATGCCGTTGGTGAAGATGCCGCCGTTGGTGTTGTAGCTGGAATTGAGGAAGCCGCCGAAGCCGTTGCCGTCGAGGAAGTCGGAAACGTCCTTCGTCTCGTACTTGATGGAGCCGGCAAGGGCGCCCGGACCGGCATCGGCGGGCGCCACGCCCTCGTCGACGCTGACGGCCTTCAGCAGCGACGGGTCGATCAGGGTCGTCGCATTGTGATGGAAGACCTTGTTGTTCTGGCGGCTGCCGTCAATGGAGACCGCGAGGTTCGTTTCCTCGATGCCGTGGACATAGACCTTCTGCGACATGGGCAGCGAGGAGCCCACCTTGACGCTCGGCTCTTCGCGGAAGACGTCCTGGATGTTGGCCGGGTTCCTGCGCTCCAGGTCCTCGGCGGTGATGTTGAGCTCGGCGACGTCGCCCTCGCCGGCCTGCTGTCCGTCCACGGTGATGCGCTCGAGCGTCGTCGAGCCGTCCTCGACCGAGCCGGTCACGAGCGGGGAGAGGTGCCTGGCGGTGACGATCGCCGTGCCGTCCGCGGTGATCGAGTGCCGGGTGCCGGTGCCTTCGAGCAGCCGGGCCAGCGCCTCCTGCGGCGTGAAGTCGCCTTTCACCGCCGTCGAGGTGACGCCGCGCGAGGTGGCGGCGGCCAGCGACACCTGGAGGCCGGACTGGCGGCCGAAGGCGTTGAGCGCGCTCGCCAGCGATTGCGCCGGGATATCGAACGGCATGGTGCCGACGCGGGCGGTCCTTTCCTGCTCCTGCGCGGCCGCTGGCCGCAAGGCCGCCTGCGGCAGGCTCAGGACGAGCGCTGCGGCGGTCGAAACCGTCAGCTTCGTGATGAAGACAGCGCGCATGCGCGCCTTGGCGCGCATCGTATTCGATCGATCGTTGTGCGAACGCATTTTACCCCCGGTGCCATACTTCGAGATGCGCTGCCCCCGGCGCGCATTCCCGGTGCAAAGACGACTGCCTCGGGAGGATTTTTCACCTTCGGCGCAAATTTCACGATTTTTCCGAAAATTTTTCGGAAGGCTCAGAAGCGCGAGAGGATGCGGGCATAGGCCGAAACCGAGCGGACCTTGCCGCCATGGGGTGTTACGAGCGCCTTCAGCGCCCGGTCGGGATCGCTGAGGTCGTAGAGGCCCGTCACGCGCTGCCGGCCGAGTGTGCGGTCCGGCACGCTGATCCAGGCGGAGTGATAGCGTTGCAGGCGCGCGACCACGCTGTCGATGGTCACGTCGTTGACGAAGAGCCGGCCGCTCCGCCAGGCGCCGATCTCTTCGAGCGGTACGGTGGTGCGCGTGATCGCCCCCGTCTTGCCGTCCACCGTCGCCATGTCGCCGGGCGCCATTTCGGCAACGCCGCGGCCCGTGCCGTCGCCGGAAATGCCGACCACGCCGCGCGCAAGCTGCACGGTCGTCGCCGCGTCGTCCAGCGCGACGTCGAAGGCGGTGCCGAGCACGACGACGCTGGCATTGCCCGCCTCGACGGTGAACGGGCGCGCCGCATCATGCGCCACGTCGAAGAAGGCCTGGCCGGCGAGGAGCCGCACGCGGCGTCCCTCCGCCGTCAGGTCGACGTCGATGGCGCTGCCGGCGGAGAGATCGACCTCGCTGCCGTCGGCCAGCGTCACCACCCGGCTTTCTCCCGTCCCCGTGCGGAAATCCGCCTGCAGCCAGATCATGAAGGCCGGCGCGGCGAGGAAAAGCACGAGCGCCGCCGCGAGCGCCAGCGCCGCCGCGGCCACCCGGCGCCGCCGCTTCGGCAGCGGCACGACCTCGGCGCTCTCCTGCCGCCATAGATGCGCGTGGCGCGGTTCGACCTCGCCGAGCAGTGCCCAGGTCCTGAGGGCGCTTCGCCAGGCCGCCCGGTTGCGTTCGGACCGGTCGAGCCACGCCTTGAAGTCGGCAGCCGTCTGCTGACACCGGGGCTCGTCCTTCAGCCGCAGAAGCCAGTCCATGGCCTCTTCCAAGGCGTGACGCTTGTCGTTCTCGTCCTGAACCAAGATCTTACCCGTCTTCCGGCTTCCCGTGCCGCGCACAGGGTTCCAGCCGGACATCCAATCCGTTCGTAAATACGATCTGCGGGTAAAAATTTTTCACGGGATCGCCCGCTCACGTTTCGAAATCATCGAGCCGCAGGGCGATCTGCACGAGGGCCGCGCGCACGTGCCGGTGCGCGGTGGCCACCGAAATGCCGAGATGCGCGGCCACGTCCTCGAGCGTATGGCCGCCGAACCGGTGCATCTCGACCGCGATGCGCACGTCCCGGGGAAGGCCGTCCAGCACGTCCCGCACGACCCGGACCTCGTCGCAAACCAGCACTGCCTCCTCCGGCGTCTCGATGGCGCGCGGCACGGACCAGAAGGGCGGCTCGGTATCGCGTTCCCTCATCTCGATCTTCTGCCGCTTGATGAGGTCGAGGCACAGGTTGCGCACGATCCGGTAGAGATAGGCCAGCGTCTGGCCGGCGGACGTGCCGTGCGCGTTGGCCGGCGAGAAACGGATGAAGGCATCCTGGACGATGTCCTCCGCCGCCTCCCGCGAGCCCACGATGCGCGTGGCATAGCGCACGAGGGCCGGGCGGTGCGCGACGTAAAGCATCGAGGTCGCATCACCCTCCTTCACGGCGCGGACGTCCCGTCCGCATCGCGCCTGCAAAACCGTTTCGCGGCATTGCCGAGTGCGGCCGCCATCCCTCTTCCCTCAAGATTCGCGGTCATCGGAACCCGCGTGAAATGCGTGTCAGGAATAGCTTAACTTGATTTGCGAGGTCAAGTTTGAGGTGCGGCGATCATAAGGTTTATGGCGGCCTGGCTCAGGTTTCCTGATCGACCACGAGACGGTAGCCGACGCCGGGCTCGGTGCGCACGATGGTGGGATGCGTCGGGTCCCGCTCGATCTTCTGGCGCAGCTGACCGATGAAGACGCGCAGATAGTGGAGGTCCTCGCCGTGGGCCGGCCCCCAGACGGAGGTGAGCAGCGTCTTGTGCGTGACGACGCGGCCCGCATGGCGGGCAAGCAGGGTCAGGAGGTCGTATTCCTTCGGCGTGAGCCGGATCGCCTCCTCGCCGCGCGACACGAGCCGCCGCACCGTGTCGATGACGAGGCCGTCCGTGGAGAGGGCCGCCGGCGGCGCCGCGGCGCGCTCGCGGTGGCGCAGCGCGTTGCGGATGCGGGCCGTGAGCTCGCCGATGCCGAAGGGCTTTTCGATATAGTCGTCGGCGCCGAGATCGAGGGCGGCGATCTTCTCGCTTTCCCGCTCGCGTGCCGAGAGGATGATGATCGGGATCTGCGTCCAGCCGCGCAGGCTGGTGACGACTTCCTTGCCGTCCATGTCCGGCAGGCCGAGATCGAGGATGACGAGGTCCGGCGCGGCGGTCGCGACCGCCTTCAGCGCCTCGCCGCCGGTGGCGGCCTCGACCACGTCGTAGCCCGCCGCCTTGAGGGCGGGTTTCAGGAACCGCTGGATCTGGGGCTCGTCGTCCACCACCAGGATGCGCTCGTTCGTCATTTCGTCTTGTCCGCCTTCTCCTCGCCTGCCGGGAAACGGATGACGATGCGCGTGCCCTTCTTCTTCACGGCCGGGCTTTCGGCATGGATCCTGCCGCCCATCGCCTCCACGAAGCCGCGTGCGATGGAAAGGCCGAGGCCCGTTCCGGGCGAGCGGCCGTCCGGCTTGCCGCGGCGGTAGAACTTCTCGAAGACGCGGTCGATCTCCGAGGGCGGAATGCCCCTGCCGAGGTCGGTGACCGAGATCAGCACGTCCTGCCCGTCGCGCCGCGCATAGACGTTGACCGGCTCGTCGCCGCCGTACTTCACCGCATTGTCGAGCAGGTTGAACAGCACCTGCCCGAGCAGCACGCTGTCGCCCTCGACGAGCGGCAGGTCCGGCGCGATCCCCGTCTCGATCGCCTTGCCCGGAAAATACTTCCTGGCCCGCTCGACGGCGGACTGCACCACGTCGGCGACGTCGAGCCAGTCGCTCTTCGGCTTCAGCGTGCCGGATTCGATGCGCGTCATGTCGAGCAGGTTGGAGACGAAGCGGCTCATGCGGCTGCCTTCCTCCTCGATCGACTGGAGCAGGTCGTCGCGGCTTTCGGGGCTCATCTTGCCGCCGAGCTGGCGCAGGCTCGTGACGGCGCCCATGATCGTGGCGAGGGGCGTGCGCAGGTCGTGGGAGATCGAGGAGAGCAGCGCCTCGCGGTAGCGCTCGCCTTCCAGCTTCGCCGCCTGCATCACGCTCTCTTCCGAAAGCCGCGCGCGGTCGAGGGCGATGGCCGTCTGGTCGAGGATCGCCGAAAGCGCCCGTTCGGCGTTGAGGTCGAGCCGCTCCTCCGTCTGCTGGATGCCGCAGACGCCGACCAGCCCGTGCGGCCCCATGAGCGGGCGGAACTCGAAGCGGCTGTTCGGCAGCGTGCCGGTTCCGTAGCCGGCCGGCTCCTGCTTGTCGCGCGTCCAGCGCGCCGCCGTGAAATCGGTGACGTCGAGGTCGGTGTCTGGCGGCCAGACGGCGGCGATCTTGAGGTCGCCCTTGTCGGGCAGGAGGAGCACGACGTTGCGCTTGAGGCTCGCCTGCAGATGCGAGACCGCCACCCAGATCGCATCGTCCGCCTTGGCGGTCGTCGAAAGCTTGCGCGAGAAATCGTAGAGCGATTGCAGCGCGGTGGCGCGGACGCGGGCGACGGCCGCCTGTTCCTTGATGCGCGAGGCGAAGCCGCCGGCGATGATCGCGACCGACAGGAAGACGATCAGGGCGAAGACCTCGTGCGGCGCGGTGATCGTGAAGGTGTGCAGCGGGTCGATGAACAGGAAGTTGTAGGCGAGCGCCGAGAGGAGCGCGGCGATGAAGGCGGAGACATAGCCGCCCAGCACCGCCGCGCCGAGAACGGCGAGCAGGAAGAGCAGCGAGATGTTGGGCAGTTCCGCGAAGACATGGACCAGCTTGCCCATCGCCGCCGTGGCGGCGACGAGGCCTGCCGCGATCAATGCCGACTGGCGCACCGAGGCGATGTTCGGCAGCGGAAAGCGCGCCGGCGCCGGCGGCTTGCCGTTCTTCTCCGGCGTCACGAAATAGATGCCGAGGCCGGCGGCGCGGCGGGCAAGGGCATCCGGCAGCGAGGGCGAGAAAAGCCGGGTCCAGCCGCGGTGCCGCTTCGCGCCGATCACGATCTGCGTCGCATGCTCGCGCCGCGCCAGCTTCAGGATTTCCTCGACGAAGTCGTTGCCGATCACCCGGCGCGTCTCCGCACCCAGTTGCTCGGCCAGCCGGAACAATCCCTCGATGCGCTGCAGGCGCTGGGGCGTTTCCACGTCGCGGTCCGCCCGGTCGATGGACACGACGATCCACGGGGCGTTGAGGCCGGAGGCGAGGCGGCTCGCCACCCGCACGACCTTTTCGGAAAGCTCGTCCGGCCCGACACAGACGATGAGCCGCTCGCCGGTCGCCCAGGGGCCTTCGATGGCGTTCTGCTTGAGGTAGTCGACCATCTGGTCGTCCACGCGGTCGGCGGTGCGGCGAAGCGCGAGCTCGCGCAGCGCCGTCAGGTTGCCGAGGCGGAAGAAGCGGTCGACGGCGCGGCTGGCGCTTTCCGGCAGGTAGACCTTGCCTTCTTTCAGGCGCTCGATCAGCTCCGTCGGCGGCAGGTCGACGAGCAGCACCTCGTCGGCCTTCTTCAGCACGACGTCCGGCACGCGCTCGCGCACCGTGACGCCGGTGATCTGCGCCACGAGGTCGGCGAGGCTTTCGAGATGCTGGATGTTGAGCGCGGTCCAGACGTCGATGCCCGCGGCGATCAGTTCCTCGATGTCCTGGTAGCGCTTAGGATGCCGGTTTCCTTCGGGGTTGGAGTGCGCGAGCTCGTCGACGAGCACGATGCGCGGACGCCGGGCGAGCGCGGCGTCGAGGTCGAATTCCTCCAGCACCTTCCCGCGATGGACGGTATGCAGGCGCGGCAGTACTTCCAGGCCTTGCAGCAGGGCGGCCGTCTCGCCGCGCCCGTGGGTCTCCACGAGGCCGACGACGACGTCCACGCCCTCGGCCTTCAGGCGCCCGGCGCGCGTCAGCATGGCATAGGTCTTGCCGACGCCCGGCGCAGCGCCCAGGAAAACAGTCAATTTGCCCCGGCGGTCTTTCTCCGCCAGGGCAAGCAATGCGTCGGGGTCCGGTCTGCGGCTGTCGCCGCGGTCGCTGTCCGCCATTCTCATGTTCCGTGCGCGTCGAGCGCCAGGTTGAGCTGTAGCACGTTCACCCGCGGTTCGCCGACGATTCCGAGGAGGCGGCCTTCGATATGGCTTTCCACGAGGCTCGCCACGTCCGTTTCCGAAAGGCCGCGCGCCCTTGCCACACGGGCGATCTGGGCGCGCGCGAAGGCGGGCGAAACATGCGGATCGAGGCCGGAGCCGGAGGTCGTCACCGCATCGGCGGGAACGGGCGCGGCGATGCCCGCCGCCTTCAGCCGGTCGATGTCCGCCTGCACGCGGTCCTTCAGCTTGACCGACGTCGTGCCGAGGTTCGAGCCGGACGAGGCGGCGGCATTGTAGGCGTCCGGGCCCGTCGCGGAGGGACGCGGCCAGAAATACCTGTCCGCGGCGAAGGCCTGCCCGATCAGGACGGAGCCGACGACGGTCCCGTTCCTCTCGATGAGCGAGCCGTTGGCGGAAGCCGGCATGACGGCCTGCGCGACGCCGGTCACGGCAAGCGGATAGGCGAGACCGAGAAGCGCGGTCAGCGCGAGGACGAGGGTCATGGCCGGGCGAAGATGGTTCAGCATGATTACACCAGATGTAGGGCGCTGACGGCAAGGTCGATAGCCTTGATGCCCGCGAAGGGCAGGATCAGGCCGCCGACGCCGTAGACGAGCAGGTTGCGGCGAAGGAGCGCGGCGGCGCCCGCCGGGCGGTAGGCGACGCCGCGCAGCGCGAGCGGAATGAGCGCCACGATGATCAACGCGTTGAAGATGACGGCCGAGAGGATGGCCGACTGCGGCGAGGCGAGGTCCATGATGTTGAGCGCATCCAGCGCCGGATAGGTCGAGACGAAGAGCGCCGGGATGATCGCGAAATATTTCGCGACGTCGTTGGCGATGGAGAAGGTGGTCAGCGAGCCGCGCGTCATGAGCAGCTGCTTGCCGATCTCGACGATCTCGATGAGCTTGGTCGGGCTCGAATCGAGGTCCACCATGTTGGCCGCCTCGCGCGCCGCCTGGGTGCCGGTCTGCATGGCGACGCCCACGTCCGCCTGGGCGAGGGCCGGCGCGTCGTTCGTGCCGTCGCCGCACATGGCGATGAGCCGTCCGCCCTGCTGCTCGCGGCGGATATAGGCGAGCTTGTCCTCCGGCGTCGCCTGGGCGAGGAAGTCGTCGACGCCGGCCTCCGAGGCGATGGCCGCGGCGGTCACCGGGTTGTCGCCCGTCACCATGACGGTGCGGATGCCCATGGCGCGCAGCGCCGCGAAGCGCTCCTTGATGCCGGGCTTCACCACGTCCTTGAGATGGATGACGCCGAGAAGGCGCGCGCCGTCGGCGACGGCGAGCGGCGTGCCGCCGCTGCGGGCGATCGTCTCGACGGCCCGGCGGAATTCGGCCGGAGCCTCGCCTTCTTCCAGGCCGGCAAAGCGCAGCACCGCGTCCACCGCCCCCTTGCGCAGCCGCCGGCCGGCGACGTCGACGCCGGAAAGGCGGGTCTCGGCGGTGAAGTCGATCACCGCGTCGAAGCGGGCCTCCGGCATGGCGACACCGAATTCGCCGGTGGCGAGCGCCACGACGGAGCGGCCTTCCGGCGTCTCGTCGGAGAGGCTGGCGATCAGCGCCGCCTCGGCAAGCTCGGGCTGGGAAACGCCCGGTGCCGGCAGGAAGTCGCTCGCCATGCGGTTGCCGAAGGTGACGGTGCCCGTCTTGTCGAGGAGCAGCGTGTCGACGTCTCCGGCCGCTTCCACGGCGCGGCCGGAGGTGGCGATCACGTTGAAGCGCACGAGGCGGTCCATGCCGGCGATGCCGATGGCCGACAGGAGGCCGCCGATCGTCGTCGGGATGAGGGTGACCAGCAGGGCGGCAAGGACCGTGACGGTCAGCACCGTGCCGGAATAGCCGGCAAGCCCCCAGATGGCGACGCAGACGAAGAGGAAGATCAGCGTCAGGCCCGACAGGAGGATCGACAGCGCGATCTCGTTCGGCGTCTTCTGCCGCTGCGCGCCCTCGATGAGCGCGATCATGCGGTCGACGAAGGAGGAGCCGGGCGCGACGGTGATCTTCACCTTGATCTCGTCGGAAAGCACCTGCGTGCCGCCGGTGACGGCTGAGCGGTCCCCGCCGGATTCGCGGATCACGGGGGCGGATTCGCCGGTGATCGCGCTTTCGTTGACCGAGGCGACGCCCTCGATCACCTCGCCGTCGCCGGGGATGAGCTCGCCGGCTGCGACGAGCACGATGTCGCCGACCGCAAGGCTCGTCGCGGGTACGGTCTCGGTCGAGCCGCTTGCGGTCAGCCGGCGGGCGACGAGCTCGGATTTCGTGCGCTTGAGGCTGTCGGCCTGCGCCCGGCCGCGGCCCTCTGCGACCGCTTCCGCGAAGGTCGCGAAGAGCACCGTGAACCAGAGCCAGGCGGCGATCTGGCCGGAAAAGCCCGCCTCGCCGCTGCCGGTGAGAAGGTCGCGCAGGAACAGGATGGTGACGACGGCGGCGACGACCTCCGTGACGAAGATCACGGGATTGCGCACGAGCTGGCGCGGATCGAGCTTTGCGAAGGCGTCGCGAGCGGCCGGCAGCAGGATCGCGCCGTCGAGAAGGCGGGGAGCGTGATGGTCCTTTGACATGGCTCTTTCCTTAGAAGGTCTGGCCGGCGAGCATGGCGAGGTGCTCGACGATGGGGCCGAGGGCGAGCGCGGGGAAGAATTGCAGGCCGCCGAGGATGAGGATGATGCCGACGAGGAGGCCCACGAAGAGCGGCCCGTCGGTCGGGAACGTGCCGGCGGACGGCGGAACCTTGACCTTGCCCGCCAGCGAGCCGGCGATCGCCATGACCGGCACGACATAGGCGAAGCGGCCGAGCAGCATCGCGATGCCGAGCGTCGTGTTGTACCAGACGGTATTGCCCGTAAGCCCGCCGAAGGCCGAGCCGTTGTTGGCCGCCGCCGAGGTATAGGCATAGAGGATTTCCGACAGCCCGTGCGGGCCGGCGGTGCCGACGCTCGCGACGGCAAGCGGCAGCATGGCCGAGACCGCGGTGAAGCCGAGGATGGCGAGCGGCAGGACGAGCACGGCGAGCATGGCGTACTTCATCTCGCGGCCCTCGATCTTCTTGCCGAGGAATTCCGGCGTGCGCCCGACCATCAGGCCGGAGACGAAGACGGAGAGCAGCGCGAAGACGAGCATGCCGTAGAGGCCGGATCCCACGCCGCCCGGCAGCACCTCGCCGAGCTGCATCAGAAACATCGGCACGAGGCCGCCGAGGCCGGTGAAGGAGCCGTGCATGCCGTTGACGCCGCCGTCCGAAAGGCCGGTCGTGACGGCGGCGTAAAGCGCGGTCGTCGCCTGGCCGAAGCGGACTTCCTTGCCTTCCATGTTGCCGGCAGCGGCATCGACGCCGAGCGCGGTCAGGATCGGGTTGCCCCCGGCTTCCGCCCAATAGGTGACGGCGACGCCGGCGATCAGCAGGGTGGCCATGGCGGCGATAAGCGCCCAGCCCTGGCGCCGGTTGCCGACGAGCTGGCCGAACGTGTAGACGAGCGCGGCCGAGATCGACAGCATGGCGAAGATGTTGAGGTAGTTGGAAAAGGCGGTCGGGTTCTCGAACGGATGGGCGGCATTGACGTTGAAGAAGCCGCCGCCGTTGGTGCCGAGCTGCTTGATCGCCTCCTGCGAGGCGACGGGGCCGAGCGGGATCGTCTGGCTGGCGCCTTCGAGCGTGGTCGCGGTGACGGAAGCCTCCAGCGTCTGCGGCAGGCCCATCGCGACGAAGGCGAGCGCGACGACGATCGCCATCGGCAGGAGCACGTAGAGCGTCGCCCGCGTCATGTCGACCCAGAAGTTGCCGAGCGTCGAGGCCTTCGAGCGGACGAGCGCCCGCGTCAGCGCGACGGCGAGCGCCATGCCCGTGGCGGCGGAGAGGAAGTTCTGCACCGTCAGGCCGGCCATCTGGCTGAAATGGCTGAGCGTCGTCTCGCCGCCGTAGTTCTGCCAGTTGGTGTTGGTCACGAAGGAGACGGCGGTGTTGAAGGCGAGGTCCGGCGCCATGCCGGCAAAGCCCTGCGGGTTGAGCGGCAGATGGGACTGGAGCCGCAGGATCGCATAGAGCGCGAGGAAGCCGGCCGCCGAGAAGACCAGCATGGAGAGCGTATAGGCGAGCCAGCCCTGCTCCTTGTCCGGCGTGACGCCGGATATGCGGTAGAGGTCGGCCTCGAGGCGCCCAAGGACCGGCGACAGCGCGGTGCGCTCGCCGGCGAAGACGCGGGCCATGTAGAGGCCGAGCGGTTTGATGGCGATCAGAACCGCAAGGAAGAGGAGGGCGATCTGCAGCCACCCGATCATGGTCATGATGTTTCTCCTGAGGGTCAGAAGCGTTCGGGCCGCAGCAGCGTGACCACGAGATAGGCGCCGAGGGCGATTGCGACGACAAGGCCGAAGAGAGGTTCGATCATTGCCGCTGCCTCAGAGCCGGTCGAGCGCGCGGGCATAGGCGGCGAAGACGACGAACGTGCCGCAGCCGAGCGCGAGAAAGATGAAATCGGACATGTCCGTTCTCCTGTTGTGCGGCCGCAGACTAGGGGCAGCCGGCGTCAGGTTTCGATTGGGAAGGCGGGAGGGCGGCGTAAGGAAAAGATAAAGAGGCGTCCGCTGCGGCAGGACGACCGGCTTCCCATGCCGCGCAAACATGCGTAAGGACGTTGTGTTTTTCGACAGGCGCTTCGGCGCCGTCCGGATGGAAGGGGAAAGCCATGCTCGAAGCGGTCGCCAGCCCGGAACCTGCAAGCCGCCGGTCATGCAGGGCACAGGCCGCTTGAACGCCTCCAGGACATGATCGCCGCCGCTACAAGACCTTCCCTGCGCATGACGCTCGCCGCAAGCTTCGGGCTTGCGGCGCTCTTCGTGCTGAGCCTTGCCGTCGGCGTCAGTCCGCTGCCGCTCGGCACGCTCCTTTCCGATCCGGACGCGCTGCAGCTGCTCGCGGTCAGCCGCCTGCCGCGCACGCTCGCCGCCATACTCTGCGGTGCTGGGCTCGCGATCGCCGGCCTCATCATGCAGACGCTGTCGCGCAACCGGTTCGTCGAGCCGGCGACGGCGGGCACGGCCCAGAGCGCGGAACTCGGCATCCTCCTCGTCACGCTGCTCTTTCCCGCGGCCGCCCTGCCGGTGAAGACGCTCGTTGCCGGCGCCGCGGCCCTTCTCGGCACGTCCATCTTCCTGGCGACGGCGCAGCGCCTGCCGCCGGCCCAGCCCTTCCTGGTGCCGCTCTTCGGCATCGTCTACGGCGGCGTCATCGGCGCGGCCGCGACCTATGCCGCCTGGCAGGCGGACCTGCTGCAATACCTCTCCGTCTGGACCAACGGCGACTTTTCCGGCGTGCTGCGCGGGCGTTACGAGCTGCTCTGGATCGCCGCGCTGATGGTTGCCGCCGCCTGGTTCGTCGCCGACCGGCTGACCATCATGGCCCTCGGGCGGGAGGCGAGCATCGGGCTCGGCATCGACTACGCCCGCATGATGCAGATCGGCCTCGTCATCGTTTCCGTCATCACGGCGCTCGCGGTCGTCGTGGTCGGCATGATCCCCTTCGTCGGCCTCGCTGTGCCGAACATCGTCTCGCGGCTGATGGGCGACAACGTGCGCGGCACGCTGGGCTGGGTCGCGGCCGGCGGCGCGGGGCTTGTGCTCGCCTGCGACATCGCCGGGCGCCTCATCCGCTACCCCTACGAAATCCCGGTCGGCACGGTGATGGGCGTGGTCGGGGGCGTGATCTTCCTCTGGCTTCTCTTCCGGCGCGGCGAGCATGGTTGATCGCCGTCTTCTCGGCCTTGCCGCCGCCGCGCTCGCTGCCGCCGCCGCGTTCCTGGCGATCGGGCTCAAGGGCAATATCGCCTTCGTTCTGGAACTGCGCCTCCTGAAGCTCGCGGCCCTCGCGCAGGTGGGCGTGGCGATCGCCGTGTCCACGGTGGTCTTCCAGACCGTCACCGGCAACCGCATCCTGACGCCTTCCGTCATGGGCCTCGATGCGCTCTACCTCTTCGGCCAGATGCTGATGGTCTTCCTGCTCGGCGGCGTCGGCTATGTGGCCTTCGATCCGCAGCTCAAGTTCGCCATCGAGGTCCTGCTCCTGATGGCGCTCGCCTGCGCGCTGCTGCTGCCCATGCTGAGGCGGCGGCTCGACATGGGGCTGATGCTGCTCGCCGGCGTCGTCCTCGGCGTCCTGTTCCGCAGCCTCCATTCCCTGCTCGCGCGCCTCGTCGACCCCAACGAGTTCGCCGTGGCGCAGACGGCGAGCTTCGCCAATTTCAACGCCGTGCGCACCGACCTCCTCGTCTTCGCCGCCGTCGTGACGGCCGTCGCCGTCATCGTCGCCTGGCGCGCGCGGCATGTGCTGGACGTCATCTCGCTCGGGCCGGATACGGCGACCGGCCTCGGCGTCGGCTGGACCGCGACGGTGACCGGCCTGCTTCTCCTCGTTTCGGCGCTCGTCGCCGTCTCCACCGCGCTCGTCGGCCCGGTGGCCTTCTTCGGCCTGCTGGTGGCGGCCCTTGCCGAGCGCATCGTGGCGACCCGCCGCCACGGCGTGCTGCTTCCGGCCGCCGCCCTTGTCGGCGTCACCGTGCTCGTCGGCGGGCAGACGCTCTTCCAGCACGCGCTCGGCAACGCGACGGCGCTCGGCGTCGTCGTCGAATTCGTCGGCGGGCTTGTCTTCCTCCTGCTGCTGGTCCTCGGGAGCCGCAAATGATCCGGATAGAAAACGTCTCCTTCAAGCATCGGGCGACGCCGATCCTCTCCGATGTCAGCCTGACGATCCCGAAGGGCGGCGTCGTGGCGCTGATCGGCCCGAACGGCGCCGGCAAGTCCTCGCTGCTGTCGCTCGTCGCCCGCCTGCAGCCGCTCCAGGCGGGCGTTATCGAGGTCGACGGCCTGCCGGTGAACACGACGCCCGGCCGGGAGCTTGCCAAGGTGATCGCCATCCTGCGCCAGGACACGACGGTCGCAAGCCGCCTCACCGTGCGCGAACTCGTCGGCTTCGGCCGTTTTCCCCATGGCCGCGGGCGCCTGACCGAGGCGGACAATGCCGTCATCGACGCGGCAATCGCTCAGTTCGACCTCACCGATCTTGCCGACCGGTTCATCGAGACGCTCTCCGGCGGCCAGCGCCAGCGCGCGCTCGTCGCCATGGCCTTCGCGCAGGGCACGGACTACCTGCTGCTCGACGAACCGCTGAACAATCTCGACATGTACTATGCCCGCGCGCTGATGCGCTCGCTGCGCACCATCGCCGACGAGAACGGCAAGACGGTCGTCATCGTGCTGCACGACATCAACCAGGCGAGCGCCCACGCCGACCGGATCGTCGCGATGAAGGGAGGGCGCATCGTCGCCGATGGCACGCCGGCCGACATCCTGACGCCCGACACGCTGGAGGCCGTCTTCGGTTTCCGCATGCGCGTGGAAATGATCGACGGAAACCCCTTCGTGCTGCACCAGCTCTAGTTCCGGCCGAGCGGGATCAGCTCCCGCGGCAGCCTGTTCATGGTCTGCGCGCCGTCCGGCGTGATGAGGAACTGCTCCTCGATCATCAGCGCGCCGAGCCCGTCGGCATAGAAGGGCGCTTCGAGCGCCAGCACCATGCCGGGCTCGATGGCGATGCCGTTGCCGTGGGAAAGGAAAGGCCATTCCTCGATGCCGGCGGCAGCGCCGACGGAATGGCCGAAGTGCCCGCGGTAGTATTCGTGGAAGCCGTGCCGGCGCATGGTTGAAAGCATCGTTTCGTGGACCTTGCCGAACGTATTGCCAGGCTGCAGGACCTCGACGCCTGTCAGGAACGCATCGAGCAATGCCTTGTAGACGTCCTGCGCGAGCGGCGATGCCTTGCCCCAGACGAAGGTGCGCGCGCCATCGGACGAATAGCCCTCGACCAGCGTGCCGACGTCGGCCTTGACGAGGTCGCCTTCGCCGAGGGGCGCCGTGCCGTTTTGCAGGTCGGGGCCGATGGAGATGTAGTCCCAATGGCCGGAGAGGGCATGCCCGCCCCGCGCGGCCGCCGCGCGCGCGCCGGCAAGCCAGGCGGCCGAAAGCTCCGCGACGCGCATGCCGGGGCGCGCCGCCCACATGAGGCTTTCCAGCCCGGCTTCGGCACAACGAGCCGCTTTGCGCAGGTGTTCGATCTCGCGGTCGTTCTTGATGAGGCGCAGCCGCCCGACGATCTCGGACGCGTCCCGCCAGTCGACGCCGGGGATCGCCGCCTTCAGCGCCGCGAAATCGGCGGCGGGCATGAAATCGAGGTCGGCCCCGAGCGCTGCACGGGAAAGGCCGCGCTCGGAGAGAAGGTCGGCGAGAAGGCGGAAACAGGCCTGCTGGTCGAAGGTTTCCGGGCGCGGCCCGACATTGCCGGCCGCACGATAGGCCGCGTCTATCTCCGCGATCGTGCGGGCGTTCCCGACGCTCACCCCGTCGATCCAGATGCGGTGGGTGCGGATGTCGATCGTCCCCGCGGAATGTCTCGCCCCGGCGGCGGCGTGGTCGCTCATGACGGCGGCGGGCGGCGCGCCCGCATCCGCCGGCACGAGCGCGATGGCCGATCCCGCGCGTCCCCACATGGCGGCGACGCCCGCCGCAAGGCCTGTCGCGTAGCGGAAGGCTTCCGGCCGGAACAGGACCATCCCGTCCAGCCCTTCGGCCGCAAGCAATGCCTGCGCCCTTGCGCGGTCCATGTCGCCCATTCTTTCCTCGTTCGGTCACCATGCCTTGCAGGCGCGAAAACTATCCATGGATTTGGGCGCGGTTGAAAGACGATTCCCTTTCATTTCCGCAAATTGGAGTGGAAACGCATACCGCCGCGCCGTTAGGATCAATACAATCCGAGCCCAAGTCGGCCGCCGATCGCGGCTGCATCGAAACAGGAGAACGAGATGAGCGGTTTCAACATCCACGGCGGAGCCAGGGGCCGCGGCAACCGGGCGGTTACGGCGGCGCTTGCGGCCGTGCTCGGGCTGGCCGTCTTCGGCCAGGCGCTTGCCGCGGAAAGCGATCCGGACGCCACGATCAACATCGGTTCGCTCTACGAGCCGCAGAACCTCGACAACACGGCGGGCGCCGGCCAGGGCATCAACGAGGCCTTCAACGGCAATGTCTACGAGGCGCTGTTCCGCCTGACGGACGAAGGCACGGTGGAGCCGGTGCTGGCGAAGGACACCAAGGTCAGCGAGGACGGCCTTACCTATACGTTCACGCTGCAGCCGGGCGTCACCTTCCATTCCGGCGCGCCGCTGACCTCCAGGGACGTGAAGTTCTCCATCGAGCGCGTCACCGCCGAGGCATCGAAGAGCTCGCGCAAGAACAGCCTGAAGTCGATTGCCGGCATCGAGACGCCGGACGATGCGACCGTGGTCGTGAAGCTCGCCGCGCGCTCCATCTCGCTGCCCTACAATCTCAGCTACGTCTGGATCGTCAACGACGAGGCGGGCGACCTCCAGTCGAAGGAGGACGGCACCGGCCCCTATGCGCTTCAGGAATGGCGCCGCGGCTCGTCGCTGGCGATCGCCCGCTTCGACAAGTACTGGGGCGAGAAGCCGAAGAACGGCGAGGTCGTCTTCCAGTACTTCACCGAGGCGACCGCGCTCAACAACGCGCTGCTCACCGGCTCGGTCGACATCATCACCACCGTGCAGAGCCCGGATTCGCTGGCGCAGTTCAAGGACAATCCCGAGTTCACCGTCAGCGAAGGCAAGTCGACCACCAAGCTGCTGCTCGCCTACAACGACCGCGTCGCGCCCTTCGACAACGTGAAGGTCCGCAAGGCGCTCGCCCGCGCCATCGACGACGAGAAGCTGCTGAAGGCGGTCTGGGGCGACTACGGCACGCTGATCGGCTCCTTCGTGCCGCCGACCGACGCCTGGTACGTCGATCTGACCAAGGTCGATGCCTACGACCCGGAAAGCGCGAAGGCGCTGCTCAAGGAAGCCGGCTATCCCGACGGCTTCACCTTCACCATCGACACGCCGAACTACGATCCGCATCCGATCGCCGCGCAGTTCATCCAGAGCGAGCTTGCCAAGGTCGGCGTGAAGGTCGAGATCAACGTCATCACCGCCAACGAGTGGTACACGAAGATCTACAAGGCGCACGATTTCCAGGCGACGCTGCAGGAGCACGTCAACCACCGCGACATCGTGTTCTACGGCAACCCGGACTTCTACTGGGGCTACAACAACCCGAAGGTCGTGGACCTGATCAAGGAAGCCGAGGCCAGCGCGACGGAAGCCGAGCAGGTCGAGAAGCTGAAGGAAGCCAACACGATCATCGCCGAGGACGCGGCCAGCAACTGGTTCTACCTCTACCCGCAGATCGTCGTGTCGAAGAACACCGTCAGCGGCTACCCGGTCAACGGCCTCAACTCGCAGTTCTTCGCCTACGGCATCACCAAGGCCGAGTGACCCGTCGCACGGGCGTTACGCTCGACACGAAACGCCGCCTGGACTATGTTCGGGCGGCGTCTCCATGAGAGGTAGATACCATACTTTCCTACATGCTCCGCCGCACCGCCATCCTGGCGCTGTCGGTCCTCATCGCCGCCGTCATCCTGTTCTTGCTGCTGCGCCTCCTGCCGGGCGATCCCGCCAACGCGCTCGTCTCCGTCGGTGCGGATGCCGCGCAGATCGAGGCCGCGCGCAGGCAGGTGGGCTCCGACCTGCCGCTCCATGAGCAGTTCGCGCGCTTTGCCGGCAGCCTCGCCCGCTTCGACCTCGGCAATTCCTTTGTCAGCGGCGCGCCTGTGCTGGCCGAGATCGGCAAGCGCCTCGTCGTCACCGTGCCGCTGACGCTGATGGCCTTCCTCGTCGCCATCGCGCTCGCCGTGCCGCTCGGCATCCTCTCGGTCGTGCGGCAGAACCGCTGGTATGGCGGGCTGATCTCCGTCGTCTCGCAGCTCGGCATCGCCGTGCCGGTGTTCTGGATCGGCATCCTGCTCGTCACGGTCTTCGCGGTGAACCTCAGGCTCTTTCCGTCCGGCGGCTTTCCCGCGCGCGGCTGGCAGGCGCCTGGCGCGGCCTTCCAGGCCCTCGTCCTGCCCGTCGCGACCATCGCCATCGTCATGTCGGCCTCGCTGATCCGCTACGTGCGCTCGGCCACGCAGGACGTGCTGGGAAGCGACTATCTGCGCACCGCCCGCGCGCTCGGCGCCACCTTTTCCGAGGCGCTCCTGCGCCACGGCATCCGCAACGGGGCGGTGCCGGTCATCTCCATCCTCGGCATCGAGCTCGCCTCGACGCTGCTCGGCGCCGTGGTGGTGGAGCGGGTCTTCGCCCTGCCGGGTCTCGGCTCCATGCTGCTGCTCGGCATCGAGCAGCGCGACTATCCCAACGTGCAGGGCGTTCTCTTCGTCTCCACGCTGCTGGTGCTGCTGGTCGGCTTTGCCGCCGACCTCCTGCAACGGCTCGTCGATCCGCGCCTGCGCGGCCGGGTTGTGGGAGACGGGGCATGAGCGGGCACGGCAGCATGGCCGCGGGCGGCGGCACGGTGCAAAAGGCGTCGATCCCCTGGCCGCTCGCGGTGGGCGGTCTTCTGGTCGGCCTGCATGTCGTCGTCGCGCTCCTTTCCCTCGTCTGGACGCCCTACGGGGTTGGGGACATGGCGGGCGGGCGCCTCGAAGGCCCTTCGCTTGCCCATTGGGCCGGAACGGACCGGCTCGGCCGCGACCTCATCACCCAGATCATGGTCGGCTCGCGCATCGCCCTTCTCGTCGGCTGCGGCGCGGTGGCGCTGAGCGCGCTGATCGGCGTCACGGCCGGGGTCCTCGCGGCCTTCGCCACGCGCACGCTCGACGACGTCCTTGCCGCGGCACTCGACATCCTCATCGCCTTTCCAACGCTGCTCCTCGCCATGCTGATCGTCGCCTCCAGCGACGGCGCCAGCCTCTGGACGGCGGTCCTCGCCATCGGCATCGCCGGCTCGGCCATCGTCGCGCGGCTGACGCGCATCCTGTCGAAACGCGTCCTCGCGATGGACTACATCACGGCCGCGCGGGTCGCCGGGACCGGCTGGCCGGGCATCGTGCGCATCCATGTGCTGCCGAACATCTGGCCGACGCTGATCGTCAACTTCGCCTTGCAGTTCGGGCTCGCGGTGATCGCCGAGGCGTCGCTCTCCTATCTCGGCCTCGGCGCGCCGCCGCCGAATGCCTCCTGGGGCCGGCTGTTGCAGGAGGCGCAGGCCTCCGTCTACACCGCGCCCTTCGGCGCCATCGCGCCCGGCCTTGCGCTGGTGTCCCTGGTCATCGGCCTCAACCTCTTCGCCGACGGCCTGCGCGACGTCGCCGATCCCACCCGCAGGAGGAGCCGGTGAGCCCGCTGCTGTCCGTCGAGAACCTCGAAATCCGCACGGCCGGCCGCGCGCTCGTCTCCGGCGCCTCCTTTGCGATCGCCGCGGGCGAGAGGGTCGGCCTCATCGGCGAATCCGGCTCCGGCAAGTCGTTGACGGCGCTCGCCGTCCTCGGCCTCCTGCCGGAAACGGTGCGTGTCTCCGGCTCCGTCCGGCTGGATGGCCGCGAGGTGGTGGGCGCACGCGACCGCGACCTCGTCGCGCTGCGGGGCCGAAGCGTCGCCGCGGTGTTCCAGGAGCCGATGACGGCGCTCGACCCGCTGATGCGCATCGGCGGCCAGGTGGGCGAGGTGGTCAGGCGCCGTTCCCTGCGCGACGGCATGAGGCTTGCACGGGCCGAAGTGGAGGCACGGGTTCTGGAACTGTTGCAGCGCGTCTCCCTGCCCGAGCCGGAGCGCATCGCCCGCGCCTATCCGCACGAGATTTCCGGCGGCCAGCGCCAGCGCGCGGCCATCGCCATGGCGCTCGCCTGCCGGCCGAAGCTCCTTATCGCCGACGAGCCGACGACGGCGCTCGACGTGACCACGCAGGCCGAAATCCTTGGGCTGCTGGAGAGGCTGGTGCGCGACGAGGGCATGGGCCTCCTCTTCATCAGCCACGACCTTCCGGTGGTCGCCGCCGTGGCCGGGCGGGCGCTGGTGATGCGCGGGGGCGAACTGATCGAGCAGGGCCCGGTCGGCATGCTCTTCGACCGTCCCGCCCATCCCTATACGCAGGGGCTGGTCGCGGCCGCCCGCGCCTTCGACGATGCCCTGGAGGCTGCCCTGTGACGCTTCTCGCCCTCTCGGACGTATCCTTCGGCTATGCGAAGGGGAAGACGGTGCTGCACGGCATCGACCTTGCCGTCGAAGCCGGCGGCAATCTCGGCATCGTCGGGGAATCCGGCTCCGGCAAGACGACCATGCTGAAGCTGCTGCTCGGGCTGGAGCGCGCCTCCTCCGGCACGATCGCGTTCCGCGGCGATCCGCTGGACATATCGGACCGCGCCTTCATGCGCGGTTTCCGCCGCAGCGTGCAGGCGGTCTTCCAGGATCCCTATTCCTCGCTCGATCCGCGCCAGCGGGTGTTCGACATCGTCGCGGAGCCTCTGCGTTCCCTGAAGATGGAAACCGGCCTGGGGGAGGCGGTCTCCCGGGCGCTGCGGGACGTCGGCCTGCCGGCCGATGCGGCGCGCCGCTACCCGCACGAATTCTCCGGCGGCCAGCGCCAGCGCATCGCCATTGCGCGGGCGATCGTCGCGAGCCCCGACGTGGTCATCGCCGACGAGGTGGTGAGCGCGCTCGACCTGACCACGCGCACCCGCATCATCGACCTCATGCGCACCCTTTCGGCCCGCACGACCTTCATCGTCGTCTCGCACGACATTGCCCTCGTCGCGCTGCTCTGCGAGAAGCTGGTGGTGCTGGAGAAGGGCAGGATCGTGGAGCAGGGCGCGACGCGCGACGTCCTCGCCCGCCCGGCCCATCCCTATACGCGCAAGCTCCTTGCCGGCACGCCCCGCATGCCCAAGCGCGCCTGAGCCGTTTCAGGCCGCGCCTTTCATCGCCGCTTCCAGCACCTTATAGACGCGCGGCTCGATCATGTGGGCGACGTTGAAGCGCATGAAGCCGCCCGCGCCTTGCGACACGCTGAAGACGTTTCCGGGGGCGAGGATGACGCCGCCCGCGACGGCCGCCTGCGCCACCCGGGCCGAATCGAGCCCGTCCGGCAGGCGGCACCAGAGGTTGAAGCCGCCGCGCGGCAGCAGCCACGGCTCGATGCCGAGCCGGTGCAGCCGGTCGGCCGTCTCGCGCCGCGCGCGCACGAGCCGGCGCCGCAGTTCCTCCATATGCTTGCGATAGCCGCCGCCGGCGAGCATGTGCGCGACGATCTCGCTGGAAATCGGGTTCGGCCCGCCGAAATTGGTGGCGATCTGGAGGTCCACCAGTCCCTCGATCCAGTCCGGCCGCGCCGCGATGTAGCCGCAGCGCGCGGAAGCCGAGAGGGTCTTGGAGAAGCTGCCGATGCGGACGACGCGCGAAAGCCCGTCGAGCGCCGAAAGCCGGGTGGACGGCTCGGGCTCGAAATCGGCGAAGATGTCGTCCTCGACGATGGTCATGTCGCTGCCCGCCGCCGCGTTCAGCAGCCGGTGCGCCACCTGCGGGACAAGCGACGCGCCCGTCGGGTTGTGGATCGCCGAATTGGTGATGTAGAGCCGCGGCCGCTCGGCGGCGAGCACCGCCTCGAAGGCCGCGACATCCGGGCCTGACGGTCCATGCGGCACGCCGGCGATCTTCACCTGGTGGGCCTTCAGCAGGGCCTGGAAGTTGAAGTAGCAGGGATCGTCGACAAGCACCGCATCGCCCGGCCGCAGCAGGAAGCGGCAGATCAGGTCGAGCGCCTGCGTGCCCGTGTTGGTCAGCATCAGGTGGTCCGGCCCCGCCTCGATGCCGTCGTCCGCCAGCCGCGCCAGCAGCAGGCGCCTCAGCGCCGGAGAGCCGCGCGTGCTGCCGTAATAGGCCAGAACGCCGCTGTCGCCGCGCGCAAGGCTGCGGATGGCGCGGCGCAGCGCCTCGTCCGGCATCCAGTCGGCCGGCAGCCAGCCGCAGCCGGGCTTCAGCACGCCATCGTCCGCATCGAGCGACTGCCGCGAAACCCAGAACGGATCGACCGCCCGCGCCTTCGGCGTTTCCGCTTCCGTCAGCTTCAACGGCGGCTGCGCGGCGCTCGAAACGTAGAAGCCCGATCCGCGCTGCGCCCGGATCAATCCTTCCGCGGCGAGGCGGTCATAGGCCTCGACGACCGTCGAGGGCGACACGCCCATCGCGCTTGCGAGGCGGCGGATCGAGGGCAGGCGGTCGCCCGGCGCGAGCGCGCGGCCGGCGATCCGGCCGCGGATGGCATTCATGACGTCGCCTGTCCGGCTTCCTGCAAGCGCCGCCATGCCCGCTCCTATTGTATGGATCCATATACCAATACAGTTTGCCGCAATTGTATTGTTTTGTGCCTGCCTCCGCCAGCCCCCCGGATGTATCTGGAAAGGGAATGCGAGGCACGATGAAAACATCCATGGAAGGCTGGGGCAGCGGGCTGCTCGGGGTCGTCATCTTCAGCGGGTCGCTGCCGGCGACCCGCATCGCGGTCACGGATTTCTCGCCGATCTTCCTGACCTCGGCGCGCGCGGTCATCGCGGCGTTCCTGGGCGCGGCCCTGCTGCTTGCCCTGCGCCAGCCGAGGCCGTCCCGCGGCGACCTCCTGTCGCTTGCCATCGTCGCGCTCGGCGTCGTCGTCGGCTTTCCCCTCCTGACGGCGCTGGCGCTGCAATACATCACCTCCGCGCACTCGATCGTCTTCGTCGGCCTCCTGCCGCTGGCGACCGCCGTCTTCGGCGTGCTGCGGGGCGGGGAGCGGCCGAAGCCGCTCTTCTGGCTGTTCTCCTGCCTGGGCAGTGCGATGGTGGTGGGTTTCGCGCTGAATTCGGGCGCGGAAGCTTCCCTTGCCGGCGATCTCCTGATGATTGCCGCCGTCATCGCCTGCGGCCTCGGCTATGCGGAGGGGGCGAAACTCTCCCGTTCGCTCGGCGGCTGGCAGGTCATCTCCTGGGCGCTGGTGCTCGCGCTGCCGCCGATGGCGCTCATCGCGCTCCTTTCGCTTCCCGGCACCTGGGCCGGCATCGCCGGCAGCGCATGGGCGGGCCTTGCCTATGTCTCCGTCTTCAGCATGCTGGTCGGCTTCGTCTTCTGGTATCGCGGCCTTGCGCTCGGCGGGATCGCGGCGGTCGGGCAGCTGCAGCTGCTCCAGCCCTTCCTCGGCCTCCTGCTCGCCGCCGGCCTGCTGCACGAGACGGTGAACCCCCTGATGATCGCCACGACCCTCGCCGTCGTCCTCTGCGTCGCCGGTGCCCGCAGGTTCGCGCGCTGAGGCAGCTCCGGCAACGAGAAGTTCGGGAATATTTTCGCGCCTGTCGTTCCGGCGGCGACCTCCGCGGCGCTGCCGCGGGAGCCGCGCCGCTCGGCTCAGCCGCAACGGGCTTCGAAGGTCGAGGCACCGAGTTCCTGGCCGTTGACGATGAACACCGAGCCGCTCGGCTGGCTGATCGAGCCGCTGAGCCCGCCGCTCCAGGATGGATCGGACTTGCAGTCGCGCGGCGTGTTGCGCACCGTCACATCGCCGGAGAAGTCTTCAGACGGTCCCATGAAATAGAGCCCCGCCGTCCTGGCGTTGTCTATCACCACGTTCTCGAAGCCGACATCGGCCACGGGGCCGCCCAGGAAGCCCCATTCGTCGCCGTAGATGAACATGCCGTATGTGCCGGCGTTGGTGATCGTCACGTTCCTGAGATCGATCCCGGCGACCGGGTTGAAGAATATGCCGGCATTCTGCGTGCCGTCGATCGTCAGGCCGTTCACCTCGACATCCGTCGTGACGGCTTCATCGGGCAGGGAGGGTGCCGTCACCAGCATGAGGCCGTTGATGCCGCCCTTCAGCACCATGTCGGTGATCGAGACGTTCGAGCTGCCTTGCAGCACGACGAGATCCATGTCGCGGTCTTGCGCCGAATTGTCGATCGTCACCCTGTTCATCGCGACCCTATCGGCCGCCACGAGAAGGATGCCTTCGCGCCGCGAGCGGGAGATGCTGACATTGTCGAGCGTGATATCGCTGGCGAGAGCGGTAACGACCGGGGGCCAGTCACCGTCGTCTATCGCGCTTCCCGCGAAGACGCCGTAGGTCACGTTGTCGATCGTGGTGTCGCGGACGGCGAGGCCCTTCGTGCCGTGCGCGCTGATGGCGGCATAGGGCGCGCGGTTCGGATTGCCGACGGCGAACTCGCAAAGCGTGCTGCTTTCGCAGATGTAGAGATCGTGGATGGTGCTGTTCTGCACGACGGCGCCGTCGACGCCCGTCAGGCGGATGCCGTCATGGGCGGTCCTCGAAATGTCCACATTGTCGATGATCAGGCCCGACGTGCCCGTGCTGGCGATGCCCGCAAGCCCGCCGGTGACGGCAAGCGACGAGACCATGCCGTTCGATGCCATGGTCACGACGTCCTGGGCCGGGTCGTAACCGGTCAGCGTCGTGCCGGCACCCTCGTTGGTGAACGTGCCGCGGCCCCCGCTCGATGCGCCGCGCAGGGCGAGGGTCCCGCCGCCGCCGAGTAGGGCCTGGCCGTTCGAAAGCATCAGCGAGCCGTCGAGGCCGATATTGCCGTCGGCGAGCACGAGTGCTCCGTCGCCTGCCGCCGCGAGCAGCGAATTGATGGCGGCTGCGTTGCCGCTTTGCGCCGAGACCGTCAGCACATTGCCGGCCGTCTGCCCGGTGAGGTCGAAGACGGCGTCTTCGAGGTCCCCCGTCGCCCCGACATGCGTCTTGATGAGAGATGCGCGCCGGACCGCCTGGGTGGCGGGATCGAACGGATCGGCCGCCCTGCCGGTTGCGCCGAAGGGGATGCGCAACCGCGCCATCACGGCGCCGCCGAGCTTGTCCTGGTTGTCATAGGTCGCGCTTGCCCCGAGCGAGACCGTGGAGCCGGCCGGAAGGCCGGGGACATTGGCGAAGGCAAGCTCCGCCCGCAGCTTCGCGCCGAACATGTCGCTGACATTCTTGCCGCCATACCAGTAGCTGCCGGCGAAGAGCTTCAGTTCCGCATTGCCGTCGTCCGAAACGCCGGGAATCTTGACGCCGGCTTCGGCGTCCATGCCGGGCCTAGCCTGTTCGCGGCCTTCGCGGAACCTGAGGATACCGTCGCTGATCACGCCGCGCCCGGCGCCGTCGACCGTCTTGTCGCTGCCCAGCGGAAGGTAGACGTTGGCGCGGGTTTCGAAGACCGGACCGAGGGCTTCGGCGCCGAACGAGAGCTGGTGAAAATCGTTGCCGAGGCGGGAGTTGAGATAGTCGTAGTAACCGTAGAGGCCGACGGTCCACTGGCCTGCCGTCGTAAAGCGGTAACCGGTGCCGAACGAGGCCTGCCGGACGCCGCCTTCGACGAGCGATCCGTTGAGGTCGATCAGGAACGTCTGGCTCGCATCGAGCCGAAACGGCAGCATGATCCCGAGGCCTCCCAGCGACTCCTCGCCGTGCCAGCGTCCCTCGAACTCCGCAAAGGCCTGCATATCCGCGGCATGCACAGGCGCGATGCTCGCGGCCACAGCTGCGAGCGGCCCAGCCAACTCCCTAATAATTTTCATGAATATCTCCATTCAGCGATCCGCAGGGCGGATGCGATTGGCGATATTATACTTGACCTAGAGAGTCAACTTTGCGCAGCGAAGGCGGTATTCGTGCTTCTCGCGGGGCTTGGTCATGCGTCCTGGGGCGCTGCGGCGGGAGGGGCTTTGACGCCTGCGGCCTGCTCGCAATGTTCCACATGCCGCGCAAGCGCCTGGTTCGACAGGACCGCGCTGATCGTGGTGATGTCACGCCCCTGGTACTTGGGCATCTGCTGGACCGCCTTCAGCCTTTCCAGAAGTGCGAAACGGGTCATGACATTCTCCTTCGATGACTGTTGCTGCTGTCTTCGGCCCCCGGAGGGGCCGCGTCGCCGCCGGCATCGGCGATGCGCGGCGGTGGGGCGGAGCGGCCGTCAGGCCGCCTTCTTGCCGGCGTCGAACGGGATCTCAATGTCGACGGCCAGCGTCGAGACCTGGGCGCCGCGTTCCATCTTGATGCTGACCTTCTCGTCGTCGACCTGCATGTGCTTGGAAATCGCCTTCAGGATTTCGTCGCGCAGCTTGTTGACGAGGTCCGTGTCGCCGGTGGCGGCGCGTTCGTGGGCGAGCAGCACCTGCAGCCGCTCGCGGGCGGCCGGCGCCGACTGGGCGCGGGAGAAGAAACGGAACAGGTTCATGCCGCTTTCCTTCCGAAGATCTTGCCGAGGAAACCGCGCTTTTCGCCCGGAATGGTCACCGGCAGGTTTTCGCCCTTCAGCCGCCGCGTCGCCTCGAAATAGGCGAGCGCCGGGGCGCTGCGCCCGTCTGCCAGCGTCACGGGCGCACCGACGTTGGACGCCCGCAGCACGTCCATGCTTTCCGGGATGATGCCGAGCAGCGGGATCGAGAGGATCTCGAGCACGTCGTCGACCTTCAGCATGTCGCCGCGCTCCGCGCGGTTCGCGTCGTAGCGGGTCAGCAGCAGGTGCTTTTCGATGCGCTCGCCGTTTTCCGCCTTCTCCGTCTTGGAATCGAGCAGGCCGATGATCCGGTCGGAGTCGCGCACCGAGGAGACTTCCGGGTTGGTCACGACGATGGCGACGTCGGCGTGGCGCATGGCGAGCGTCGCGCCGCGCTCGATGCCGGCGGGGCTGTCGCAGATCACCCAGTCGAAGGCGTTCCTGAGGGCCGCGATGACCTTCTCGACGCCCTCCGGGGTGAGGTTGTCCTTGTCGCGGGTCTGCGAGGCCGGCAAGAGGTAGAGCGTCTCGACCCGCTTGTCGCGGATCAGCGCCTGCGTGAGCTTGGCCTCGCCCTGGATCACGTTGACGAGGTCGTAGACGACGCGCCGCTCGGCGCCCATGACGAGGTCGAGATTGCGCAGGCCGACGTCGAAATCCACGACCACGACCTTCTCGCCGTTCTGCGCCAGCGCGGCGCCCAGTGCGGCCGACGACGTCGTCTTGCCGACGCCGCCCTTGCCCGATGTGACAACGATTACCTTGCCCATGTACCTCTCCAGTAAGTAGGAATTCGCCTGCTGTTCAGCCGAGTGTCGCGGCCTTGATCGTTTCGCCTTCCAGCCAGGCCTGCACGGGCTTGCCGCGCAGGTCCGGTTCCATGTCGTCCGCCGTCTTGTAGAAGCCGTCGATGGCGATCAGCTCCGCTTCGAGCTTGCGGCAGAATATGCGCGCCGAGGCATTGCCCATCGTGCCGGCCATCGCCCGGCCGCGCAGCGGGCCGTAGACGTGGATCGAGCCGCCGGCGACGATCTCCGCGCCCGATGCGACCGAGCCGATGATGGTAACGTCCCCTTTGGGAAAGAAGATGGACTGGCCGGAGCGCACCGGCCGCGTGACGATCATCGAGGGCGCAGCCTTCGCCGCCGCGGCCGGCTCGGACGCTACCGCGCTCTCGGCGGGACCGGCCGTTTCGGCCGCCTCCGCCGGCTCGCCTGCCGGGGCCTCTATGTCGCCCGCCGGACGTCCGTCGGACATTGCCGGCGGCATGTCCGGGCCGAGCAGCGAGGCGCGCGCCCCCTCTATCCCCATGACCCGCACGTTGCGCGCGCCCAGCTGCTCGACGAGCCCGCGCAGCTGCGGCCGGTCGATGTCCAGCCCCTCGACGTCCAGCACCACCGGCCGGCGAAGGAAGAAGCCGGCCGAGCGGGCGGCCAGATCGTCGAGGCGCACCAGCCAGTCCTCGAAGGGCAGCTCCGGGGTCAGTGCAAGCGCAAGGAAGGACCGCCCCTTGAGGCGGATCGGCCGGGGTTGAGTTAACACGTCAGTCATCTTGGTTAATTTTCGGTAGCTCCGGTGTAGCGGTGAAATGGTTAACGAACAGTTAATTCGCAGGCGTGGCTGGCGCGAAGCATGCCGTGCCAGCAGCGCGCGCGGGAATATGGGAGGCGAAGGAAACGCAGAGGTAGACGCGCCCTATTCTTCGCCCTCGAAGCGCGTGGCGAAAGCGCTTGCGGCGCCGTCTGATGCGAAGTGATTCGATGGAGGAGAAAGGCCGCGGGTGAGAGGGAGCCTGTCTCACGCGACATCGATGCCCTGAAAAAGTCGGCACGGCATATCTCCTCCTCCCCGCCTGCGGGAGGAGAAGGTGGCCGGCAGGCCGGACGAGGCGCCGCGGCGATATACGGCCCGCCGCCGCGATGGATCAGCCGATGGCCATCAGGCTGGCGTTGCCGCCGGCCGCGGCGGTGTTGATGGAGGTGGAGACTTCCTCCAGCAGCCAGTTGAGGCAATAGGCCTCGGGGTCGTCGGCGAGTTCCTCGGTCGTTGCCGCCTGCACCAGGACGAGCGGGCCGGGAAGGGCCGCGATCTCGCGGTTGACGCGCCGCACGTCCTCCGCGTCGCCCTCGACCAGCGCGCCGGCGAACGGGCCGTCCTTCTCCCAGTCGGTCGTCCAGGCGAGGCGGGCGGCGACGGAGGCCGGCAGGTCCGCCAGCGCGGGCTGGAGCGGCCGGGTGCCGTCGACGGCGATCTGGTTGCCCGTCGCAAGGGCGGCTGCGACCTGGCGCAGCAGGCCGGATTCGCTCTTCGGCACGAGGAGGATGCGGCCGCGCGGATGGAGCGCATAGAGGTTGCGCTCGCCGACCGGGCCGGTGAGCTCCCGCACGAGGCCGAGGGCCGAGCGGTTGGCGAAGCTGCGCGCCGTCTCGCCTTCCGCGGCCTTGCCCTTGCGGTCGAGCCAGGTGATGAAGTCGCGCAGCGCCGGATCGGTGTGCACCGAATCCTGCTGCGGCGGCACCGGGGCCTTCTGCACGAGGCGGCCGATATAGAGCGGGCCGCCGGCCTTCGGGCCGGTGCCGGAAAGGCCGCGTCCGCCGAAGGGCTGGACGCCCACGACCGCGCCGATGATGTTGCGGTTGACGTAGATGTTGCCGACCTTGATGCGGCTGGTGACATGCGCGATCGTCTCGTCGAGGCGCGTGTGCAGGCCGAAGGTGAGGCCGTATCCGGAAGCGTTGATGTCGTCGATCAGCTTGTCGAGATCGGTGCGGCGGAAGCGGATGACGTGCAGCACCGGGCCGAAGACCTCGCGCTTGAGGTCCGAAAGCCTCTTGATCTCGATGATCGTCGGCGGAACGAAGGTGCCGTGCCCGGCGCTCGCCGGCAGCGCCAGCTGCTCGACCTTGTTGCCGAGCTCGCGCATGCGCTCGATGTGCCGGTTGATGCCGTCGCGCGCCTCGGCCGTGATGACCGGGCCGATGTCGATGTTGAGGCTGTCGGTGCGGCCGAGCGTCAGCTCGTTGAGCGCGCCCTTGAGCATGGTCAGCGTGCGGTCGGCGATGTCGTCCTGCAGGCACAGGACGCGCAGCGCCGAGCAGCGCTGGCCGGCGCTGTCGAAGGCCGAGGCGATGACGTCTCCCACCACCTGCTCGGCGAGCGCCGAGGAATCGACGATCATGCCGTTCTGGCCGCCCGTTTCGGCGATCAGCGGGATCGGCCTGCCGGCCTGCGAAAGCCGTTCGGCAAGCTGCGCCTGGATGAGGCGGGCGACCTCCGTCGAGCCGGTGAACATGACGCCGGCCGTCTCTTGCGCGCCGACGAGGGCGGCGCCGACACGGCCGCCGCCAGGCACGAACTGGAGCGCGCCGGCGGGAACCCCGGCCTCGTGCAGGATCTTCACGCTCTCGTGGGCGATGATCGGCGTCTCCTCGGCGGGCTTGGCGAGCACCGTGTTGCCCGCCACCAGGGCGGCGGCGACCTGGCCGGTGAAGATGGCGAGCGGGAAGTTCCACGGGCTGATGCAGACGACCGGGCCGAGCGGCAGGTGCGACGGCCCCAGCGTGCGGCGGGCCTGATCGGCATAGTAGCGCAGGAAGTCGACCGCCTCGCGCACCTCGCCGATGGCGTTGGCCGCCGACTTGCCGGCCTCGCGCATGATGATCCCCATCAGCGGCTGGATGCAGCCCTCCATGATGTCCGCCGCCCGGTCGAGGCAGGCGGCGCGCTCGGCGGGCGGGACCGCCGCCCAGTCGGCGAGGCTGCTTGCTGCCATCGCGACGATGTGCCCGGCATCCTCGGCCTTCACCTCGGTGACGCTGCCGACGACGTCGCGGTGGTCCGCCGGGTTCAGCACGTCGCTCGTCTCGCCCTGCGCGGAGCCGTCCGCGAGCAGCGGCAGCGCATGCCATGGCCTGGCGGCGGTGGCGGCGAGCTCGGCCGAGAGGGCGGCGAGCGTCGTTTCGTTGGAGAGGTCGAGGCCCTTCGAGTTCTGCCGGGACTTGCCGTAGAGCGCGGCCGGCAGCGCGATCTGGTCGTGCGGCGCGCCGACCACCGGCATGGCGGCGACGATGTCCACCGGATCGGCGATCAAAGATTCGACGGTGACCTTCGGGTCGGAAATGCGGTTGACGAAGGAGGAGTTGGCGCCGTTTTCGAGGAGGCGGCGGACGAGGTAGGCCAGCAGCGTCTCATGCGTGCCGACGGGCGCGTAGATGCGGCAGGGCCGGTCGAGCTTGTCCTTGCCGACCACCTCGTCATAGAGCGGCTCGCCCATGCCGTGCAGGCACTGGAACTCGTACTTGCCGACAGAGAAGTCCGGGCCGGCGAGGTGGTAGATCGTGGCAAGGCTCTGGGCGTTGTGGGTGGCGAACTGCGGGAAGACGGCATCGGGCGCGGCGAGCAGCTTGCGCGCGCAGGCGACATAGGCGACGTCCGTATAGATCTTGCGCGTATAGACCGGGAAGCCTTCGAGGCCGTCGAGCTGCGCGCGCTTGATCTCGGCGTCCCAATAGGCGCCCTTGACGAGGCGCACCATGACGCGCCGGCCGGCGCGGCGGGCGAGATCGATGATGTAGTCGAGCACGAAGGGGCAGCGCTTGCCGTAGGCCTGCACGACGAAGCCGAGGCCGTCCCAGCCCCTGAGGTCCTCGTCGAAGCAGAGGCTTTCGAGCAGGTCGAGCGACAGTTCCAGGCGGTCGGCCTCCTCCGCGTCGATGTTGAGGCCGATGTCGTAGCCCTTGGCGATCGCCGCGAGCGCCTTCACCTTCGGCAGCAGTTCGCTCATGACGCGGGCGGCCTGCGCGCGGCTGTAGCGCGGATGCAGCGCCGAAAGCTTGATCGAGATGCCGGGGCCCTCGTAGATGCCGCGCCCGCCGGAGGCCTTGCCGATGGCGTGGATGGCGGCCTCGTAATCGCGGTAGTAGCGCTCGGCATCGGCCGCGGTCGTCGCGGCCTCGCCCAGCATGTCGTAGGAATAGCGGAAGCCGCGGGCCTCCAGCGGCTTGGAGCGCTTCAGCGCCTCCTCGATCGTCTCGCCGGTGACGAACTGCTCGCCCATCATGCGCATCGCCATGTCGACGCCGCGGCGGATGACCGGCTCGCCCGCGCGCGCGATGAGGCGCGTCAGCGCGGCGGAAAGGCCGCGGTCGTTGACGGTGGAGGTCAGCTTGCCGGTGACGACGAGGCCCCAGGTGGCGGCGTTGACGAAGAGCGACTTGCCGCCGCCGATATGGGAGCTCCAGTCGCCCTCGGCGATCTTGTCGCGGATCAGCGCGTCGCGCGTGCCGGTGTCGGGAATGCGCAGCAGCGCCTCGGCAAGGCACATCAGCGCCACGCCCTCCTGGCTCGACAGCGAATATTCCTGCACCAGTCCCTCGACGCCGGTGCCCTTGTGCTTGGCGCGCAGCGCCTCGATCAGCGTGCGGGCGGTGTTGCGAATGTCGTAGCGCTCCCGCTCGGAAACGCGGGCCGCGGCGACGAGCGGCGGCAGGCACTCGGTTTCCGGCCGGCGGTAGGCGGCCGTGATCGCCCGGCGCAGCTCGCCCTGCGGGCGGATCGGCGGGGCGAAGCGCGAGAACGGGGCGACGGTCTCGTCGGCGGCGGGAAGGGAGGCGGCGGCGGGGTTCTGCATGGAAGGACCTATAAGCGGTTCGGTGTCTTGCGAAACAGGGTTCAGCGGATGAAGGCTATTGCAGGCTCGTCCCGGTTCGGGACGTCATGGAACTGCGGCGCGTGGCGAAGCGGAACGCCCGGTCCGGCGCGCGCGGGCTCCGCTCTGATGCTGCAGGCCGCCACGACAGCCCGGATCGCGAGCGGCTTGTAGCGGCTGAGCAGGTCCGGCGACATGCTATCATCGAAGCTCTCGTCTTGCACCACTATCCCCCTGCCGCCGGCGCCGGACCATCGCCCGCATCCGGCTGCGCCGAGGGCGGCCGGGTGGCGTGCTTTCGTTCCGGGAAACTGGGCGGGACAATATCACGCCGCATAAAAACAGATGGACTTCATATCGCTTCAGATTAGGCTATATGGGTCTATTTTCGGAAAAATGGAGGGTTGATTGCCCGATAATACGCATGTCGATGGGTCATTGGACGCATTCGACCGGAAAATCCTCGAGGAACTCGCGCAAAACGGCCGCATCTCCGTCGCCGAGCTGGCGGAACGGGTCGGCTTGTCGAAGACCCCGTGCCAGAACCGCTTCAAGCGGCTGATCGCGGAAGGCTTCATCCAGGGCTTCAAGGCGATCCTCAATCCCGCGAAGATGAACCTCGACCATATCGCCTTCGCCGAGGTGAAGCTGACCAACACGCACGAGGAGGCCCTGACCAGCTTCAACGCGGCCGTGAAGAAGATCAAGGAGGTCGAGGAGTGCCACATGATCGCCGGCCGCTTCGACTATCTCCTGAAAATCCGCACGCGCGACATCAAGAAGTACCGGCTGGTCCTCGGCGAACGGATCTCCAACCTGCCCTACGTCGCGAACACGTCGACCAACGTGGCGATGGAGACCGTCAAGGAGCGTGGTTAGGCAGTCGTGAGCGCGGCGTATCCCCGCTTGCGCCGCCGGGCGATCTGGCGCGCGAGCACCGCTTCCGCTTCTGCCAGCGTGGCATGCAGGCTGAGCGCCTGCCGTCCGCGGGTGCCGATGCGGCCCCAGTGGGCCAGGACGGCGACCTCGCCGAAGAGCGTCGGCTCCAGCGAAAGCAGGTAGAAGCGGGCCATGTTGCGCGCCGCGTCGATGCGGCGGAAACGGTGGATCGTCGGGAAGGCATGGGCGTTCGGCATGCCATCGAGTCTGCCGGAGCCCGGAAAGGCCGTCCAATGAAAGCTTTGAATCGATCCGGCCGGATCGATTCATGCCGGTGAAGCGTCGTCAGTCCTTCGGGCCGCGCCGGACGGCCTGCGCAGGCAGCCCGGCCTCGACGGCCGAAAGGCCCGCCTCCAGCTGCTTGAGGCCGGCCGTGCCGAGAAGCCGCGCCAGTTCCTGCTCGTAGCGGCGGGCAAGCTCGATCATCTCGCCGTGGATGCGCCGGCCCGCCGGCGTCAGCTCCAGATGCTCGATGCGGCGGTCGCTCGCGTCCTCGCTGCGCTTCAGCCAGCGCTTTTCCTCCAGGGCCCGCACCGCGCGGGAGACCTTCGTCTTGTGCATGCTGGAATTGGCGCCGATCTCCGTTGCCGTCATGCGGCCGTAGGCGCCGAGCGCGGCGAGCGTCCGCCATTCCGGCCGCGTCATGCGGTAGCGCACGCGGTACTGCGCGGCGAAGCGCTGGCTCACCCGCTCGGCTGCCTGGTTGAGCCGGTAGGGCAGGAAGGTTTCGAGCTTGAAGTCCATGGGCGGTCGCCTTGATGGTTACAAAATGGACAGTTACATCTGTAACCATCTGACGACAAGCACGCTCTGCAGAGGAGGGCAAGCCATGCCGGATCATGCGACGCAGACCGCCAACAGCCTGAAATACATGCCGGGCTTCGGCAACGACTTCGAGACGGAATCCCTGCCCGGCGCGCTGCCGCAGGGCCAGAACAGCCCGCAGAAATGCAACTACGGCCTCTATGCCGAGCAGCTTTCGGGCTCGCCCTTCACCGCGCCGCGCGGCACCAACGAGCGCTCCTGGCTCTACCGCATCCGCCCGAGCGTGCGGCACACCCGCCGATTCAGCAATGCCGGCTATCCGCACTGGAAGACCGCGCCCTGCCTCGACGACCATTCGCTTCCGCTCGGCCAGCTGCGCTGGAACCCGCTGCCGGCGCCGAAGGAAAGGCTGAACTTCCTCGAAGGCATCCGCACGATGACCACCGCCGGCGACGTGCTGACGCAGGTCGGCATGGCCGCGCACGCCTATACGTTCAATGCCGACATGGTGGACGATTATTTCTTCAACGCCGACGGCGAGCTGCTCGTCGTGCCGCAGCTCGGCAGCATCCGCGTCTTCACCGAGATGGGCATCATGGACGTCGAGCCGCTGGAGATCTGCCTCATCCCGCGCGGCATGATGTTCAAGGTCGCCCGCATCGGCGAGGGGGATGTCTGGCGCGGGTACATCTGCGAGAACTACGGGGCGAAGTTCACCCTGCCGGACCGCGGTCCGATCGGCGCCAACTGCCTCGCCAATCCGCGCGACTTCAAGACGCCGGCCGCCGCCTACGAGGACAAGGAGACGCCCTGCAGGGTCCATGTCAAATGGTGCGGCAAGTTCTACGTCACCGGGATCGGCCATTCGCCGCTCGACGTCGTCGCCTGGCACGGCAACTACGCGCCGTTCAAATACGACCTCCGGACCTATTCGCCGGTCGGGGCGATCCTGTTCGACCATCCCGATCCATCGATCTTCACCGTCCTGACGGCGCCGACGGAGGAGGCCGGCACGGCGAATGTCGACTTCGTCATCTTCCCGCCGCGCTGGCTGGTCGCCGAGCACACGTTCCGCCCGCCGTGGTACCACCGCAACATCATGAGCGAATTCATGGGGTTGATCCATGGCCAGTACGACGCCAAGGAGGAGGGCTTCGTTCCCGGCGGCATGAGCCTGCACAACATGATGCTGCCGCACGGCCCGGACACGATGGGCTTCGAGAAGGCCTCCGGCAGCGAGTTGAAGCCGGTGAAACTGGACCACACCATGGCCTTCATGTTCGAGACGCGTTTCCCGCAGCAGCTCACGAAGTTCGCCGCCGAGCTGGAGACGCTGCAGGAAAACTATCTCGACTGCTGGGACGGACTGGAGCGCAAGTTCGACGGCACGCCGGGCGTCAAATGACCGGCCGGTCAGCTGCCCTGCCAGGCCTTCACCGCCTCCAGCGGCCAGACGAGCATCAGGATGTTGAGCGCCAGCCCGTCGCGGATGAGGTATGTGGTCAGCGCCTCGAAGAAGACGATGATCGCGACGCTCGCCCAGACGGGCAGGCGCGCGGCGAGGAAGAAGCCGACCACCATCGCGAGGATGTCCGCGCTCGAATTGATCACGCTGTCGCCGAAATAGTCGAGCGAGATGGTCGATTCGCGGTAGCGGTTGATGACCATGTCGGTGTTTTCGAGGATTTCCCACGAGCATTCGACGACAAGCGAAAGGGCGAGCCGCACGTTGATGCTCGCCTTCCTCAGGATCAGCGTGAAGAAGCCGAAGAACAGGATGCCGTGGATGATGTGGCTCGGCGTGTACCAGTCGGAAAGGTGCTGCGAGTTTTCAGAGGAAACCACGACGCCGCGCCACAGTTTGACATATCCGCACTTGCAGATGAGCGGCTGACCCATCGTATAAAGGATGATGGCCGTCGCGGCGATGAAGCCGGCGGCGATCAGCAGGGAATTTCGGGCCGTGGGGTTCAAGCGGGATTTCCTTGGAGAGGCAATGCGCCGCGGAAACGGCGCATGCGGGTGGAGACAGGCGGCCGGAAGATGACACGATCCGCCGGCCGGAAACAAGATCGGGAGAGAGGCGCATGAAACTTGCGACATTAAAGGATTCCACCCGCGACGGCCGCCTGGTCGTCGTCTCGCGCGACCTGACGCGCTGCTCGGAAGTCGGCCACATCGCCCGCACGCTGCAGGCGGCGCTGGACGACTGGGCGCATGTCGCGCCGCGGCTGGCGCGGGTCGCCGAGGGGCTGGAAACCGGCTCGCAGCCGACGATGCGCTTCCACGAGCACGACGCCGCCTCTCCGTTGCCGCGGGCTTACCAATGGGCGGACGGCTCGGCCTACGTCAACCATGTCGAATTGGTGCGCAAGGCGCGCAATGCCGAGATGCCGGAGAGCTTCTGGACCGATCCGCTGATGTACCAGGGCGGCTCCGACAGCTTTCTCGGCCCCCGCGATCCGATCCTTGCGGCCGACGAGGCCTTCGGCATCGACATGGAGGGCGAGGTCGCCGTCATCGTCGACGACGTGCCGATGGGCGCAAGCGTCGAGGAAGCCCGCGAGGCGATCAAGCTGGTCATGCTCGTCAACGACGTGTCGCTGCGCGGCCTCATCCCGGCCGAGCTTGCCAAGGGCTTCGGCTTCTTCCAGTCCAAGCCCTCCTCCGCCTTCTCCCCCGTCGCCGTGACGCCGGACGAGCTGGGCGAGGCCTGGGACGGCGGCAGGCTGCACCTGCCGCTCCTCGTCTCGCTCAACGGAAAGCCCTTCGGCCGGGCCAATGCCGGCGTCGACATGACGTTCGATTTCGGCCAGCTCGTCGCCCATGCGGCAAAGACCCGCCCGCTCGTCGCCGGCTCGATCATCGGTTCCGGCACCGTCTCCAACAGGCAGGACGGCGGGCCGGGCAGGCCGGTCCCGGAGGGCGGCGCCGGCTATTCCTGCATCGCCGAGATCCGCACCGTCGAGACGATCGCCACCGGCGCCCCGAAGACACCGTTCCTGACGTTCGGCGACACCGTGCGCATCGAGATGAAGGACAAGGCCGGCCACTCGATCTTCGGCGCGATCGAGCAGACCGTGACACGCTACGATAAGGGCTGACCGATGAGCGACGGCATCGTGCTCTACGACTACTGGCGCTCTTCCGCCAGCTACCGCGTGCGCATCGCGCTCGAAAGCCTCGGCCTGCCGTACCGGCGGGTGCCCGTCGATCTGCTCGCCGGCGAGCAGCGCGCGCCGGAACACCGCGCCCGCAATCCGCAGGGCCTCGTGCCGGCCCTGACGATCGACGGGCGGACGCTGACGCAATCCCTCGCGATCATCGAATACCTTTCCGAAACGCGCCCCGGGGCGCGTTTCCTGCCCGCCGACCCGCCCGGCCGGCAGCGCGTGCGCACGCTCTCCTACGCCATCGCCATGGAGATCCACGCCGTCTGCAACACGGGCGTCGCCAACCATGTGCTGGAGATCACCGGGGGCGGGGAGGAGGTCCGCGCCGGCTGGATGAAGAAGTTCATCAGCGACGGCCTTTCCGCCGTCGAGGCCCTGCTGACCGATCCGGCCACCGGCACCTTCTGCCACGGCGACACGCCCACCATGGCCGATTTCTGCCTCGTGCCGCAGGTCTACAACGCCGAGCGCTGGGGCGCCGACATCGCCGGCCTCGAACGGGTCCGGCGCATCGCCGGGACCTGCCGGGCCCTTCCTGCCTTCCAGGCGGCCCATCCGGAGGCGGTGAAGCCGGCCTGACCTTTCCTGCCGGGCTGCGGCATGCTATATATACCTCTTGAAAGGGAAGGATATACCATGCCGCTCTATGTCAAGGACCAGGAGGTCGACCGGCTTGCCGAACGGCTGTCCACGCTGCGCAAGGTCAGCAAGACCGAGGCGGTGCGGCAGGCGTTGGCGCGTGAGCTGGCGCGAGCCGAGAGCCAGCCGACGCTGGTGGAGAAGGCCATCGCCATGACCCGCGAGCTGAACCGGAAATACTCTCCGACCGGCCTCAAGGCCGACAAGGCTTTCATCGACAGCCTGTACGAGGACTGATGTTCGTCGATGCTTCAGCCATGGTCGCCATGATGGCGGATGAAAGCGATGCGGAATCGCTCTCCGCACGCCTCATGCGCGCGGATGCGCGGACGACGTCCCCCATGGCGCTCTGGGAGGCCTCGGTTGCTTACGGGCGGATCTTCGGGCTTGAGCCGAAGGCGGCCCTGCGGGAGGTGGAGGCCTATATTCGCCCCTTCGACGTTACAGTCATTTCAATCGAGCCGGCGCTGACAGCCGCAGCTGTCGATGCCTACCAGCGTTTCGGCAAGGGCCGGCATCCGGCCGGCCTGAACTTCGGCGACTGTTTCGCCTATGCCTGCGCCCGGCAACTCTGCATGCCGCTGCTTTATAAAGGCGATGACTTCGCCAGGACGGATATCGAAGCCGCATGAAAATCGCCCCGCGCGAGGCGGGGCGATCCTGAATGGTCAGGCCACATCCCCCATGCAGATGTATTTCAGCTCCAGATAGTCGTCCGCGCCGTGGGCGGAGCCCTCGCGGCCAAGCCCGGACTGCTTGATGCCGCCGAAGGGGGCGGCCTCGGAGGAGATGAGGCCGGTATTGACGCCGACCATGCCGTATTCCAGCGCTTCGGCCACCTTCCAGACCTTCTTGAGGTCGCCGGCGAAGAAGTAGGCGGCAAGGCCGAACTCGGTGTCGTTGGCCTGCTCGATCACGTCCTCGACCGTGTCAAAGCGGAAGAGCGGGGCGACCGGGCCGAAGGTCTCTTCCTTCGCGACCGCCATGCCGCGGGCGACGTCCTTCAGCACGGTCGGCTGGAAGAAGGTGCCCTTGCCGTCGATACGCCTGCCGCCGGCCACCACCGTCGCGCCCTTGGAAAGGGCGTCGGCGATATGTGCCTCGACCTTCTTGACGGCCGCTTCCTCGATCAGCGGGCCGATCGTCGTGGCCTTGTCGAAGCCGTCGCCGACCGAAAGCTCCGCCACCTTCTTCGCCAGCTTCTCGGCGAAGGCGTCATAGACGCCCGCCTGCACGTAGAGCCGGTTGGCGCATACGCAGGTCTGGCCGGCATTGCGGTACTTCGAGGCCATGGCGCCCTCCACGGCCGCATCGAGATCGGCGTCGTCGAAGACGATGAAGGGCGCGTTGCCGCCGAGCTCCAGGTTCACCTTCTTGATCTGGTCGGAGCACTGGCGCATCAGGATGCGGCCGACCTCCGTAGAGCCCGTGAAGGAGATCTTCCGCACCTTCGGATTGTAGCAGAGCTCCTTGCCGATCGCCGGCCCATCTGTGCCGAGGATGAGGTTGAAGACGCCGGCCGGAAGGCCCGCCTTTTCGGCGAGGACCGCAAGGGCGATGGCCGAGAGCGGCGTCTGCTCGGCGGGCTTGGAGACCACCGTGCAGCCGACGGCGAGCGCCGGGGCGACCTTGCGGGCGATCATCGCCGCCGGGAAGTTCCATGGCGTGATGGTGCCGACGACGCCGACCGGCTGGCGGATGACGAGCATGCGCCTGTCGGCGGAGGGCGCGGGGATCGTCTCGCCGTTGATGCGCTTGGCCTCTTCCGCATACCACTCGACATAGGCGGCGGCGTAGAGGATTTCGCCCCTCGCCTCGGCCAGCGGCTTGCCCATCTCGGCTGTCAGGATCGCGGCAAGCTCGTCCGCATTGGCGACGACGAGATCGTGCCACTTGCGCAGCAGCGCGCTGCGGTCCTTGGCCGGGCGCGCGGCCCAGGGGCCTTGCGCCGCGTAGGCGGCGTCGATGGCCGCGGCGGTTTCGCCCGCGCCCATCTCCGGCAGCGTCGCCAGCCTTTCCCCGGTCGCCGGGTTGAGGACGTCGAAGGTCGCGGCACCGTTGCCGCCGATCCAGTTGCCGTTGACATAACCTGCGTCGCGCAGGAACTCGGTCGACTTCAGGTGCTTTGCAAGAGCATCGTAGAAGGCCATGGTTTCGCTCCTTCCGGAAAAGAAAGGCCGTTCACCCGAAGCCGATGCTCCGGGTGCCGCCTCGGGGGATTTCGGTTCGGCCGCCGCTCAGGCGGCGCGGGCTTCGATCATCGCAGCTTCGAGGATGTCGAGCGCCTCGGCGAAGACCTCGTCCTGGATGGTGATCGGCGCGAGGAAGCGGATGACGTTGCCGTGCACGCCGCAGGTGAGCAGGATCAGGCCCTTTTCCAGGGCCTTGAGGCGCACCCTGTTGGCGAAGTCGGCGCTCGGCTGCTTCGTCGCCACGTCGTTGAACTCGACGGCGTTCATGAAGCCGGGGCCGCGGATGTCGGCGATTTCCGGAACCTTGTCGCGCAGGGAGGCGAGGCGCTGCTTGAGGCGCGCGCCGAGGCTTTCGGCACGGTTGCACAGGTCCTCGTCCTTGATGACGTCGAGCACCACATGGGCCGCCGCGACGCCGATCGGGCTGCCGGCATAGGTGCCGCCGAGGCCGCCCGGGCCGGGCGCGTCCATGATCTCCGCCCGGCCGGTGACGGCGGCGATCGGAAAGCCCCCGCCGAGGCCCTTGGCCATGGTCGTGATGTCGGCCGCGATGCCGTAATGCTCCATGGCGAAGAGTTTTCCCGTACGGGCGAAGCCGGTCTGCACCTCGTCGGCGATGAGGAGGATGCCGTGCTCATCGCAGATCTCGCGCAGCGCTTTCATGAAATTGGCCGGCACCGGATAGAAGCCGCCTTCGCCCTGCACCGGCTCGATGATGATCGCGGCGACGCGGTTCGGGTCGACATCGGCCGCAAAGAGCTTCCTCAGCACCGAAAGCGACTGCTCGACCGTCGTGCCGTGCATCTCGACCGGGAAGGGCGCATGGAAGACGTCGCCCGGCATCGCGCCGAAGCCCACCTTGTAGGGCACGACCTTGCCGGTCAGCGCCATGCTCATGAAGGTGCGGCCGTGGAAGCCGCCGGAAAAGGCGATGACCGCCTGGCGGCCGGTGGCGGCGCGGGCGATCTTCACGGCGTTCTCAACGGCCTCCGCGCCCGTCGTCACGAAGATCGTCTTCTTGGCGAAGTTGCCGGGGGTGATGGTGTTCAGCCGCTCGGCGAGCTCGACATAGTTCTCGTAGGGCACGACCTGGTGGCAGGTGTGGGTGAAGCGGTCGAGCTGGTTCTTGACGGCCTCTATGACGCGCGGATGGCGGTGGCCGGTATTGACCACGGCGATGCCGGCGGCGAAATCGATGTAGCGGTTGCCCTCCTTGTCCCAGATCTCCGCATTCTCCGCCCGGTCGGCGTAGATCTGCGTGGTCATGCCCACGCCGCGCGAGATGGCGGCGTTCTTGCGGTCTGTCAGAGGCGTGGCGGTCATGGCTTTATCCCGGATCTGGAGGCGTTGTCCAATAACTTGCATTTTTTCTGCAAGCTTCAAGTGGAATTCCTACATTTTTTCTGCAAGAATGCAACGGCATTTTACACGGGGGGCGGCGCGACGGATTTCAAACCGGCAGGCGTGTCCCGGGAAATGCTATGGAACGATAATACGGAATCAGGGATTTGGCGCGATGGGTTCTGCGGAGCCGGTGCATTACAAGGTGGCGGAGGCGGCGCGGCTCGCCGGCGTTTCGGCCTCCACGCTGAGGCTTTGGGAAGCCCAGGGGCTCGTCGTGCCGGGCCGTTCGCAGACCGGCCATCGCCAGTACAGCGCGGAGGACGTCGCGCGGCTGAAGCGCATCGCCTGGTACAGGACGGAGCGCGGCCTCAACCCGGCCGCCATCCGCGAGGCGCTGGAGGCCGGGGAGCCCGCCGCCGAGACGCCGCCCTCCGAAGGGGATGCGCCGCAGGGCGTCGGGCGCAAGCTGCGCAGCCTGCGCCACGCCGCGGGCAAGACGCTGGAGCAGGTCGCCGGCGACATCGGCATCGCCACCTCGGTGCTCTCCACCTTCGAGCGCACCTCGCAGGGCGTGACCTTCCGCGTGCTGCACGACCTTGCCGACTACTACGGCACGACCGTCTCGAAGCTTTCCGGCGAGGAGGAAGAAGACAACCGGTCGGTCGTCAGGGCAGGGGAGTGGAAGCTCTGGCCGGAGACCTCGCCCGGCGTGACCGTGCAGGTGCTGGCGGAGGGGCGCAACATGATGGACTGCCACCGCTTCGTGCTCGCCCCCGGCGCCTCCTCGGACGGCGCCTACGAGCACGAGGGCGAGGAGTTCGTGCACGTGCTTTCAGGGCGGATGGAAATGGTGCTGGACGGCCACGAGTTCCACGACCTCGGGCCCGGCGACAGCCTCTATTTCGCAAGCGGCCGCCGCCACGCCTGGCGCAACCGCCACGACGGCGAGACGGTGCTGATCTGGATCAACACCCCGCCGACGTTCTAGGGTCTGTACTCGATCAGGATGGGTGTTCTGCAAGCCGCATTTTGTGCCTGAGTAGGAGGAAAGGTGCAG